>NZ_MAPV01000388.1 GCF_001700505.1 Streptomyces mutomycini
GCGGCGCGGGCGAGGTAGGCGTCGGCCAGTTCGGCGAAGTCGTCCTCGGTGCGCAGCACCGCCATGAGGGAGTAGTACAGGTCGAGGAAGCTCTGCAGGTCGTCGAAGAGGTAGGCGGTGCGCAGCTCTTCGGTGTCCGCGTAGGGCAGGTCCACGCCGTTGCGTGCGGCGAGTGCGAAGGCCAGCTCGGGTTCGAGGGTTCCTTCGATGTGGAGGTGGAGTTCGGCCTTGGGGAGGTGCACGGGGTTCTCGTTACGTGTGGCGGGTGGGGACCGGGACCCTGATCAGGTCCTGGGCGATGGTCAGTTCGCCTTCGAAGCCGGCTGCCCTGGCCTGGCGCTCGAAGGCGTCGGGGTCGGTGTAGCGCTGGGAGAAGTGTGTCAGCACCAGGTGCCGCACGCCCGACTCCTTCGCCACCCGGGCCGCCTGGCCGGCGGTGAGGTGGCCGTGGTCGGCGGCGAGCCGGCTGTCCTCGTCGAGGAACGTCGACTCGATGACCAGCATGTCGCATTCCTCGGCGAGGGCGAACGCGCCGTCGCACAGCCGGGTGTCCATGACGAACGCGAAGCGCTGTCCGCGTCGGGTCGTGGAGACCTCTTCCAGCGGGAT
>NZ_MAPV01000389.1 GCF_001700505.1 Streptomyces mutomycini
AGCCGCGGGGGCAGTTGCGGGGCTTGGCGCCGAGTTCCGTAAATCGTCTAGCACTTTCCACCCCTGCCCACCGCGCTCCAGCCTACGAACGAACTGCTCAGTCTGAACTTCCCTCCCCACCCCTACCGGGGGCAGGAGGTTGCATTCCGCCGCCGACCCGCTGACCGGGTGGGGGCACCTTTTTTCCGCACCGCCACTGCCCTACCCCCGTGCGCCCTGAAGCGGGGCTACGCCTACCGAATAGAGGACCCATGCAGCAGCAGCCCAACCCCAGCGAGCCGAACACTCGAATCGTGACGGCTCTCCTCGGCACGGTCGTAATCGGCCTCATCGCAGTGAGCTACCCCATGTTGATTCCCGCCCTCACGGTGGCGTGCGCCGCGTTCATGGCGCTCGCCATCATCCTCAAGCTGTGAGGGCCGGAGAGGACACCACGTCGCCTCATGACTAGTCGAGAACTACGTCGCAGAGCCCGTATCTATCAGGGGTTGCGTCTCTAACCACTTGTCCTCGAACCCTTGAGCACAGCCGCACCCGGCTGATGCTCTCACCGCAGCCACGCCCCGTCATCACGGGCGCTTGTCATTCCCGTCCGGACCTGCCCTGGCTCCGTGCGCCCTGAAATTGGAGACCCTTCATGGACCACATCGCTCTCGCCACAGCCCTCATCGTCGGAAGCGGCCTGCTCTGCGCCACCGCCGTCTGCATCGTCGCCATCTGCCGAGCCCACCGGACAGACGTCGTCGCCGTCGTGCGGGCGCTGCCGGAACTCGCTCTCACCTTGGTCCGCCGACGACGCCGGTAACGCTCCCGGGGTGGGCCTCCGGCCCAATAACAACTCCCCGAGCCGCAGACTGGCCACCAGGGTTGGTCCTAGATGGAGCAGGGTTCCGGGCGGTGGACCGCCCGGAACAGCCGCGTTGCCTGGTCCTGGCTTACATGCTGCGGCGATGGCCTGCGCCTGGTGCTCGAGGTCCAGCCTGACGAGCGTGACCTCGGTACGGTCAACCGCGCAGACGGCTCGGCCCGGCTGAAGCGAACAGCCCGGGTGCGGTCATCCCTCCACCCTGCTTCCGGCTCGTACTGGGTGCCACCAGAAGGAGTGCTGAGATGCAGTGTCAGGTGGAAACCTGAGGGGGCGCGTAGGTGATGCCGACGTCTCCGGCGGAGGTCGCGGCGAGAACCACAACCTTCCAGATCGCGCCGGGAAGGCCAGCCCGGGGACCGTCGCAGGCTTCGTTGAGGAGATCCACGGTCAATCCCACGGACTTGCCCTCAGGCGCTTTTGCCGAGAAATTGACCTGCTCCGCCGCCCATGGGCCCCCTTCAACAGAGGCGAACTTCACCAGGGCGTGGTATGCCGTGAAGTCTTCGCGGTTCCGAGTGAGGATAAGAGTGCCCGGCCGCAGGTCGATGCCGACACGGACCTGAATGTCATCCGGGGCAACGAAGGGGTCGCCAGTGGCGTTCAGATCCACGCTGCTCTCCAAGGGCTGAGGTGGCAGTTCAGCTACTCAGCATGGCAGCTGACCGCCCGTCGGCTGACGTTCCGGCCGAAGCAATGGGGCCCTGGTCGGACGAGCGAGCCAGCGAGCCAGTAAGTCGGCGAGTCAGCAAGCTGGCTAGCTGACGAGCCACTCTGACCAGCAGAAGCCCCGCACCGAGCGGCGCGGGGTTTTGCTGTGTGGTCAGTTCGTGATCCGCACGGACGTCACCCGGTCGGAATGGATGCGGTGGGCCTTGCGGCCGGCGGGCGACTGCATGAGTCCGGTGGACGACCGCTCGATCATCGACACGTGCACGGACAACGGAGCGGGCACGCGTATCGAGTACCCCTGTCCCCGGCGGATCGTTTGCCCGCCCTCGAGGAAGCGGCGGATCGCCTCGTCTCCGGAGTCC
>NZ_MAPV01000039.1 GCF_001700505.1 Streptomyces mutomycini
CAGCCGGTCCGACTCGGCCGCGTTCGACCTGGTGACGCTCGTCGTCGCCGAGTGCGAACCGAGCCCCGGGATGCAGTCGGAGCACGTCGCGATCCTGCGGATGTGCCACAGCCCCACCGCGGTCGTCGAGATCTCGGCCACCCTGAATCTGCCCGTCAGCATCGTCCGCATCATGCTGTGCGACCTGCTCGACACCGGCCGGATCAGCGCCCGCCACCCCCGTACTGCACGTGTCGAGGACCGGCTCCCCGACACCGACACCCTGGAACAGGTGCTCGTTGGACTCCGCAACCTCTGACCGTGCCGCCCTGCAGGCGACGGCCGACAACGGACTGAAGATCGTTGTCGTCGGCGGCTTCGGGGTCGGCAAGACCACCATGGTCCGATCCGTGAGCGAGATCCGTCCGCTCAACACGGAAGAGACCATGACCCGCGCGGGCGAGGCCGTCGACGACCTCGAAGGCGTGCACTCCAAGACGTCGACCACGGTCGCCTTCGACTTCGGCCGCATCACACTGGACGCGCGCTCGGTCCTCTACCTCTTCGGCGCGCCCGGACAGGAACGCTTCTGGTTCCTCTGGGACCGGCTCTTCTCCGGCACCCTGGGCGCCGTCGTCCTCGTCGACACCCGGCGGCTCGCGGACTCCTGGTACGCCATCGACCGGCTGGAGCACCACGGCACGCCGTTCATCGTCGCGTGCAACGACTTCGGCGGCCCGCTCCACACCGAGCAGCAGATCCGCGAGGCCCTCGACCTCTCCCCCGACGTCCCGCTCGTCGAGTGCGACGCCCGTGACCGCTCCTCCAGCAAGTACGTCCTGATCACGCTGGTCGAGCACCTCTACGCACTCTCCGTCGCCCGAGCGAAGGCCGCGGACGCGGCCCTGGCAGAGAACCCCGCCCCGGCGGCGGCCAAGACCCCGGAGCCGACCCTGTGACCCAGTGCCCCGTGTCCCACGGTGCCGTCCCCCTGTCCGGGCCGCGGTTCCAGACCGACCCCGTGCAGCTGTACCGCGACATGCGCCGCGACCACGGCGCCGTGGCCCCGGTCGTGCTCGACGGCGACATACCCGCCTGGCTGATCGTCGGCTACCGCGAACTGCACCAGGTCACCAACGACCCGGTGCTCTTCAGCAGGGACTCGGAGCTGTGGAACCAGTGGGACAACATCCCGGACGGCTGGCCGCTGCTGCCGATGATCGGCCGCAGGCAGCCGTCGATCCTCTACACGGTCGGTGAGCGGCACACCGTCCGCGCGGCCATGATCAGCAACGCGCTGGAGGGTGTCGACCCGTTCACGCTGAAGGGGTACGCGGAGGAGTTCGCCGACAGCCTCATCGACCGGTTCTGCGCGACCGGGCGGACCGACATCATCGCCGAGTACGCGATGCTGCTCCCCGCACGGGTGCTGGCGAAGATCTACGGGTTCAGCGACGAGGTCGGGGCGCCCCTCGTGGGCGCGCTCAACGACATGATCGACGGCCGCGAGCGGGCCCTCGCCGGCCAGCAGCACCTCGGCGGAGCCATGTTCCAGCTCCTGGCCGACAAGCACGCCGAGCCCGGCGACGACGTCGCGACCAGGATGCTGAACGACCCCGGCGGCTTCACCGACGAGGAGGTCGCCCAGGACCTCATGGTCATGATGGCGGCCGGCCACCAGCCCGCCGCCGACTGGATCGGCAACTCGCTGCGGCTGATGCTGATCGACGACCGCTTCGCCGCCTCGCTCTCCGGCGGCCGGCACAGCGTCGCCGAGGCCATGAACGAGGTCCTCTGGGAGGACACTCCCACCCAGAACGTGGCCGGCCGCTGGGCCTCCCGTGACACCCACCTCGGCGGGCGCCACATCCGCGCCGGCGACATGCTGCTCCTCGGCATCGCCGCCGCCAACGGTGACCCGCAGGTACGCACCGACGGCTCCACGCTGACCGGCGGCAACAGCGCCTTCCTCTCCTTCGGCCACGGCGAGCACCGCTGCCCCTTCCCGGCCCAGGAGACCGCCGAGGTCATCGCCCGTACGGGGATCGAGGTGCTCCTGGACCGGCTCCCCGACATCGACCTCGACGTGCCCGAGGACCAGCTGACCCGACGCCCGTCCCCGTGGCTGCGCGGCCTGACGGAACTGCCGGTGCACTTCACGCCCACCCCTGCACTTGGAGGCCAGAAATGACCCGGATCGCCCTCGATCCCCTCGTCGCCGACCTCGACGCCGAGAGCGCCGCGCTTCGCGCCGCCGGCCCGCTGGCCGAGGTGGAGCTCCCCGGCGGGGTGCACTGCTACGCGGTGACGCACCACGCCGAGGCCCGCCGGCTGCTCACCGACAGCCGGGTGGTCAAGGACATCGACGTGTGGAACGCCTGGCAGCGGGGCGAGATACCGATGGACTGGCCGCTGATCGGTCTCGCCAACCCGGGCCGCTCCATGCTGACGGTCGACGGCGCCGACCACCGCAGGCTGCGGGGCATGGTCGCGCAGGCGCTGACGGTGAAGCGGGTGGAGCGGCTGCGCGCCGGTATCGAGGCGCTGACGAACGCCTCCCTGGACCGGCTCGCGGCGCGCCCCAAGGGCGAGCCCGTCGATCTGAAGGCGGAGTTCGCCTACCCGCTGCCGATGAACGTCATCAGCGAGCTGATGGGCGTCGACGCGTCCGACCACCCGCGGCTCAAGGAGCTGTTCGAGAAGTTCTTCTCGACGCAGACCCCTCCCGAGGAGGTCCCGCAGATGATGGCGGACCTCGGCGCCCTCTTCACGAAGATCGTCGACGGCAAGCGGGCGAACCCGGGCGACGACCTGACCAGCGCGCTGATCGCGGCCTCCGAGGACGGTGACCACCTCACCGACGAGGAGATCGTCAACACGCTGCAGCTGATCATCGCGGCCGGGCACGAGACCACGATCAGCCTCGTCGTCAATGTCGTCGAGGCGCTCCAGACCCACCCCGAGCAGCGCAGGCGCGTGCTGAGCGGCGAGGTGCCGTGGGAGAACGTGATCGAGGAGACCCTGCGCTGGAACACCCCGACCTCGCACGTCCTGATCCGCTTCGCGACCGAGGACATCGAGGTCGGCGACAAGGTCCTGCCCAAGGGCGAGGCCCTCATCGTCTCGTTCGGCGCGCTGGGCCGCGACGAGGAGCAGTACGGGCCGACCGCCGGTGAGTTCGACATCACCCGCTCCCCCAATCGCCACATCGCCTTCGGCCACGGACCGCACGTCTGCCCGGGCGCCGCGCTGTCCCGGCTGGAGGCGGGGGTCGCGCTCCCCGCGCTGTACGAGCGCTTCCCCGACCTGGACCTCGCCGTACCGGCCTCCGAGCTGCGGAACAAGCCGATCGTGACCCAGAACGACCTGTACGAACTGCCGGTCGATCTCGGCTGATCCGCACCACCGCTCCCCGCCGCACCGGCCGTCCATGATCCGGAGCGTGTGTCTCACCCGACGGACACGGTCCTCGACCGCTTCCCCAAGGGACTACGCTCCGGTCCGTGGCTGACATCCAGATTCCCGCTGACCTCAAGCCCGCCGACGGACGTTTCGGCGCCGGGCCCTCCAAGGTGCGGACGGAGGCGGTCGACGCGCTGGCCGCGACCGGCACCTCTCTCCTCGGTACGTCCCACCGCCAGGCCCCGGTGAAGAACCTGGTCGGCGAAGTGCGCGACGGCGTGCGCAGCCTCTTCTCCCTCCCCGAGGGATACGAGGTCGTTCTCGGCAACGGCGGCTCCACCGCCTTCTGGGACGTCGCGACCCACGGTCTGATCGAGAACAAGTCCCAGCACCTGAACTTCGGCGAGTTCTCGTCGAAGTTCGCGAAGGCCGCCAAGCTCGCCCCGTGGCTCGCCGACCCGACCGTCATCGCCTCGGACCCGGGCACCCACCCGGACCCGAAGGCCGAGGCGGGCGTGGACGTCTACGCCTTCACTCACAACGAGACCTCGACGGGTGTCGCGGCCCCGGTCAAGCGGGTCGCGGGCGCCGACGAGGGCTCCCTCGTCCTGGTGGACGCCACCTCCGGTGCGGGCGGCCTGCCGGTCGACATCACCGAGACGGACGTCTACTACTTCGCCCCGCAGAAGTCGTTCGCCTCCGACGGCGGCCTGTGGATCGGCGTGTTCTCCCCGGCCGCCCTGGAGCGTGCCGCGCGCGTCCACGCCTCGGGCCGGCACGTCCCGGAGTTCTTCTCGCTGCCCACGGCGATCGACAACTCCCTGAAGAACCAGACGTACAACACCCCGGCGCTGGCCACCCTCTTCCTGCTGAACGAGCAGCTGAAGTGGATGAACTCCCAGGGCGGTCTGGACTTCACGACCGGCCGCACGGCCGCGTCCTCGCAGGCCCTGTACGGCTGGGCCGAGGAGTCCAAGTACGCCACCCCGTTCGTCACCGACCCGGCGAAGCGCTCGCAGGTCATCGGCACGATCGACTTCGAGGACGGCATCGACGCGGCGGCCGTCGCCAAGGTGCTCCGCGCCAACGGCATCGTCGACACGGAGCCGTACCGCAAGCTGGGCCGCAACCAGCTGCGCGTGGCGATGTTCCCGGCGATCGACCCGGCGGACGTCCAGGCGCTCACCGCCTGCATCGACTACGTGATCGACAAGCTCTGACGGTCACCCGCACGAGGCGGCCCCGCACACTTCGGTGTGCGGGGCCGTTTCTGCTTCACTCGGCAGGGTGATGAGGCGCCTACGGGACGAAGCCGGGCGCCCCGTCCTACGATGATGTTCTCGACACCAGCCATTCCAGGAGGGCCCGCCATGTCTGCAGCCGCAGTCGAGCACCCCTGTGACGATGAGCCGGAACCCATGCTCGTGACGGCGAACCACCTCATGGAGCAGCTTCCGGGCTATCGCGTCGAGATCATCGGAGGCGTCATCACCGTGGCCCCACCCCCGGACGGCCCGCACGCCGATGCACTGACCACACTCATGATTCCGTTCATCGCCGCAGGGCTCCACGGCGATGAGACCAGGGTCCTCCAGGCGATCGGCCTGTGGCTGCCCGGCGGACCGGAGGACTACGCGATCCCGGACCTCGCCGTCGTGGACGCGGACTTCGACGCGCACCAGGCCGGGAACAACTGCTACGACCCGGCGGTCTTCCGTCTCGTACTGGAGGTGACCTCCGGCAACTACAGGAACGACCTGCGCAACAAGGTCTCCGTCTACGCCGAGGCCAAGATCCCGGTGTACGTGATCCTGGACCGCCGCCACGGACGCCTGCACGTCCTGACGGAACCCACGGGCTGCACGTACGACAGCCACGAGGTCTACGCCCCCGGCCAGTCGGCGCCGCTTCCCTCGTCGATCGGTGCCGACCTGACCCTCGACGTCGCCGAACTGGTCGCGGCGGGCCGCCCTCGCGCCTGAGGCCCGCTCAGCCGCGTCCGGTGTGTTCCCCGGGGGCGGCGGCTTCCGCCTCCGTGACACGGACGACGAGTACCGCCACGTCGTCCCTCTGCGGGACCTCCGCAAGACCTCGGGAGAGCGCCTCCAGGAGCTGCGGCAGGGGCAGGTCCCCGTGCTCCGCCAGGGTGGACGCCGCCTCCTGGATGCTCACGTCGATGTCGTTGTCCCGGCGTTCGACCAGGCCGTCGGTGTAGAGCAACAGCACGCTTCCCGGCTGGAGTTCGTGGCTGTGGTCCTGGCGGACGGGGCCGGCCAGGTTGCTGAGGATGAGCAGGTCGTGCTCGTCGAGGACCGAGACACGGCCGTCGGGCGTCCGCAGCAGTGGCGGGGGGTGTCCGGCGTTGGACCAGGTCAGCCTCCACCGCCCGCCGTCCGGGTCGAGACGGACGTGCACCACGGTGGCGCCCGGGCCCAGGGGCAGCGCGTCGAAGGCGTGGTCGACCGCGTCCAGCGCGGCTGCGGGTGAGTACGCGGGGTCACCGAGGGTGGCCTGGCGGAGCATGCTGCGGATCTGGCCCATCACGGCGGCGGCCTGGACGTCGTGTCCGATGATGTCTCCGATGGACAGCATCAGGGCGCGCTGCGGGACGGCCGGGAGCCTCGGCAGCAGGTAGGCGTCGTACCAGTCGCCGCCCACCATGTCCTGGTCGCCGGCCGGCAGGTACAGGGCGGACAGCTCCAGGCCCGGCACGGCCGGCAGATCCGTCAGCATGGCGGCCTGCAGTTGCTCGGCGGTGCTGAGGCGGTTCTCGACGAACAGGGTGCGCTCCACCGCCTGGCCCACGTACCCGGCCACGGCGGTGAGGACCGCTTCCTCCAGCACCGTCAGGACGTGGGGCCCGGGCCAGCACCACATCACCGCGCCACGGCCGCCCGCCAGCGGGACGCACAGCACGGAGCCCAGGCCCAGCGCGTCGTATCCGGCGACGGCCTCGGGGCTGAAGCCGGCCACGAGCGCGTCGTGGTCGGGGACGAAGACGGTGCGCTGTTCCCGCACGGCCTGGCTGCTGGGGAAACCCGCGTCGAGGTCCAGGCGGTCGATGGCGGCCTCCACCGGCCGCACGTGGTCCGGGTCGACCAGCCGCCGCAGCCCCTGGTCGTCCGCGAGCAGGATGCCCACGAACGTCGGCTCGGCGGGGTCTTCGAACAGGGTGCGCAGCCGACGTGTCAGGTCTTTCAAGCCGTGGGCGTGGCCGAGCTCGACGGAGGCGCGCAGCAGCAGATCGGCCTGGTCCCGGTCCTGCCTGAGGTGTTCGGAGGCGATCCGCAGGCGCATTTCCACGGAGCAGGCGACGGTGAGGTCCCCGAGGTCCTGCAGTTCGTCCTCGGTCCACTTCCGGGGCTTGTGGTCGATGGCGCAGAGCGATCCCAGGACCTGCCCGTCGGCGTCGGTCAGCGGCATTCCCGCGTACGCGATCGCCTGAAGGTCGGGGATGGCCATGCTGGCACAGGTGCGCGGGGACACCCGTGTGTCCTCGAGGATCAGCGGCCGGCCGTCGACGACGACGTGCTGGCAGAAGGAGTGGCTCAGGGGGGTCTCGCGCCGGGCGGCCCAGGGCTCCGCGAGTCCGACCATTCCCGGGAAGACCTGCCGGTCGGTCTCCAGCAGCGAGACCAGCGAGACCGGTACACCGAGGAACCGGGTGACCAGTCTGGCGAACCGGTCCATGCCGGGATCGGCCACCGCCGTCAGCCCGGCGAGCCGCAGCGCTTCCAGCCTCCCCAGTTCGCCCATCCCAGGGCCTCCGTCGGTTGTCCGGCAGGAGCAGCGGTGTCGACGCACCGCACACTACGACCGTATAAGACAATTCCCGCCATGTCGTGATCAGGGGCGATGCCCGGAGTCCGCCGTCCGGCCCGGTGCGGCCGCATCGTCGACGGCCTGGAGGTCCTGGTCCGGCAGCACGGGAGGCTGACCGAAAAGCCCGGATCGCCACTATTTATTGCACCATGGAATACATGGAGACGATCCGTGAGCTAGAGCCTTTCGTGAAGCAGTACACCGTCCTGCTCAGCAGCCGCAGGCCGGACGGATCAGCGGCCCACACCCCCGTCAGCATCGCCGTCGAGGGCGACCACGCCTTCATCCGTACGTTCTCCTCGGCCTGGAAGGTCGACCGGATGCGCAACCACCCGGTGGTGGAGATCGCTCCGTGCACCGTGCGGGGCGCACCGACAGGCCCGCCCGTGAAGGCCTGGGCGCGGCTCCTTCCGCAGGACTCGAAGGAGAACACCCACGCCTCCCGGACGCTCTCCCGGAAATACCCGGCGCTCCAGGGGGTGGCCGTCCCGCTCGCCCACCGGCTGAAGCGTGACCGCACGCTCCACTACGAGCTGCGGCCGGTCACGGACGACATCTGAGCGAGCCGGCCGGACGGGCGGGCGGCAGGGCGCGAGGGACGCATGGGCAGAGGGGTGCGCCCGGGCAAATTTGCGTGAGTCACACAACCATTTGGCGGCGGGACCCGTCTGTACATGGGTGTAACTGTTGTGCCGGAGACGGCACTTCCCACCGTCCGCCACGACGAGGAACTCCTATGACTCACCCCCTTCCCGGCCGTCGTCTCTCACGTGCCGCGATCGGTGTACTCGCCGCCGTCACGCTGACCGGGATCGCGTCCATGCCGTCCGCCGCCTTCGCCGCGGAGCCGGACCTCGGGATCGGAACGCAGGCCCCGATCACGGGTGTGCAGCCCGGCAGCGGTTTCGACGCTCCTTTCTCGGTGCTGAACAAGGGCACTGAGGAGATAGGGAAGGTGTGGGTGACGTACTCCGTCACCTCGGGTCTCGCGGCGGCGGACTCCTACGGGAACTGCACGTACACGACGTATCCGTCGCACGACGAGGAACCCGAACGTGATGTCGCGGTGTGCGCCATCGACCAGCCGCTCAAGCCCGGCGTCGTCTACGTGCCGGAAAAGCCGATCGGGCTCGAGGCGCAGGACGACGCGCTGTACGACAACGTGTTCATGGCCGTCGAGGCCGTGGAGCCGTCAGGCTTCGACGGGACCGCGCCCGAGCCCGTACCGGGCACGGGCGCCCCGCTGAAGCTGGTCGAGAAGGCCCCGGCCACCGAGGACGACCTGGCGCGCCACGCCGAGGGCTACACCTACACCGACGTCACGGCCGACAACACGGCCGACTTCGCGCTGTCGGGCGCCCGGCTCAAGGGCAAGGTGGGCGACAAGGTCACCGCTTCGGTGAAGTTCGTCAACGACGGCCCGGCCTGGGTCTTCCGCGAGCCCGGTCATGGCGCCGTGGCCGTGGACGTACGGATTCCGCCGGGAACCTCGGTCGTGAAGGCGCACGGCTTCTGCTCCCCGGTCACCGAGACCCGCTACAGCTGTGGGACCTCGCAGTCGTGGGTGCACCCGGCGGGAGGTGAGACCTACCCCTTCGTCCTGAAGATCGACAAGGTCGTCGAGGGCGCCACCGGGAAGATCTCCTTCAGCGGGAAGGACCGGCCCTTCGACACGAACGCGGACAACGACACCGCCGAGATCGTGATCAATGCGGGCACCGGCACGACGGGCGGCTCCTCGACCGGCGGCTCCTCGACCGGCGGCTCCTCGACCGGCGGCTCCTCCACCGAGGGCTCCTCCACTGGCGGAACGGCCACGTCCGGCGGTTCCTCGTCCGGTGGTTCGGACACTGGCACCACCTCCGGCGGCTCGGCCTCCACGTCCGGCGGCTCCACCTCCGGTGGCGCCGGACCGCAGTCGGCCGGCGGCAACCTGGCTGCGACCGGCTCCGACTCCACGCTCACGATGGCGGGCGCCGCTGCGGCGGCGCTGGTCGCAGGCGGCGGCATCTTCTACGCCGTCCGGAGGCGGGCCGCCGGGGCTGCCGTCGGCAAGTAGGGCGCGCCCTGCGAGGGTTGCGGCCCGCGGTCGGTGATCACTCGCCTGCCCCGGCTCAGCCGGGGCAGGCGAGTGATC
>NZ_MAPV01000390.1 GCF_001700505.1 Streptomyces mutomycini
GTAGCGATCCGGCCCGGGTCATGACCAGTACCTCGTGGCCGAAGCGGTCTCAACGCGGTGGAGTACGAGCTGGTCAGTCCAGTGACATCGGCGAGATCAGCCAGTAGCCGTGCCCCGGCATGACCGACCACCCCCGCACCGTCAGCGGAGACATGAAGCCTGGGACGCGAACCGATACCCTGCACGCAGAAAGTGCCTTCCACCTGGACCGACAGAACCCCTCGACAAGGTTCATCGTCCCAGCTCGGAAGGCACTTTCGCGTTCACGGCCAGCAACTGATCTCACGCCAACCGAAACGGCGAGGCTAACGCAAAGGTAAGTCGAAATGACCATCACACAGGCCGACCTCAACGCCCTCAGCGTCGCCCACCCGAACCTGAGCGCGAACGGATACGGCTCAAGCGCCTTCGCCCCGAAGCCTGTCCGTCTCGACGAGGTTCAGGCTGCCTACGCCTGGATCGCTGAGCAGACCTGGCTGACTGTGCCGGCGGAGAGCTCCTCGTACGGCCTCAAGCATGCGATGGAGCGTGTGACTGGCATGTACGTCACGAACGGCGCGTTCATCGCCGCGGCGCTGCTGCACGCCCCGGCTGGCCTGGAGGTCAAGCTGGACGACCTGAACCCGGCGATCGGGATCAAGGTGGAGGGGTAACCCGGGCGGCGCCCTCAGACCCGCTGCGTCACCGCCTTCACGGGCGACACCGTTCGGCGTCGTCCAGTTCGGCGGTGCGGAGGGAGCCGGCGACCTTGTCCGGCATGTTGTCAACGTGTTTACCGAATGGGTGGAATGTGGACGCAGCATCAGGGGCGGGCGTGCAGGAAACGGTGTTCCCTGTACCGCCGTATCAGCTGCCACCGCCGTGCCGAATATGCTAGGTCCTCGCGGCAGGCGTCGAGAAACACGCCCTGGGCGGCGACGAAGGCCTCGGTCAGCCGCTGGAACCGGGCGCCGTTCTTCTCGTTCAGGTCTAGGTCGCTGGCCGTTGCCACCAGGTCCTCCGCCGCGGCGATTACGGGCACCGTGCCGCACAGCCGGACCCCGTGCAGCGCGCCGATGAGTTCACCGGCGACCTCCCAGGCCTGCGGGAGCTGGCCAAGCAAAAGCTTGTGTGCGGCTCGTCCGGCCTCGCGCTGGAGGCGAGAGAACTGGTACGCGTAGTTGAACGAGCGGGTCGAGGCGTCGAGCAGCCGGCGGTAGGCCAACGCCCGGTCTTCTTTGCTGCCCAGCCGGGGTATGCCCGTGGGCCGGTAGCGTCCGATCAGGGCCGCGGTGATGCTGCCGGCGGCCTTGAGCCCGGCAGCCGTGACGCTCGGCGTCGTGAAGGTCATACGCGGTTCTACCACTAGTAGTGCTTCGTTAGGTTCTGCGTCTGCTTCGGTTGCGGGGCAGGGGGCAGTTGAACCGCCCCGTTTCGAGCGGTCGCCCCCAGAACGGGGGTTCGCTGAAAGATCGTCGATCACGGGTGGGCCTGGCTACGGGCCCCGTCATGCCGGTGGAGTTCTTAACTGATGATCAGGCCGAGGCGTACGGGAAGTTCGCCGAGGAGCCGACGAGACCTGAATTGGAGCGGTTCTTCTTCCTCGGCGATGTCGGCCGGGATCTGATCGCGCTGCGGAGGAGCTGGAGCTGGTCGAGGCACACGGCACGGATCTGGACGCGGCCGCGCTGTGGCGGGCGGTGGAGGAGGTCGCCCCGCG
>NZ_MAPV01000391.1 GCF_001700505.1 Streptomyces mutomycini
GCATGGCGCGGATCTGAGCGGGCAGGGCCGCGGTCGCCTGCTTCGGCTGCGCGGCCGCCGCCTTCTCCTGCGCGAGCCGGTCCTTGTAGGCGTTGAGGACGGCCCGGGCGCCGCGCATGGTCGGCTTGGGCCGGCTCCGCTCCTCGTGCCAGGAGGTCACGGCGGACAGGGCGCGCTCGATGGTGGATGGCCCGGCCGGCCGCCCGGTGCGGGGCCGCGGGGTGACGGTCAGGTGCCGCACCCACTCCGCCATCGTCTCGGCGGATGCGGGCACGAAGGTGCGGCCCTCGGTCGCGCACCAGGCGGCGAACGCCTCCCGGTCGGCGCCGTAGGCCCGACGGGTGGAGGAGGCGACGCTGGCGGCGATGGCGGCCGCGGTCTCCGGGGACAAGTGCCGGTCGCGGTCGACGGGTGCGAGCTCCGTCCCGGGCGGGCGGTCGTCGACCAGTTCCGCCTCCACGACGTCCCCACCGTCCGGAACGGCGAACTCCGAGGTCCCTGCGTCCATGTGGTCCCCCCTCAGTTCTGGCTCTTGAGAAGGAACATTATCAAGAGCCAGTAACGACGCCTCCTCCTCTTATCCCTTCAGTTCTAACGCGGATAGACCGTTGACTAAAGAGGCCGCCCGCCCTACCGTCACTCCTGTAAGAACGACATCTATCCACGTTCGATCAAACGGGGAGTGCGTTATCAAGATCACTGTCACGGTCGACCAGCCGACTCCGGAGTTCCAGGAGCGCCTCCTGGCGCTCCTGGCGGAATACGCCGCCCATGTGGAGGTCGACACCACCTGGGACCGCGAGCGCGCCCGGCGGTACTACCTCGCCCTGCCGACCCGCGCCCAGCGCATCCTGAAGGAAGCCGCGAAACGGGACGGCTACGTCAGTGCCGACGACCTGCGGGATAACGAGGACAGCAGCCTCCGCGGCCACAGCGCAGCCCTGAAGCGCATCCTCGACCGCGGCATCCGGGAGGGCTGGTGGCCCGACGGCATGGAGGCGCCGATCCAGGCCCAGGGCCCCGGCTTCGGGAAGGTGGTCGGCTACCGGATGCCCGACCACCTCATCAGCGTGTTC
>NZ_MAPV01000392.1 GCF_001700505.1 Streptomyces mutomycini
ACGCGGTCATTAAGGCACTAGGGCCTCGTGATGCACATGTCATCGTCGTTCACCAACTCCCTCTTGTGCTGCTGAACGCCGCCGACCAAGGCGAGCCTCCTGAATGCCCCGTGGCTGGAAGAGCGCCGGGGCAGCGGGCGCCGGTGTACGTCCGCCAGCGCACGCTGCACCGGCACCAAGAGGATCAGAAACTCATCCACTAGACGGTTCCAGGAACGTCGTGCCCTGAGTACGAAAGTGGCCACGATGAGAACCAAGGTGCTCATATCTGCTTTTCCCCTTTCCGTTGTGGGCTGACAGCCCACACCCGGTGTGCAGCGGCCCCGGCTTGCGGGGGCGCTGCACCCGAGAGAACAGCTGCTGCCTCGTACTCGACTAGTCGGCGACCGGCAGGCCCATCGGCATCCGCGAGGCGCGTTCCTTGAGCTTGGTGCGGGCACGGTGCACGGTCTGCCGCGCATTCAGTTCGGTCATGACTCGCCGCCCCTGAGCGTCCTTGAGGACGGTGATGCGCTCGCCCCGCTTCTTCACCGCCTCGGCCGCCGCGAGTGCGTGAAGGACGTCCTTCTCCTCCAGCCCGTTCATCTCGTTGATGGCCCGGGCCGCCTCCTCCGAGGACACGCCATCGAGCGCCATCAAGACGAACGCGGTCAACTCAGAGCTGCTCAGGCAGGACAGCAGCTCTACGGCGTAATCCTTCATCTCCTCGTTTCGGGCGTCGGCTCCGAGGTCGAGCGGCAATGCGGCCTCGACCGTGGTGGTGTCGCCCACCGAGAACTCGTGCTTGTACCGCCTGGCGTTGCTCCGCCATTGATCGCGTGCCTTGTTGCGGATGACAGTCGTGGAGAATGCCGTGATGCTGCCGACGGGCCCCCGCTTCAGCTCGTTGAAGATGGCTTCGCGTGCCAGGCCGAAGACCTCTCCTTCCTCGCCCTCCCGTACGAGCGTCGCGGTGTACCTGATGAGCCTGATCTCGTGATCGCAGATCCAGCACCACTGCTTCCGAGACTTCGCTGACGACAGCTCGGCTTCGGCGCCGTATCGGCCCAGAACTGGGAAACTCCGCTGGTGAGGCACAGAGCCCTCATGGGATGACTTCGTCACGAGGTATTTCCTTAACGTGAAGGGTGGTCGGAGATCTTTGCCGGTCACCCCGGCCCCATCGTGCGGCCGCGCTTCCCTACGGTGCCCGTGCCAAAGGGACGCCCAGAGGGCCTCGATCGTTAGGAAATCCAGCATGTGAGCTAGGTCACAC
>NZ_MAPV01000393.1 GCF_001700505.1 Streptomyces mutomycini
GCCGGGGCCCAGGCCCGGGGGGCGGTCGCCGAGGCCGAGGCGCACGCTGACGCACAGGCTCGCGCGGCGACCTCGCTGACCGACGCGGTCGAGTCCGAGGAAGTGGCCGAAGCGAAGAAGCGAGCAGCCGAAGCGAACGCGCGAGTGGTCGAAGCCGAGGCGCGAGCAGCCGAAGCGGAGAAGACGAAGGCGGCCGATCTTGTGAAGGCGGCGATCGACAACCAGCGTGCTGCCGAAGCCACGCAGCGAGTAGCCGAAGCGGAGAAGCAAGCAGCCGAAGCGAAGCGGCGAGCAGCCGAAGCCCGGCTGCAGGAAGCCGAAATCACCCGGCGAGCGGTCGAGGCCGAGGACACCGCGAACCTCACCGCACGCCAGCGCCGGGTGCGCGTCGTGGCTCGGATGATCCTGGCGAAGGCGCCCGAGGACGTGTCGCTGGAGGAGGTCGCCACGGCGATCGGAGTCACCTCCGGCAGCACCGCGTCGACCACCAAGGCCGACGCCGTCGCGCTGATCGAAGCCGGATACGACCCCGCTCGCGGGATCGACCCGGAGGCGCCGTCCCGTACGGCGTGAGACCACAGTAGTCCGGCACACACCGATGAAGGCCAGCCCGCACCAATCGGGCTGGCCTTCGTCGCGACTGCCGGAAGCAGTCACCGCGGCTGCCGGAAGCAGCCACCACGACCAGGACGTGCTTACCGCCCTGGTCACAGTCCCAACGGTAGAGGAGAAACCCATGAGTTCCGCCGAGAAATGGACTTCCGAGCACCTCCTGTCGTCCGCGGACCGGGCGATCCACCTCGAGCAGCGCCGGGCGCAGCTCCTGCCGATCGTCGACGACCTGCGCCGCCTGGCCCGCGAGATGGACGCGGAGGTCAAGGAGATGGAGTCCATCGAGGGAGACCTGCCCGGACAGGCCAAGCTCCGGGCCTGGCACGTCGCGAAGCCGCTGTTCAAGGCGGCCGACGACGTCGAGAAGGCGCTGGCCGACCTGATCAGCTTCAACGCCCGGTTCCAGAAGGCGTACGAGGACCTGCCGAACAGGCGCGAGGAGAAGCGCCGGCGGAAGGTACTGGCGAAGAACGGGCAGGCCCCGGCGATCGAGTCGGGCCAGGCCGGGACGGCGGTGCAGGCCAAGAGGGACGAGTTCGGGGACGTCTTCGACGGCCTGCGGCGGGGGGCCTGACCGGTGGCAGCGCAGACGAAGGCCGAGCGCCAGGCGGCCAACCGCCTGGCGCACTTCCAGAAGCGCCAGGCGGAGAGGGCCGAGCGTGGTCCGCGCGGCCTGGCCGAGTCGTGGATGGAGCGGGCCCGGGCCATCGCCGCGACCCGTGAGAAGAGCGGCGACGAGGAGGCGTGGAACGACCTCTCCCGCACCATCGCGAACTGGGTCGCCCGCTACGAGCAGTGACCGCCGGGTCAATCAATCCACCGGTCAATCCGGGCTGTGACCGCCTTCGGCTCGCGTAATGCGGAGGCACGGGCGCTCGGGCGCACGGACACGTGCGCGCGTACGCGAGGCGGTCACAGCCTGTCAAGGCGTTCCGAAGGGAAAATCATGAGCGACGACACCAACGTCCTCCCGTTCCGCCC
>NZ_MAPV01000394.1 GCF_001700505.1 Streptomyces mutomycini
CTGTGCAGAAGCGTGGCGTAAAACTCCCCAGGGCGCTGCCAGAAGATCAACTGCTCATCGAACTCATTGACCCAGTGCAGGACGTGGTCTGAGCGATCGAAGACGACGCCCGCCATCTCGCCAAGGTGACTCAGGACAGCATTCCGGCCTCGATACCCGCCGACGTACGCACGGGCTTCATTCACGAAGTCCGTCGCGGTGTTGGCGTCCAGCACCGATGTCCCAGACAGCTTGATAGTGCGGGGCCGGCGGCCCTTCTGCCCTCCAACACGGAGTTGCTTCGTAGCGTTCGCCCAGTACAACTTATCTGTTTCCGGGTCAAAGACGACACAAAATACGGGTACGTTGCCGTTTGCCCAAGTCTCGGAGTGCTGACGCACTGGTACTGCGTAGCCGTACGACCGTCTCCATGAGACGCCGCCCTTCACTTGCACCTTGATGACGTCGTTGGTCACCCGCCCGGCGTCAGCGAAGGTGACGAACAGATCCTCGCCATAGTCGTTCTGCCCCGAGATCTCCTCTACCACGTGATCGTGACTCTGCAGGAGAGTGCGCAGGGCGTTCACTGCCGCCTGTTCCACCCGCCGCCCACTCGGAATCACCGTCATGTCCCGCTCCTCCCATCCGCATGGTTGTCCGTCTACCGTGCCATCCGGCTCTGACACTTGGGCGTTG
>NZ_MAPV01000395.1 GCF_001700505.1 Streptomyces mutomycini
AGGAGCCGGGCGGCGTCCCGGCTGATCGTCACTGTGGTGACAGCGGAGACATCGGCGTTCTTCGGCTTAATCCGCCAGGTGGTGCGGAAGCCTTCGTTGGTCCCGTTGTCCACGTCCATGAGCAGGATGGTGCCGGGCCGCAGCTTCTCGTGTCCGAAGTGCTGGTTGAGCAGCAGGTAGCAGATGGCGCGGTTGCGGTGGGCGTCGCGGCCGGTGAGCCGGTCGGCGGCCTGCATGAACCAGCGAGGGCCCTGTCCGCGCAGTCCGGTGCGCTGGGGGTCGGTGGGCACGGGCGCACCGGCGAGCCGGGCGCGGGTGAGGCTCTTCTCCACCCCGTCAGCGACGCCGAGCTCGAGGAGATGCCCGTAGAAGGACGTGACCGCGGAGACCATGACCGCGCGGGTCGCGAGCGGGGAGTCCTGGTGTCGATCGGAGATCCACACGGCGATCTGCGCGCGGTCGCAGGTGTAGGGGTCGAGCGTGTCGCGACCCGCGTCGCACCAGTTGAGCCAGTCGGTCACGTAGCCCCGGTAGTGTCTCTTGGCTTCCGGGGAGAACGAGCCGGAGAGCAGCTTGTACGGGGAGCCGGGCGCGGTCCAGGAGCCGAGCCGCACGTACGCGTCGTGCGCCCCGCAGTCCTCGGGGTGGCAGTTAGGGCTGTGGCGGTGAAGATGGGGCACGCCTCGGCACCCTACTGGTCGGCGGATCTGCCGCTTGCGGAAGCTATCCCGGTCGCCCTGGAGACGGGTGGGAGAGTTTTCCCTGCGAGCTGTTGCTGTCCATCTGGCGTTGAGAGCACCGAAGGGGTGAAGGAGGTGGTGCCCCGATGTGCATGACGTGCAAGCACCCCGGCAGTAGTCACGCGGTCGTCGTCCCCCGGGAGGGCTGGCCCGAGCGCTGTGACCAGTGCCCGCGCTGCGAGGCGGAGATGCGCAGCGAGCGGGAGCAGGGCAAGTAGAGCAAGGGTGGGCCGGGGCGACACCGCTCCGGCCCGTTGTCTGCATTGTCTTGGATTACCCACCATTGTTGCAGCAACTTGCAACTACTCCACATGGTCGCTCCGCCCCTTTTTTGCTCTTCACGCTGGTGACGGTGCTGATGCCCAACGGATCGTTCTGGCTGGCACAGGGCGGGTTGGCAGCGGAGGTTTCGTTCCGAGCGGCGTCTGCGGAGACGGAGGATCGGGGCGACCACGCTCAACCTCCACGAGCATCGCGGTGCCGTCCGCCTTGCGCATCATCCAGTCGATGTCGTGGTCCTGGCTGTATTCAAGGGGCGGGGAGGTAACCCACGGTTCAGCCTTCGCTTCCTGATGCCCTTTGGCTCCGTCGTTTTCCCTGTTGCCGGGGTGGTGCTTGACGAGCCGCCTAGGGGCAAACCAGTCGAGGGCCTTGCCGTTGAGCCTTGCGCGTTCTTCGAGGAGGTGGCTGATGCCAGCGTTGAGGACAGCCGTGATCTCGTCGGGCGACAAGGCGGACAGCATGACCTGGAAGGCCGGGCTGATCCTCCCGACATAGTCGGGAGGCCCGTCCGTACCGTCGGCATGCAGC
>NZ_MAPV01000396.1 GCF_001700505.1 Streptomyces mutomycini
ACCTTGTACTGCTTGGCCGACGAAGCCTTGTAGTTGGAACGGTCCGGCATCTCCGCGGCCACCTCAGAGCCGGCCAGAACCGTGAACTCTCCGTCGACAACCTGCGCCTGAGCACCGGGCATCTGCAACAGGTGGAACACCGGGGAGTCCTCTGCCGCAGGGTCCGGCTCGGACTCGGTGACCGGTAGCGAGTCACCAGACCCAGCAGGCGCAGTCTGCGCGGCGTCGGGAGCACCGACAACCGTGCGGGTAGCCCTGCCACGCAGCACGTCCACGCCCAGGACCGGCAGCAGGATCTCCAGCTGACGGACGAACTCCTCCATGTCCGAAGCGTCCGCCTCGGGCAGGTCCGCACCGCCTGTGGGCTCGTTGCCGTTTTCCAGCGGCACCCGGCCGATCGCCTTGGCCATGCCGATCAGCTTCGACTCCAGCCAGCGCACGTGCGCGCTGGTCAGGTTGGAGTCCTTTGAGGCGATGACCACGACCTCCGACCAGAAGTCCTTGTTCTGGTCGTGCGTGCTCAGCCGCTTGGCGACGTTGTCCGACTGCCCGATGTACGCCTTGGTCTTCCCGGTCTCCTCGTCCTCACCCAACAGGATGTAGACGCCGGTCTTCTGCGCCTCCTTGCGCTCCCGGATACGCGCCAGGTCCTTGCGGGCTCCCTTGAGGAGCTGCCCGGTCCACGTCATGATTTCCGCAGTCGTCAGACCACCGGCCTTGCCGTCCACCAGGAACAAACGCACCTGCTTGCCCGCCATCAGAACAGCACACCTTCAGGAGCCTCAGCCTCGACGACATCAGCGGCGATCTCTTCGACCCGCTCGACGTCGGAGGCCGCACCGGTCAGACGACCGGAGAACGCTGCGGTCAGAAGTGAGCGGCGCAGCCTGTCTGCGCGTGCGAGCCCAGTCTCCACCTCTCCGATGAGGCGACGGCTCCGGCTGACCACCTCATGAATCTGAGCCAGCCGCTCGTCCTGATCCGGCAAGGGGGGAACTGGGATCGGCATGGTCTTGATGACCTTGAGACTGATCGAGGCGAGGTTGACGCTCTGCTTACCGTGTCTCTGGGCCCAGCGTGCACCGTAGGTGTTGGCGCACCAGGCCAGCCACTCCGATCGCATGTCGTCGCGCGGTCGCACGCGGAAGACATGGTTCTGGTGGATGCACCCTTCAATCTGTCCGTCCCAGACCCACCCGCGAGCGAGCTTGTCCCGGTCTCCACCCTCGTTCATCAGGACGTCGCCCTTTAGCAGGCGCAGTGCTTCAGCCTTGGCGGGCGGTACGCGGAGCGTTGTCACGTTCTCAAGGTCCAACCGGGCGCGCTGGACGTTAGCTACGCGCAGGTACGGGACCTCGATGTAGGAAGGGTCGGACTGCTTCTTTGCATCCTTCGTGACCCCGCCGACGACATCAGCGACTTCCCCCAGGGTCTGCCAGGACCACCCCTCTGCAAGGGCAGGAAGGTGTCCGTTGATGATCTGCTCGACACCGTCCTGGCGACTCTCCGTGCTACCCAAGGCACGCATAATCGTGGCGTCCTCGTACAGGGCACAGCGACGACGCGCGGCATTGAGGTAGTCGACGCCCGCGTCGAGGCGGGAGAGGTGGTCCTCCAGCACCTCGACGATCCGCGCTTCGGCGGCTTCACTGAAACGCGGGACCTTAAATTGTTTAATACTCTTCAGGTTCACGTGTGGCAGCTGAGTTCCAGTGGCTGACCCATTGAGGTGCTGTTGGAACTCAAAACCGCTGAGCCAGTGGTAGAGGTAAGCGCCGTTGATCGAGTGGGGCCGAATTCGGGCGACTCGCTGGACGAGTAGTGCGGGAAGGTCACTGGGGCGAGCCCGAGCGAGCTTGAGACCCGCGGAGATGAGCGGGCGGTCCATCCCAAGGATAAGATCCCCCTCCTTAATTGCCAGGTGCTCATACCCTGGAAGCATCGACTCAGGCCAGGTCCTCGTCCCCGCCCAGCGCAGCGCCCCAGGTTCGATGTTGTCACCTCGCAGCAGCCGGATTCCTTCGTCTGGTCCACCGAAGTGGGCGCTCTTGAAGGCGGGACCAGAATCGACCGCTGCGATCTCGCCGACGGTCTGAAACTCAGGCGTCACGCGGTCAGCTCCTTGTTCAGGGTCTCGAGGAGGGTGCCGACCTGGGCACCCAGGTCACGTACGGCGCCGTCGATGCCGCCGCGCTCGTCGAACGGGGCACCGTCGAGCTGGTCGACGTCGATCCCGGCCGAGGAGGCGATCACGTCCGCCATGTTGTCCAGCCACCACTTCTGTGTCTCGGTGAAGACAACGCCGGCCTGCTCCTGCTGCCGTAGCCAGCCCTGGTACTGCTCGTGGACCTTGTCCGCGTACGGCACCAGCTCGTCGTCACCCGTAAGGGTAAAGCGCAGCAGGGATACCAGGTCCGTGACCTGGGCCTTTGTGTTCGGTCGGACGCGGCCTTTCTCCACCTGCTCGTAGGCCTCCCACAGCCGCTGCGGGGTCCACTGGTGCGGCGGGCGGGCGATCCGGTCGGCCAGTTCCTTGATCTCGGCGAACGTGCTCCCGGCAGACTTGGTACCGGATTCCTCGGCCTGCTGCAGGACCTGGATCGCGGAGATCTCGCTGCGGTGCTCGTCCAGGTAGGCGCGCCAGTCCGTGACGATCTCGCGGGCCTTGTCCTCGGCGCCGACGCCGTAGGCCTCGAGCAGGGTGTCGGGGTTGGTGTCGTCGATGATCTGGTCGTGCTGGCGGCGCAGTTCCATGATGCGCGTACGCAGCTCGGGGTTGGCCGCCAGCGGGGTGATGGCCTTTTCGAGCAGGTCGTCGACCACCTGTTGAGGG
>NZ_MAPV01000397.1 GCF_001700505.1 Streptomyces mutomycini
AAGGTCCTGAAACGGTTGGGCTTGCGACCAGTAGCCGTCAGGAGGACACCGGCGGCTGACCGTCGATGTCGTGCTGCCCCCACCGTCTTTCTGACAGGGCCCGGCCGCAACTCATCCGGAACAAATATTGGGCCGTGCCAAGCTCTCGCCCCCTCGAAAACGTCAGTGCGGTGCCCGAGTTACCGGGCCATCCAAGCGGCCACATGCGGCAGATATTGGGGAACGCCTGCAGGGCCAGGAAGCCGCATAGTGGACAAAAAGCCCATAGGGGTGGGGCGGGAGATCTAGGAAAATGGAAAGCTGTGGACCGCGCAGCCCGCTGTCGGCAGGGCCAACTGCCTCTGGGCTGCGTGACCTTGCGACCAGTGACCCAGGCCCCGGTATTCGACCGGCGGCCCTTGTCAGGACGGAGTCCTGCGCTCATGAGCGACCTCCTAGGTTCCCGCCCGGTGGGGCCGGCACCGGCCACCCCTGTTCCTTCCTGCCCTTGCCCCTCCTTCGATGGCTCGGTGAACAGGGAACCGGCATCGATGGGCCGATTCGGGGCCACCCATTCGCTGATCCTGTTGATCTGCGTCCTATCGCTGGGCAGCGGCCTGTTCCTGGCCGGCACCCCGATGGACGATGTCTTCGCACTGCTAGGCGGCCTGGGCGCGATCGGCGCGGCCACCCTGACCGCGGCCGGCGGTGGTCGCCGTCTGGCCGCCGTCTTCGTCGAGGCAGCCGTGCGCTCCGGCGTGGGCAAGTAGGCGGCTTCCATGACCCGCTCCTCCGCTGGCGCCGCAGAGCGTCCCTTCGCCCACCTCGCCGAGCATCTGACCGCCCTGCGGCGGGCTGCGCGGTTACCTCAGCGCACCTTGGCCCAGGCCGCCAATATCTCGCGCGGCACCGTTCAGCGGGCCGAGTCCGGCGCCGCCGCCCCCACCCCGGCTGTTCTCGACGCCTACGTACGTGCCTGCTCGGGCACTCAGGATGACCACGATCGTGCCCGCCTCCTACGTGTCCGCGGCCGAACCGTCCAGCGCGACCGACTCCGTCACCTCGACGCGCCCGCCCCTTCCCTCATCCACACTGAG
>NZ_MAPV01000398.1 GCF_001700505.1 Streptomyces mutomycini
CCGGCGGCCGTGTCGGCCAGGTTGTCGACCGACCTCGCGCACCCCTCGATGTAGTTGTAGGCGCCTCGTACGGCCTCGCTGAGCGCGAGCATGGCGACCGACGCAGCGGCCAGACGCACCGCGATGATCGTGAACGTGACGCCGTCCGTGAGGGTGTCGGCGACCTTGGAGCCGACGCGTGCGAGATCCATGGCTACTCCTGGTGGTAAGAGGCGTCGGCGGGTGCGGTGTGTCCCATGTCGCGGGTCACGTCGGCGGGGTGCTTGTCGTAGTCGGCCGCCACCTGCCCGGCGTGGGCGATGGCCTCGGAGGCCCGGGGCAGACCCGCCGCGAGCTCTTCGGCCTTGGTCTCCACGACCCCGGCCCGCTCGATCAGGCGGGCGCACCAGCCGATGAGAACGCCGGGGACGAACTTGGCGGACAGTTCGGCGTGCAGGGATTCCAGCGAGCTCACCAGCCGCTCGCAGCGGTCGGCGACGAGCTTGGCGTGCTCGGCGCCGGCCAGGATCTCCTCGGCCATGTCCTCGTCGGACTCGATGACG
>NZ_MAPV01000399.1 GCF_001700505.1 Streptomyces mutomycini
GGTTTCGTGGTTCCTGATGACGTGTCGCTGCTCGCCTGGGACGACTCGCAGCTGTGCCGGATCACGCATCCCACCCTGTCGGCCATGAGCCATGACGTGCACAGCTTCGGGGCACAGGTGGCCCGCACCCTGTTCGCGGTCATAGGAGGTCAGCACACCGGTTCCGTTCAGGTCCCGACACCGTCACTCACTCCCCGCGGTTCCACCGCACAGGCGCCCGCCACAGCCATGATGTCGTTGTCGTAGACGATGGCCGTCGGACGCTCTGCCGACACCAGAAGAGAGCGAGTGGCCCTGGCCCCCTCGCTTCCGTCGAAACCGGTCGCGATCTGCCGGCCCTCCTCAAGGCCCAGGTCACGCATCGTGGCTGCGAAGGCGGTGGCTCGGATGGCGCTGTGCCCCAGACCGACCGGCCCTCCGACGCGTGCGATGCGCCGGTGCCCGAGCGCCGCCAGAT
>NZ_MAPV01000004.1 GCF_001700505.1 Streptomyces mutomycini
CCAGTTCTGGGAAGCCGTCGAGGGCGAGAACCTGGACGCCCTCATGCGTACCCTCGGCGGGACGCAGAGCGAGTCGGCCCTGCAGACGGTTCTGCCGGCACTCGCGTCCTGGCGACGTGAACGCCGTAACGGGTCCGTCATCGACGGCTGGCGCTATCGCATCGACTGGACCCCGCTGGCGAGGGCGAAGTCCTCGAGCCTTTCCGGGCAGTGGATCGTGCTGATCCCGGAAGCGCTGCGTGACGACGCGACGGTCCTCGCTTGTGACGCGGCTCTGGCGGAGCACGGAGCGCGCGTGACGACCCTTGTGGTGTCCGCGGGGGAGTCCGACCGCGACACGCTGGCCGGAAGCATCCGACGGCTCCTCGACGCGAGCGGCGGCGAAGTGGCCGGTGTGCTGTCGTTCCTCGGGGCGGACGAGACCCCTGACCCCGTGCATGCTGCGGTGCCCGCCGCAGTGACATCGACGCTGGCTCTGGTGCAGGCGCTCGACGCCGTGGAGCTTCAGGCCCCGCTCTGGTGCGTCACCAGGGGGGCCGTGCAGGTCAGCGAAACGACCGATCGCACCGTGAGCGTTGCCCAGGCGCAGGTGTGGGGGATGGGCCGGGTCGTCGGACTGGAGCGGCCCGGCAACTGGGGCGGCCTGATCGACCTGCCGGCCGAAGGCGTCGACGCACGCATCACCGACAGCCTGTGCGGCATCCTGTCCGACGCGGCCGGTGAGGACCAGGTCGCTGTGCGCACGGCGGGAGTCTTCGGCCGCCGACTGGCTCGGGCTCCCCTGAACGGAGCGGACCCCACCGCCCCGTGGAACGCCGAAGGCACCGTGCTGATCACGGGCGGTACGGGTGCCCTGGGCGGGCATGTGGCCAGGTGGCTGGCCGGGCGGGGCGCGGAGCGGCTCGTCCTCACCAGCCGGCGGGGGACAGCAGCTCCCGGCGCGGCGGAACTGGAGGCCGAGCTCACCGCTCTGGGCACCAAAGTGTCCGTCGTCGCCTGCGACGTCTCCGACCGGGCCCAAGTGGCCGAGCTGGTCGGACGGCTGAGCCAGGAGGGCAGCCCCGTCCGCAGCGTCATCCACACCGCCGGGATCAGCGACAGCGTCGCCCTGGCAGACACGGAACCGGCCGCGTTCGCCGATGTGCTCTCGGGCAAGACGGCCGGCGCCGCCCACCTGGACGAACTGCTCGGCGGAACACTGGACGCCTTCGTCATGTTCTCGTCCATCGCCGGGGTGTGGGGGAGCGCGCGCCAGGCCGCGTACGCGACCGCGAACGCGGCACTCGACGCGCTGGCGATCCGACGCCGCGCCCAGGGCTGGGCGGCCACGTCCGTGGCATGGGGACAGTGGGCCGACAGCGGAATGGCCGCAGGTGAAACCGGCGAGCAGTTGACCCGGCTCGGGCTGGCTCCGATGGATCCCGGCCTGGCGGTCGCCGCCCTGCAACAGGCGATCGAGCACGACGAAGCGCCGATCGTCACGGTGGACGTGGACTGGTCACGGTTCGCCACAGCGTTCACGACCCTGCGGCGGAGCCCGCTCATCGCCGGCCTGCCTGAAGT
Source organism: Streptomyces mutomycini (assembly GCF_001700505.1). GTDB lineage: Bacteria > Actinomycetota > Actinomycetes > Streptomycetales > Streptomycetaceae > Streptomyces > Streptomyces mutomycini. The sequence continues at coordinate 1,564 of NZ_MAPV01000004.1, forward strand.
GCGGGCAGCGCTGACGAGTACCGAGGAGTCCGCCGAGACCGAGGGCGCAGGCACGGCAGATGCGCTGACCCGGCGGATGCTGGATCTCTCCGGGCCCGAGCGGGACCACCTGCTGCTCGAACTCGTACAGGAGCGAGCGGCCACCGTGCTGCGGCTCGACACACCGAACGCGGTACGCCCCAACCGGGCCTTCCGAAACCTCGGTTTCGACTCACTGACCGCGGTGGAGCTGCGCAACCAGCTCGCGGAGGCTACCGGTCTACGGCTTCCGGCCGCGCTGGTCTTCGACCACCCGACGCCCACCGCCCTCATCACCTACCTGCGGGGCAAGCTGCTTCCGGAGGCCGGCCGGGCCGGCGGTGAGGACTCCGTGGCGTACGGAGACGTGGACGAGGCCGTGGTGCGCAGTGCCCTGGCCTCCGTGCCGCTGGACCGGCTCAGGGCAGCCGGACTGCTGGACACCTTGATGACGCTCGCGGATGAACACGGCGGAGCACTGGCTCCCTCGCCCGCGGGTGACGACAACGACTCGATCGACGAGATGGACGCCGAGAGCCTGATCCAAATGGCTCTGGGCAACGGCGATTCCTGATGATGCGCGAAGTGTGGAGTTCATGATGGCTAGTTCGGGTGACAAGGTTCTCGAAGCGCTGCGCGCGTCTCTCAAAGAGGTCGACCGGTTGCGGAGGGAGAACACCCAGCTCACCGGCGCGGCCAGGGAGCCGATCGCGATCATCGGGATGAGCTGCCGCTACCCGGGTGGGGTGGCGAGCCCCGAGGACCTGTGGCGGCTGGTCGCCTCCGGTACCGACGCGGTGGGCGCGTTCCCGACCGACCGTGGCTGGGACCTCGATGGGCTGTACCAGGCGGGCGGCGCCAACGCGACGACCTTCGAGGGCGGCTTCGTCGACGGCGTCACCGACTTCGACGCCTCGTTCTTCGGGATCTCGCCCCGCGAGGCGCTGTCCATGGACCCGCAGCAGCGCCTCCTGCTGGAGGAGTCGTGGAAGGCGCTGGAGCGGGCCGGGATCGCTCCGACCTCACTCCACTCCACCCAGACCGGTGTCTTCGTCGGCGCACAGAGCTCCGGCTACGAGACGAGCCTGCGCCAGTCCGACGACAACGTCGACGGCTATTACGTCACCGGCACCGCCGGCAGTGTCGTGTCCGGCCGCATCGCCTACTCGCTCGGCCTGGAGGGGCCCGCGGTGACGGTCGACACTGCGTGCTCGTCCTCGCTCGTGGCACTTCACCTGGCCGTCCAGGCGCTGCGGCAGCGCGAGTGCTCCCTCGCCCTGGCGGCCGGCGTGACCGTCATGAACAACCCCGGTGCGTTCGCCGAGTTCAGTCAGCAGGGCGGCCTCGCGGGTGACGGCCGCTGCAAGTCCTTCGCGGCGGCTGCCGACGGGACGGGCTGGGCCGAGGGCGTGGGCGTGCTTCTCGTCGAGCGGCTGTCCGACGCCGTACGCAACGGGCACAACGTGCTCGCGGTCGTACGGGGCTCCGCGGTGAATCAGGACGGTGCGAGCAACGGTCTGACGGCACCCCACGGCCCTTCTCAGCGGCGCGTCATCCGCGCGGCCCTGGCCAACGCGGCTCTCTCACCCTCCCAGATCGATGCCGTCGAGGCCCATGGCACCGGCACGGTGCTGGGTGACCCCATCGAGGCCCAGGCCGTGGTGGAGACGTACGGCCAGGACCGCCCGCAGGACCGCCCACTGCTGCTCGGCTCGATGAAGTCCAACTTCGGTCACGCACAGGCCGCTTCGGGCGTCGCGGGTGTGATCAAGATGGTCATGGCTCTGCGTCACGCCTCGCTTCCGCAGACCCTGCACGTGGACGAGCCGACGCCGCACGTCGACTGGTCGGCGGGGGCGGTTCAGCTGCTGACCGAACCGATGGACTGGCCGGAGACCGGTCAGCCGCGCCGGGCGGGAGTGTCCTCGTTCGGTGTGAGCGGTACCAACGCGCACATCATCGTGGAGCAGGCACCGGTGCGGGACAGCGCCGAAGGTGCCGACGAGACTGAGCCCGGCTGGGTCCCGCCGGTCGTCCCGTGGCTCGTCTCGTCGTCCGGCGCCCAGGCACTGCAGGCCCAGGCGCACACCTTGCTGGCGCACATGGAGACCGCTGACGTCCGCTCCTCGGGTTCGCTGGACATCGGCTACTCCCTCGCCGTCGGCCGCGCCGCACTCGAGCATCGGGCCGTTGTGATCGAGGCCGGGCGTGAGGAACTCCGCGACGGCGTAAGGGAACTGGCCTCATCCGGAGCCGGGACGCGGGTGGTGCGTGGTTCTACCGCACCTGGTGGTCTGGCGGTGCTGTTCTCGGGTCAGGGGGCGCAGCGGTCGGGTATGGGCCGTGAGCTGTATGAGGCGTATCCGGTGTTCGCGGATGCGTTCGATGCGGTGTGTGCGGAGCTGGACCGGCATCTGGATCAGCCGATCCGGGATGTGGTGTTCGATGGTGGTGAGCTGCTGGATCAGACGCAGTTCACGCAGGCCGGTCTGTTCGCGCTCGAAGTGGCGCTGTTCCGCCTGGTGTCGGCCTGGGGCGTCAAGCCCGATTACCTGCTGGGTCACTCGATCGGTGAGCTGTCGGCTGCGCATGTGGCCGGGGTGCTGTCGCTGGAGGATGCGGCCAGGTTGGTGGCGGCGCGTGGGCGTCTGATGCAGGCGCTGCCGGCGGGCGGGGCGATGGTGTCGCTCCAGGCAGCCGAGGACGAGGTTCTGCCGCTCCTGGCCGACGGCGCATCCATTGCAGCGCTCAACGGGCCGTCCTCGACGGTGATTTCGGGTGACGAGGACGCTGTCCTGGAGATCGCCGCGCACTTCGAGGCGGAGGGTCGTAAGACCAAGCGTCTGCGGGTCAGTCATGCGTTCCATTCGCCGCGCATGGACGCGATGCTGGAGGAGTTCCGCACGGTCGCGGAGACGCTGACCTTCCACGCGCCCGAAATCGCCATCGTCTCCAACGTCACCGGAGCGATCGTCCCGTCGCGCGAGATCCGCACCGCCGAGTACTGGGTGCAGCACGTCCGACAGGCCGTCCGCTTCCTCGACGGCGTACGCACCCTGCAGGACCAGGGCGTGACGGCGTTCCTGGAGCTGGGCCCGGACGGGGTCCTGTCGGCCATGGGCCAGGACTGCCTCACCGCCGACTCGGAGAGCCGTGTGTTCGTACCGGCCCTGCGCAAGGGGCGGGCCGAGGTGTCGGCCTGTGTCACTGCACTGGCCGAGCTGCACGTGCGTGGACAGGACGTGGACTGGACGCGATACTTCGCGGGCACCGGAGCGCGTCAGGTCGAGCTGCCCACCTATGCCTTCCAGCGTGAGCGCTACTGGCCGCATGTCCCCATGCAGCTGGACAGCGGGACCGCTGTCGTGGGCAATACTCCTGCCGAGGCGCAGTTCTGGGACGCCGTCGAGCGTGAGGATCTCGCCTCACTCGTCGATGCGATACGTCCCGAGGACTCCGCTGCGCTGGCCGGCGCACTGCCCGCGCTCTCCGCCTGGCGCCGTCAGAGCCGTGTCAACTCCACAGCGAGCGAATGGCGTTACGGCATCACCTGGAAGCCTGCCGCCCTCCCGACAGCGGGCCGGCTGTCAGGCGACTGGCTGGTCGTCGTGCCCTCCGGACACATGGGCAGCCTGCTCGTCACCCGTGCGGTCGAGGCGCTGACCGCACACGGCGCCAGGGTGATCCCGATCGAGGCCGATGCCGCGTCTGCCGACCGCGGCTCCCTTGCTCAGGCGCTGGACAACGCTCTCGCGCAGGACACACAGCCGGTCGGCGTATTTTCGCTGTTGGCCCTCGATGAGCAGCCGTCTCCCGCCCACCCGGTCGTCACCGCCGGCATGACAGGGACTCTGGCGCTCGTCCAGGCGCTCGGCGACACGGGAATCGACGCCCCGCTGTGGCTGGCGACCCGTGGTGCCGTGTCCGTCGGTCGCTCCGACCCGCTGGCCAGCGCCGTCCAGGCGTCGCTGTGGGGTCTCGGGCGCGTCGTCGGACTGGAGTGCGCCCACCGCTGGGGCGGGCTCATGGACCTCCCGGAGACCCTGGACGACCGTGCGGCGGCACGGCTGATCGGCCTCCTCGCCGACGGTAGCGAGGACCAGGTGGCGGTGCGCTCCTCCGGAGCCTTCGTCCGCCGTCTCGTACGCGACACCCGCCCCGACCTCGTCGGGCCGGTCTGGACACCGCAAGGCACCGCGCTGATCACCGGCGGAACCGGTGCGCTCGGCGGTCACGTGGCACGGTGGCTCGCCCGCAACGGCGTCGAGCACCTCGTCCTCACGAGCCGCCGCGGCCCGGACGCCCCCGGCGCGGCCGCACTCGTCGCCGAACTGGAGGAGCTCGGCACCAAGGCCACCGTCGTCGCCTGTGACGTGTCCGACCGCACGGCCGTGGCCGCGCTGATCGAAGCCTGCGACGCCGCGGCGGCCGACTACCCGGGCGCTGCGCTCCGGACAGTCGTGCACGCGGCAGGTGTCGCCACCGCGACCCTGCTGTCCGAAGCCACCGCCGACACGCTCGCCGAGGAGGTTTCCGCCAAGGTCGCGGGCGCCGTCCACCTGGACGAACTCCTCGACGGGCACGACCTCGACGCCTTCGTCGTCTTCTCCTCCGTCGCCGGAGTCTGGGGCAGCGGCGGCCAGAGCGGTTACGCGACAGCCAACGCCCACCTCGACGCGCTGGCACAGCGCCGCAGGGCGCGCGGCGTCCCTGCGACCGCGGTCGCGTGGGGTGCCTGGGCGGGTGGCGGCATGGCCGAAGGTGACGAAGGCGAGCAGTTGCTCCGCCTGGGCATCCGGGCCATGGCACCCGAGCCGGCGATCGCGGCCCTGCAGCAGGCACTCGACCGGGACGACACTCTGGTGACCGTCGCGGACATGGACTGGGCACGGTTCGTACCGGTGTTCACCGCAGCCCGCAGCCGCCCGCTGATCAGTGAGCTGGCCGAAGTACGGAAGGCACTCGCATCGTCCGCCCCCGAGGCCACGGACTCCGCCGCGGACGACGACTCGCCCCTCTGGAACCGACTCGCCGCACTGGCACCTGCCGAGCGCGCCGATGCTCTGACCGACACGGTTCGCTCCCTCGCCGCAGGCGTCCTGGGACACGCTTCGCCCGACGGGGTCGAGCGCGATCGTGCCTTCCGCGAGCTGGGGTTCGACTCCCTGACCGCCGTCGAACTGCGCAACGCACTCGTCGCCGAGACCCGCCTGCAACTGCCGACCACCATGGTCTTCGACCATCCGACGCCGACCGTCCTGGCCCGTTTCCTCGCAGCCGAACTCTCCGCACGATACGAACTGCCCGTCCTGTCGGGTACGCAGTCGAGGCTGTCGGCCACCGAGTTCCATGCGCCGGCGAAGGACGACGACCTCATAGCGATCGTCGGGATGAGCTGCCGATACCCGGGAGAGGTGGCGAATCCCGACGAACTCTGGCGACTCCTCGTCTCCGGCACCGACGGCATCTCTGAATTCCCGACCGACCGGGGCTGGGACCTGGAGGGCATCTACGACCCCGACCCGGCAAACCCGGGCACGACGTACACCCGTCACGGCGGCTTCCTTCACGAGGCGGGTGACTTCGACGCCGGTTTCTTCGGGATCTCGCCGCGTGAGGCGCTGGCGATGGATCCTCAGCAGCGGCTGCTGCTGGAGGCGTCCTGGGAGCTCTTCGAGGGTGCGGGAATCGATCCCACCTCGGTGCGTGGTGAGCAGATCGGCGTCTTCGCCGGTGCCTCCTCCTCCGGATACGGCGTCGGCATGGCGCAGGGCTCAGAAGGCAGCGAAGGGCACCTCCTCACGGGTACCGCGACGAGCGTGGTGTCCGGCCGCATCGCCTACATGCTGGGCCTGGAAGGTCCTGCCGTCACGATCGACACCGCCTGCTCCTCCTCACTGGTCGCCCTGCATCTCGCGGCCCAGGCGCTCCGCCAGGGCGAATGCACCATGGCGCTCGCCGGCGGAGTCGCGCTTCTCGCCAGCCCGACCGCGTTCGTGGAGTTCTCCCGGCAGCGCGGCCTGTCGGCGGACGGCCGCTGCAAGCCCTTCGCGGAGGGAGCGGACGGTACGGGATGGGCAGAGGGCGTCGGCATGCTGCTCGTGGAGCGGCTGTCTGACGCGCGGCGCAACGGCCATGAGGTCCTGGCGGTGGTGCGCGGGTCGGCCATCAACCAGGACGGTGCGTCGAACGGTCTGACGGCTCCGAACGGCCCCGCGCAGCAGCGCGTCATCCGACAGGCCCTGACCAGCTCCGGCCTCTCGGCCGCGCAGATCGACGCCGTGGAGGCGCACGGCACGGGCACCCGGCTCGGTGACCCGATCGAAGCGCAGGCGCTGCTCGCCACCTACGGTCAGGAGCGCCGCTCCGAGGACCTGCCTCTGTGGCTCGGGTCGATCAAGTCGAACATCGGCCACGCGGCAGCAGCGGCCGGTGTCGGCGGTGTCATCAAGATGGTGATGGCGATGCGGCACGGTGTGCTGCCGCGGACGCTGCATGTGGATGAGCCGTCGTCGCAGGTGGACTGGTCGGCCGGTGCGGTGGAGTTGCTGACGGAGTCGGTGGCGTGGCCGGAGACGGGTGAGCCGCGGCGGGCGGGTGTGTCGTCGTTCGGGATCAGCGGTACGAACGCGCACATCATCCTGGAGCAGGCTCCTGAGGTGGAGCCGGCGGACGCGGCGGGTGCCTCGTCGTTGCCGGTGGTGCCGTGGGTGGTGTCGGCGAAGACGTCCGAGGCGCTCGTCGCTCAGGTGGAGCGGCTTTCGGAGTTTGCTGCGGATCGGAATCCGGTGGATGTCGGGTTCTCGTTGGTGACGTCGCGTGCGGTGCTCGATCACCGTGCGGTGCTGATCGGTGACCGGACGGTCTCGGGCGCGGTGACCTCCGGGCGTACCGGTGTGCTGTTCTCGGGTCAGGGTGCGCAGCGGTCGGGTATGGGCCGTGAGCTGTATGGGGCGTATCCGGTGTTCGCGGATGCGTTCGATGCGGTGTGTGCGGAGCTGGACCGGCATCTGGATCAGCCGATCCGGGATGTGGTGTTCAAGGGTGGTGAGCTGCTGGATCAGACGCAGTTCACGCAGGCCGGTCTGTTCGCGCTCGAAGTGGCGCTGTATCGCCTGGTGTCGGCCTGGGGTGTGAAGCCGGATTATCTGCTGGGGCATTCGATCGGTGAGCTGTCGGCGGCGCATGTGGCTGGGGTGCTGTCGCTGGAGGACGCGGCGAAGCTGGTGGCGGCTCGTGGTCGTCTGATGCAGGCGTTGCCGGCGGGCGGGGCGATGGTCTCGCTCCAGGCTGCGGAGGACGAGGTCCTGCCGCTGCTGACCGACGGTGTCTCGATCGCAGCGCTCAACGGGCCCTCCTCGACGGTGGTTTCCGGTGACGAGGACGCAGTGCTGGCGATCGCCGCGCACTTCGAGGCGGAGGGCCGTAAGACCAAGCGGCTTCGCGTCAGTCACGCGTTCCACTCACTCCGCATGGACGCGATGCTGGACGACTTCCGCACGGTCGCGGAGACGTTGACCTTCCATGCCCCGCAGACCGCCATCGTTTCGAACGTGTCCGGTCGGGTCGTGTCTGACGAGGAGATGTGCTCGGCGGACTACTGGGTGCGTCACGTCCGTGAGGCGGTCCGCTTCCTCGACGGGATGCGGGCTCTCCGGGACCAGGGAGTGACCACGTACCTGGAGCTCGGCCCGGACGGAGTGCTGTCCGCGATGGGGCAGGACTGCGTCGAGGACTCGGTCTTCGTGCCGGCCCTGCGAAAGGACCGCGACGAGGCTCTGACACTCGTCACGGCCCTCGCCGAACTCCACGTACACGGACGGTCCGTCGACTGGGTGGCGTACTTCGCCGGCGTCGGCGCCCGCCGCGTGGACCTGCCGACGTATGCGTTCCAGCGTGAGCATTTTTGGCTGGAGTCTGTTGCGGCGGGTGTGGTTGATGGG
>NZ_MAPV01000040.1 GCF_001700505.1 Streptomyces mutomycini
GGTCTTCACCACGCAGGCCGGACCGGCCTGCGAGTAAACGGAGTTGAACATGACGCGCTCGGCGGACCGCATCGTCGAGCCGTCGGCCTTGACGCAGTCGGGCCGGGTCACCAGGGTGTCGCGCGGGATGGACACGGCGACGGCCTCGGTGCGGCCCTCGGGTATGTGCACCACCAGTGCGGTGTCGGACCGCGCCCCACTGACACCGCCACCCCCGCCCAGCTCCTTGTTCTCCGCCCCGGCGCGCGAGTCGGAGCCGAGGACGAGCAGGTTCTGACCGGTGGTGGGGAGCTTCTCGGGCCGGTCTTCGCCGAGTGCCTTGTTGATGTCGACGCCCTTGATGTTGCCGTCGAGATCCTTGAACATCCAGTACGCCGTGCCGCCGCCCGCGAGCAGGAGAACGAGGAGGACCCCGAGCGTGATCTTGAGGCCGCGGCGGCGCTTGTGTTCTTTCTTGCGGCCCCGCTTCGGTGCTTCCGCCCGTCGAGAGGCGCGCGGGCCCGGGGGTACGGCGTCGTGGCTCATCCTGCACGAGTCCCTTGGTCTGTGGCCCGTGAGGGCTGGGTGCGGAGTTGGGGACTCGGGTGGGGCCGGTCCACGCATGTGGGGGGGCTGGCCGAGAAGTATAGACAAACTTTCGATTCGCGTGTAAATCTTCGCGGACTCTTCGTGTCCCGCACACCGCCACCGCCGGTCGGCGATGTCCGAGGCGAACACCGGGCGGCAAGTCGGTGTCGATCGAACGGAGATTCTATGATGACCGGTGCCGGACCCCTGGCGCGTCCCTGACGCAGATGACCGTGCAGCAGCCGGTGCCGGGTCCGGGCGGGGAATCATGGGAAGGACGACCTCACATCATGCGGGCCAAGTCTGGGCGTACAGACCGCGGGGCCACCCCGGCGCGAGCTGTTCGGGAGCACCGGAGCGACGGACGTCAGGCGGTGGCCGCCGTCGGCGGGCAGTGGCTGGTGCGGGGCAAGGACCGAAGGCTCACCGCGTACGCGCGGCACCCCGACGGGGTCCTCCGCTGGACGGAGTCGCGGCCGGGAGGACCGGAATGGTCCGGCCCCGACCTCCTCGAGATCCCCCACCTGACGCACCTTTCGCTCGCGCAGGGCGCCGACGGCTATGTGCACTTCCTGGCGCGCCGCTCCGTTCCGAAGAAGGACGGACCGCCCGTGGTCGATGTGATGCACGCCATGCAGTACCAGAGCGGCCGCGCTCTCAGCGCATGGCATTCCCTGGGTAATCCGCGTAAGAACACCGACCAGGCGTCCGGCATGGGCGCGCCCGCCGGAGTCGTGAGTCCGTCGGGGCTGGTGCATTTCTTCGTGCGGACCGCGGCCGGTGGCGTGATGCTGCGGCGCGACGACAAGGCCGGCAAATGGGAGTCGTGGCACAACATGAACGCCCGCGGCGCGGAGGAGGGGATGGCCGTCACCCTGGGTGTGTCCGGCGCCGTCGATCTCCTCGTGCAGGGCCCGGGCGCCGCGATGCACTGGCGTCAGACGTCCCCGGACGGGGGCTTTTCGCGGGAGCAGGACATACCCGTCCAGATGGCGCCCGGCAGTGTCACGGCACTGGAGACCGCTCCGGGACGGTGCACGTACTACTGGACCGATCCGGCCACGGGGGGAGTGGTGGCCTATCGCATCGGGGGCTGGGTGACCCCGCTGGGCGGCAACCCGGCCGACGGGCCGGTCGCGGTTCTGCGGGCCGAGCTGGACGGTTACGACTGCACGGTCCTTGCGCACCGCGATCCCGACGGCCAGGTCGTGGTCGCCGCGTGCGGTACCGAGAACGAGGGCGGCGGTCTGTGGTGGTCTCCGACCGGTGAACGGACGAGCGAGCCCCCGGCCCTGGCGGTGGACGGCGCGGGGCGGGTGGTGCTGGGGATGATCGGTGCCGACGGGTCGCTGTGCATCGCTCGGCAGAATCCCGAGCCGGGGCTCGCCATGGGGCCCGCCGAGCGCGTCTGAACATTCGAACCCACGCACGAGACCTGTCGGTCATCGACTCCATGGTCGCTATATGTCCGGTATCGCTATTTTTTGCATTTTATGGCTTTTGGGTCTGACATTGACACGGAGCGTACAACTGATGAAGATGTGACCGCTCTGTGAAAGTTGAAACTTCTTTCAGTTGCCATCAATGACTGCTTGTGGCGAATAAAGCTCGCAGAGTAGCGGCATCCACGGGGGATCCGCGAGGACTCTGCCGGTCGTCGACCGCAGGTAGATCAAGGAGTGATGGCGTGCGGCGGCGACTTTCCGGCCCCGGTGGGGGGTGGCTGGGGTGACGATCATTCCCGGGCCTGCGGTGAGGCCTGTCGCGGACAGGATTCCCGGCCCTTCGCCGGTGCCCCCGGCACCGGCGCCCTCGTCCCCTCGGCAGCCGGACACGTCCGGCGGCGCGACGGACGACGTCTACGTCGAGCCGGGGCTCACGCCCCTCGGTGCCAGAGAGGCGAATCGCTCCGCCGTCGCCGATCTGCTCCAGTCCGCCGGCGTCTCCTTCTTCGCCGTGCGTGGAACCTCCGACCACGGGACTGTCGTCGCCGTCGCCGAGGAGGACCGGGAGGTCGCCCTGGGCGCCCTCTTCAGGGGCATGGGACAGTACGCGGGCCACCTCAGCGTGATCGACCCGCAGGCACCCGTGCCCTCCCCTCCGCGCTCGTCGCGGGACCCCAAGGCATGGCGTGGTGTCCGTTCGGCGTCCGCCGTGCAGGTCAGCTGGTATCGCACCGACGTCGGCAGGCACCTGGTCATGGGCCACGAGTACGGCTGCACGGTGGAGTTCTGGAGGTGGCACGGTACGCATCTCGTCGCGCCCCGGGCCAACAGGGTCACCTGGGCGGTGTCGGGTGAGGGTGGAAACGTCCTCGGGGCTCCGCGGCTGTTCAGCCGCTTCGTGTCCGACCACACGTCGCGGCACGACGCGCCCCCGCTCGCCACCAGGCCGGAGTTCCTGGTGAGTTGCGTCGAGGACATCGCCTTCCCCGTCGATGCCGTGTACACGTGGGTGGACGGGAACGATCCCGCCTGGCAGCAGCGCAAGGCCGCGGCGAAGGGTGAGGTCTACCACGCCGAGTCCGCGAGTGACGCCCGCTTCATCAGCCGCGACGAACTGCGCTACTCGGTCAGGTCGCTGCACATGTTCGCCCCGTGGATCCGCAACATCTACATCGCCACGGACGACCAGGTTCCGGCCTGGCTCCGCGAGGACCTGCCCGGGATCCGGGTGGTGAGCCACCGGGAGATCTTCCGGAACACGGCCGACCTGCCGACGTTCAACTCGCACTCCATCGAGAGTCAGCTGCATCACATCGAAGGGCTCTCCGAGCATTTCCTGTACTTCAACGACGACATGTTCATCGGCCGCCCAGTGGCCCCTCACGCCTTCTTCACACCGAGCGGAACAGCGCGGTACTTCCCCTCGCGCAACCGCATACCGCAGGGACCGGTCGTCGAGACGGACACCCCGGTCGACGCGGCCTGCAAGAACAACCGCGCCCTCCTGAAGGAACGTTTCGGCCGGGTGATCACCCAGCCCATGGAGCACATCCCGTACGCGCTGCGCCGCAGCGCGATGGAGGAAGCCGAAAGGGACTTCCCGCAGGCATGGGCCCGTACGGCCGCCAGCCGCTTCCGGGCGATGACGGATCTGTCCACGACCTCGTCGTTCGGGCTCTACTACGCGGCGCTGACCGGCCGGGCCCAGCCGGGAACCATGCCGTTCACCTACCTCCAGCTGGCGGTTCCCGACCTGGCGGACAGGCTGCAGCGCCTCCTCGACGGCCGGAGCCAGGACTCCTTCTGTCTGAACGACGCATTCTCCACGCCGGAGGACATCGAGGCGCAGCAGGAGCTGCTCGACGGTTTCCTCAACGCCTACTTCCCTGTTCCCAGTCCCTACGAGCGATGAGTCGGGGTTCATGACATGACCGATTCGAGTTCCGCTGCCAGGGTCTACAAGCGCATCGTGCCCCAGCCGGTGCGTGCCGTCGCGGGCAGCCGCGTGCCGCCCAAGGTCCGGCGCAAGGTCAAGGGCGGGCTCGTACGCACCCTGAACCGCCGTGAGGCGCGCCTGCACCGACGCGCGCTGCGGCTGGTCAGGAAGGGGGATTTCGCCAGTGCGTCCGAACGCAGGACGCGCACACCCGACGGCCGTGTCGGGCATGTGCACCAGGGCCTGACGGTCGACCTGGCGCGCCGCCTCGACCACGATCTCGTGACCTCGGCCCTGGATGCCGCCGACATCCCCTGGTTCGCGGTGCCAGCACTCGACGACCGGCGTATCTGCCTCGCCGTCGAACAGCAGGACAAGGGGCAGGTCCGCAGGGTTCTCCGCGCGCTGCTGGAGGAGCACACCGGGTACGTCGTGTCGGCTTCCCCCGTCAACAACGACACCCGTACGGTGCCGGGCAGCCACCTCAAGGCATGGAAGAACTACGGCAGGTCCAAGGCCATCCGGATCACCTGGCTGCGCACCGAACCCACCGAGAACCTGTGGGTGGGTGAGGACCAGGGCATCGAGATCGAGTTCTGGACGGTCAACACCGACCTGCCGAACGAGCGCCTGGTCGGCCCTCGCCCCAATCGGGTCCAGCGGGTCGTTTCCAGGGACGCCGTAGGGATCGAGATCGGCTTCGACCGGCTCTCCGGCTACTGCGACATCGACGGTGACATGGACCCCTCGGTCACCGTCGAACAGTTCGACATCGCCCGCCTCGAGGAGATCTCCTTCCCCGTCGACGCCGTGCTGCTGTGGCAGCACCCCGGTGCCTGGGGCGAGGAGCTGCTGCGGGCGTCGCTGCGCTCCCTCCACCAGTACGCCCCCTGGGTCGACGTCGTCCACGTCGTGGCCCAGGCGCCGGCCCCCGAGTGGCTGAGGGGCGACGACGGCAGGCTCGCCGTGGTCTCCGGCGGCCGGCACGGGGCCGACGGCTACCTCCACCTGCTTCCCGACCTCGCGGAACACTTCCTTCTGTTCCGGCCGGGCGCACTGCTCGGGCGGCCCACGCGTCCGTTCGACTACTTCACTCCCAACGGCACGACCCGGCCGCGGCGGGGACTGTGGACGGCCGAGGAGTCGTTCGCACCCTGGACCGTGCACGCGTATTCCGCGACCGGTCGCGCCGTGACGCAGTCCTTCGCACCGGGACCGCAGCCGTTCACCTGCTCGGGTCTGGGCCGGCTGGCGGAGGGTGAAGCGGTGGTGGAGCCCCCGCCCGACGGGCAGGTAGAGCCCAGGCTCACCGGAACGCACCCGGTCGACGGGCTGGCCCACCACTTCGCGTACGCCCATGGGCTCGCCGATCCGTCGGGCGAGACGACCGCCGTCGTGCATGCGGCCCTTCCCGGCCTCGCTCTGCAACTCGAGCGGCTCCTCGTGCGCCGTGACCTGCAACAGCTTCAGTTCTTCGGGCTCGGGAGCGACGAGGCTCTCAGCCGTGGCGGCAGCCAGGCGGTCATCGGTTTCCTGCACCGCTACTTCCCCGTGGCGAGCCCGTTCGAGCACGGCAATCCAGAGGACCCGGAAACGTACACGTGAGCACAAGTAATCCGGAGGCATCCGCTGTCGTCGGGGTGTACCGCACTTTCGTTCCCCGCTCCCTGAGACGCCGCGTCGCCCGACGCGTTCCCGTGCGCCTTCGCGCCGGTCTCAAGGGGCTGCTGCGGCGCCTGCACGTCCTCACCCTCGCCGCACGGTTCGTCCGGGGGCGCAGGGCGCGTCGACGCTGGCCCCACCTCTTCCGCGCCTCCGACCGCCTCGCGGTCCTCTCGGGCCGGGGAGGGATGATCGCGCTCGTGCGTGCCACCGCGTCCCCGCTGGGCCTGAGGGAGGCGAACCTGGAGCTGATCGTCTCGCTGCTCGAGGACGCGGGCATCGACTACTTCGCGGTACGGGGCAACTCCGACTTCAGGTCCGTCCTCGGAGTCTCGGAGGCGGACCGGGAGCGTGTGGTGGCCGCTCTCGCCACGACTCGCGTCACCGCGCCCGTCTACGTCTCCGCCTGCTCCGGCGAGCGGCTCGTCGGGAGATCGGCCCTGTGCGGATCCTCCCGGGCGCGGCGTACCGGCAGGCAGGCGCGTGCGCTGCGTACCGGCATGGTGTGGGCCGATCCCGGCAACTCCCTCGTGCTCGGGCTTCGTTACGGCTGCGATATCGAGTTCTGGCGCCCCGAGGGCGGCCGGCTGGTCGCCCCCCGCCCCAACCGCATCACCGAGGACGTCGCCCTGGACGAACCGCGGATCAGGGTCCCCGTGAGCCGGCTGACCGGGTTCGCCGCCCTGCACACCCGCCGCACCGGGTCGGTGCGCACGATCGAGGCCTGTGCCGACGTGCTCCCCGAGGACGTGCGTTTCCCCGTCGACGTCGTCTACACCTGGGTGGACGGGTCCGCCCCGGAATGGCAGCAGCGTCGTTCCCGGTTCGGCGAAGGCGGCTACCACGCAGAGTCGGCGAACGCGGCCCGCTACATCAGTCGCGACGAACTCCGTTACTCTCTGCGCGCGTTGGAGCAGAACGCGCCCTGGGTCCGCCACGTCTACCTGGTGACCGACCGGCAGAAACCGGACTGGCTCAACCTTCGCAGTTCCCGTCTCACGGTGGTCGACCACACGGAGATATTCCAGGATCAGGCCGCTCTGCCGACGTACAACTCGCACGCCATCGAGAGCCAGCTGCACCACATAGACGGCCTGTCCGAGCACTTTCTCTACTTCAACGACGACATGTTCCTGGGCTGCCCCACCACACCCAAGGACTTCTTCCTGTCGAACGGGATGACCCGCACCTTCTTCTCCCCCTCACAGGTGCCCAGATGGGGCCTCACCGACGGCGACCGGCCCGTCGACGCCGCCGGGAAGAACAACCGGAAGATCATCCTCGACAGCTTCGGCTCCGCCATCGTGCAGAAGCTCCGGCACGCGCCCTACGCATTGCGCCGCAGTGTCCTGTACGAGATGGAGAACGAGTTCGCCGAGGCGCACCACAGCACCTCGCACAGCAGATTCCGCAGCGCGACAGACATCTCCATCCCGTCCTCGCTCTACCACTACTACGCGTACTTCACAGGACGAGCCGTGCCCTCCGACATCAGTTTCGCCTACCTCGATCTGGCGAAGCCCGAAATATCCAGAAGGCTCGGCATCCTGCTGGCCCGGCGTGACCGGCAGGCGTTCTGCATCAACGACACGGTCTCGGACACGTTCGAGGTGAACAGACAGACCCTCATGCTGAACACGTTCCTCGAGTCCTACTTCCCGGTGCCGAGCCCGTTCGAGCGGAAGGGACACGAGGCCCGGTGAAGATCTCGTTCCTGATCAACAACATCTACGGCATCGGCGGCACCAACCGTACGGTGATCAATCTCGCCGAAGCGCTGGCGGTCCGCCACGAGGTCGAGATCGTCTCGGTCTTCAGACGCGCCACCGCGACGAAGTTCGAGATCTCCCCGCGCATCGCGGTGCGGGCCCTGGTGGACCTGCGCTCCGGATCGGCGGACGTGAAGGCCGCGGGCGGCGACGAGCCGAGCGCGGTCGTCCCGCGCCAGGAGGAGTTCTACGCCCAGTACAGCAAGTTCACCGACGCGCGGATCATCCAGGAGCTCAGCCGGACCACCGCGGATGTGGTGGTGGGCACCAGGCCCAGCCTGAATCTCTTCGTCGCGCAGTACACCCGTGACTCCGCCCTGCGTATCGCGCAGGAGCACATGACGCATCTGGCGATCCCGCCCGCCGTCCGGGCCGAGATGGCCCGCGTCTATCCGCGGCTCGACGCCGTGACGACGGTCACGGAAGCCGACGCGCGCTCGTTCCTGGAGAACACCCCGGTGCCGGGTATCCCCGTCACCGGCATTCCCAACAGTGTGCCGCGCCCCGTGGTCGAGCCCGCAGACGGCTCCCACAAGGTGATCGTGAGCGCCGGCCGCATGCACCACGTAAAGCGCTACGACCTGCTGATCCGCGCCTTCGGCATGCTCGCCGACGAGTTCCCCGACTGGCAGCTGCGGATCTACGGCGACGGGGGCGAGGCGGCGAAGCTGCGAGCACTCGCCACCGAACTCGGGCTCGCCGGGCGCGCGCTGCTCATGGGCGGCTTCTCACCGATCGAGTCGGAGTGGGCCAAGGGATCGATCGCCGCCGTCACCTCCAGCGCCGAGTCCTTCGGTATGACCCTGGTGGAGGCCATGCGCTGCGGACTGCCCGTCGTGTCCACCGACTGCCCCGTGGGGCCACGCGAGATCCTTCGCCACGGCGAGGACGGCCTGCTGGTCAGAACCGAGGACGCGGAGGCCGTCGCGCAGGGCCTGCGACTGCTGATGGCCGATGACAGGCTCCGGCGGGACATGGGACTGGCCGCCCTGCGGAACTCCGCCCGCTACGACCCCGAGGCGGTCGCGGCACGTTACGTCGAGCTGTTCGAGGACGCGATACGCCGGCGGTCCGCCTCGGACCGCGGCTACCGGCCCCCTGCCACGACCACGGCCGCCGCCGTCGCGGCGCAGCCCACCGTGCCTCCCGTCTCGATCGCGGCGGCCACGGTGGATGTGGCGGCCGACGACGCCTGCTGGCTGAGGTTCTCGGCCATCGGGCCGCTCGACGGCAAACACCGCTGGCAGTTCGTCCTCAAACACAGCCCGTCCGACGGGAACCGGCTGCCGGACATGCCTCTGCGTACCACTCGCAAACCGCTCGGCAACGGTGGCACGCGCTACACGGCCGCGCTGACCCCCTCCGCACTGGAGGACCTCGGCGACGGCAGGTGGCGGGTCACCATGACCTCGGCCAAGTCGGTCAACGTCCACATGAAAGCCGGGATCCGGGACACCCGGAAGCTGATCGGGGCGAGAGCTGCCGTCCTGGCGGCCGCCGGGCCGGCGCCGGTCGGATGGAACCTCCCCTACGCACAGCCGAACGGAAAGCTGATGCTCCGTACGGTTCTGCGGCAGGACCACGTCGAGTCGACCGCCGTCGACGTCGATGAGCACGGGATCACGCTGACCGGCGTTCTCTGCGGTGCGAGCCGGATCGAGCCCGGTGCGCTCCTCGTGGTCAGCAGGCGAGGGCCGTACCCGGCCAATTTCACCGTCCCGGTCCAGGTGCTCGCGGACAACGCCTTCCGAGCCGAAGTGCCGGTCCGCAAGGTGGTGGACCACCGCCTCGACCGCTGGGAGGACTGGGACTGGTGGCTCCAGCCCTCTCCTGACAACTGGCGCAAAATACGCGTGTGTCACCTCCTGGAGGACTTCCCGGACGTCAAGGGTGCGTTCGTGTACCCCGGTGTACGGGTCGTGGGGGACGAGACATCCGACTTCGTCTGCGTCCACCCGGCCAAGCCCGTTCAGGTGCGCCCGTACTGCTCGGCGTCCGGGGCCATGGCCATGAACGTCGTCGACCGCTAGAACTCCTTGAATGGGATGAAATGAACCGCACGATATTTGTCCTCGGGGATTCCGTTCCGGCGCCGCGCACGGACGAGGAAGCCCCCATGGCCGGCTGGGGGCAGAAGATCCAGGAGCTGCTCGTCGGCCCGCTCGAAGTCGCGAACTACGCGCGCAGCGCGATGACCACGCGCAAGTACTACACCGAACGATTCGCGGGGCTCCTCAACCGGATGAAGCCCGGGGACATCGTCCTCCTCGGGTTCGGCGGTGTCGACCACATGATCCACAACGGCATGCGGTACGTCCCGGTGCCGGAGTACCAGGAACTCCTCGGGCTCTTCACCGACTACATCCGGAGCGAGGGCGGAGTGCCGGTCATGGTCACTCCCACGGCGCGCTACGCCTTCTCCGCGACCGGCGAGGTGAAGAACACCAGGGGCGAGTACCCGCGAGCCATGGCGGAAGCCGCCGCCGAGCGAAACGTCCCTCTGATAGACCTCGCCGGCATCACGATGAGTCTGTGGTCCAGGATCGGCCCGACCCGGCTGCGCCAGTACTTCTGCTGGGTCGACGCGGGTGAACACTCCCTGCACCCGGACGGCAACATCGACTCCAGCCATCTGAACCACCCCGGCGCCTACGAGGTCGCCAGGCTGGTCGTCGCCGGGCTGGTCGAGCGGTCCGTCCTCACCCGGGCCGACGTGGACATGGCGGCGCTCATGGAACCCGAGGGGCTGCCCCCGGTCTCTCACGAGTTCACGGTCCAGTCGCCCGAATCGGCCCTGAACTACGGGATGCGCAACGGAGGCGCGCCGGCCTTCGCCCGCCCGGTCGCGGGCGCCGTGGTGGGCCCCATGACCAAGTTCTCGGGCACCGCCGCGCCCGGCACCGACTACCTGCTCTTCTTCGAACACGGGCAGTACATCGGAGGAACCGGTGTGGGCGGCGCGGGCCAGTGGCTGTGGCGCCGCGCGGTCGAGTGGACCCCGGGGGAACACGTCATCCAGTGCGTCGGGCTCCGGGCGGACGGGTGTTCACCGACGGCCGAGCAGCACTTCCAGGTGATCGCGGGGGTGGAGCCCGCCGTCATCACCGCGCCGAAGGAGAACAAGTTCGCGGCGCCGAAGGTGCGTTTCGCCGGACGAACCCAGCCGGGCGCGACCAAGGTCGTGCTGATGGAGGGCGGGCGGCTGATCGGCGCGACCGCCGTCGACGAGAAGGGCGAGTGGCACTTCACCCACGCCCACCGCTGGCGGGCCGGGCACCACGTCGTCGACGTCATCGCGCTGTTCGGCGCCCAGGAGTCAGCTCCTGCGACCGTACGGTTCAAGGTCGTCGGCATCCCGGAGAACAGCGGTATCCGCGCGGCGGGCAGTTCCCGTGAGGAGTGCGGCGAGGCGTGCAACCACAGGCCGTTCACCGGCACGTGGTGACCGGTACGCGGGAGCTTGCCGCCCGCCGGCCGTCGTGAACGAGGCCGGGCCGCACGGAACGGATTCCGTACGGCCCGGCCTCGGTGCGTGCGCGGTTACGCAGGGACGCTCGCCACGCCCTGCTCCAGGAACCGCTTCCCGTTGACCCGCTCCGAGACGCCCTCGCGGTCCAGGTACGGCGTGATGCCGCCCAGGTGGAAGGGCCAGCCCGCGCCGGTGATCAGGCAGAGGTCGATGTCCTGGGCCTCGGCGACGACGCCCTCGGCCAGCATCAGGCCGATCTCCTGCGCCACCGCGTCCAGGACGCGGTCGCGGACCTGGTCCTCGGTCAGGACGGTGTCGCCCTGCTTGAGGAGAGCCGCGACCTCCGGGTCCAGCTCCGGCTTGCCGGAGTCGTAGACGTAGAAGCCGCGCTTGCCGGCCTTCACCACGGCCGCGAGGTTCTCGGAGACCGTGAAGCGCTCCGGGAAGGCGCGGTTCAGGGTCTCGGAGACGTGCAGGCCGATGGCGGGGCCGACCAGCTCCAGCAGGACCAGCGGGGACATCGGCAGGCCGAGCGGCTCGATGGCCTTCTCCGCCGTCTCGACCGGGGTGCCCTCGTCGATGATGTTCTGGATCTCGCCCATGAAGCGGGTGAGGATGCGGTTGACGACGAACGCCGGGGCGTCCTTCACCAGCACCGCGGTCTTCTTCAGCTTGCGGGCGACACCGAAGGCCGTGGCCAGCGAGGCGTCGTCGGTCTGCTCGCCGCGGACGATCTCCAGGAGCGGGAGGACCGCGACCGGGTTGAAGAAGTGGAAGCCGACGACCCGCTCGGGGTTCTTCAGCTTCGACGCCATCTCGGTCACCGAGAGGGACGAGGTGTTCGTGGCGAGGATCGCGTGCGCCGGGGCGACCGCCTCGACCTCCGCGAACACCTGCTGCTTGACGCCGATCTCCTCGAAGACGGCCTCGATGATGAAGTCGGCGTCGGAGAAGCCCTCCGCCTTGTCCAGCACACCGGAGACCAGGGCCTTCAGGCGGTTGGCCTTGTCCTGGTTGATCCGGCCCTTGCCGAGCAGCTTGTCGATCTCGGCCTGGACATAGCCCACACCCTTGTCGACGCGCGCCTGGTCGATGTCCGTGAGGACGACCGGCACCTCGAGGCGGCGCAGGAAGAGGAGCGCGAGCTGGCTGGCCATCAGGCCCGCGCCCACCACGCCGACCTTGGTGACCGGACGGGCCAGGGCCTTGTCCGGAGCACCGGCCGGGCGCTTGGCGCGCTTCTGGACCAGGTTGAAGGAGTAGATCCCGGAGCGCAGCTCGCCGCCCATGATCAGGTCCGCGAGGGCCTGGTCCTCGGCGTCGAAGCCGGCGCCCAGGTCACCGCTCTTGGCCGCGGCGATGATCTCCAGCGCGCGGTACGCCGCCGGGGCCGCGCCGTGCACCTTGGAGTCGGCGATGGCCCTGCCGCGGGCGACGGCCTGGTCCCACGCGTCACCGCGGTCGACCTCGGGACGCTCCACCGCGATCTCGCCCTTGAGGACGGAGGCGGTCCAGATCAGCGACTGCTCCAGGAAGTCCGCGCCCTCGAAGATCGCGTCGGCGATCCCGAGTTCGAAGACCTGCTTGCCCTTGAGCTGGCGGTTCTGGTTCAGCGAGTTCTCGATGATCACCGAGACGGCACGGTCGGCGCCGATCAGGTTGGGAAGCAGCGCGCAGCCGCCCCAGCCGGGGACCAGGCCGAGGAAGACCTCGGGCAGCGAGAACGCCGGCAGCGCACTGGAGACGGTGCGGTACGAGCAGTGCAGCCCGATCTCGACGCCGCCGCCCATGGCCGCGCCGTTGTAGTACGCGAACGTCGGGACCGCGAGGCCGGAGAGGCGGCGGAAGACGTCGTGGCCGCCCTTGCCGATGGCCAGCGCGTCCTTGTGGTCCTTGAGGAGCTCGACGCCCTTGAGGTCGGCGCCGACGGCGAAGATGAACGGCTTGCCGGTCACACCGACGCCGACGATCGTGCCCTCGGCCGCCTCCTTCTCGACCTGGTCGACGGCGGCGTTCAGGTTCGCCAGCGACTGCGGGCCGACGGTGGTCGGCTTGGTGTGGTCGAAGCCGTTGTCCAGCGTGATGAGGGCGAAACGGCCCGCGCCGCCGGGAAGGTCGAGGTGGCGTACGTGCGCCTGCGTGACGACCTCACCGGGGAACAGCTCGGCCGCACCCTTCAGAAGCTCGGTGGTGGAGCTCACTTGCTGCCTCCGGCTGCGTTGTCGAAGTTCGGGTTCTCCCAGACGACCGTGGCGCCCATGCCGAAGCCGACGCACATCGTCGTCAGGCCGTAGCGGACCTCCGGCTGCTCCTCGAACTGGCGGGCCAGTTGAGTCATCAGGCGGACGCCGGAGGAGGCCAGCGGGTGGCCGTAGGCGATAGCGCCGCCGTACTGGTTGACGCGCGCGTCGTCGTCGGCGATGCCGTAGTGCTCCAGGAAGGCGAGCACCTGCACGGCGAACGCCTCGTTGATCTCGAAGAGACCGATGTCGCCGATGGAGAGGCCGGCCTTGGCCAGGGCCTTCTCCGTCGCCGGGATCGGGCCGTAGCCCATGACCTCGGGCTCGACACCCGCGAAGGCGTACGACACGAGGCGCATCTTGACCGGGAGGCCCAGCTCGCGGGCGGTCTCCTCGGACGCGAGCAGCGAGGCGGTGGCGCCGTCGTTGAGGCCCGCGGCGTTGCCGGCCGTCACGCGCCCGTGGGCGCGGAACGGGGTCTTCAGGCCCGCCAGGGACTCCAGCGTGGTGCCGGGGCGCATCGGCTCGTCGGCGGTGACCAGGCCCCAGCCCGTCTCGCCGGCCTCGGCGTTGGTGCGGCGCACGGAGACCGGCACCAGGTCCTGCTGGATCTTGCCGTTGGCGTACGCCTTGGCGGCCTTCTCCTGCGAACGGACCGCGTACTCGTCGGCGCGCTGCTTGGTGATCGAGGGGTACCTGTCGTGCAGGTTCTCCGCGGTCATGCCCATGAAGAGGGCGGACTCGTCGACCAGCTTCTCCGACACGAGACGCGGGTTCGGGTCCACGCTCTCGCCCATCGGGTGGCGGCCCATGTGCTCGACACCGCCGGCGATGACGACGTCGTACGCGCCGAAGGCGATGGAGCCGGCCGTCGCGGTGACGGCGGTCAGGGCGCCGGCGCACATGCGGTCGATGGAGTAACCGGGAACCGACTGCGGCAGACCGGCCAGGATTCCGGCGGTACGGCCGAGGGTGAGGCCCTGGTCGCCGATCTGCGTGGTCGCGGCGATGGCGACCTCGTCGATCTTCGCGGGGTCCAGGTCCGGGTTGCGGCGCAGCAGCTCCCGGATGGCCTTCACGACGAGATCGTCGGCGCGGGTCTCGTGGTAGATGCCCTTCGGGCCCGCTTTGCCGAACGGGGTGCGGACGCCGTCGACGAAGACGACGTCCCGGATGGTACGAGGCACGGTGGCTCTCCTCCAGGGTGCGGGATGGCACTGCTGCGGGCGCACGCATCGGCACGCCACGCCCCTCATGCTACTTGCGGGTAACCAGACTGCCCACCCCCCATCACCGGAGCGGTGAACGTCACACACCCAGGGGGCGTCGCCGGTGGCCAGGGAAGGCCGGGTAACTGGCGTGAAATCGATCCTCCTGGATGGGGCCGGCTCCGGGGTGGTCCCGACACGCGTGCGCCCCCGTCCCGGATCCTTCGTCCGGCAGGGGGCGCACGCGTACCGGGACGCGGGACGTGTCAGGCGTTCGTGTCCAGGGCCCGCAGCAGCAGGGGGCCGACCTGCTCGATCTGCCAGTGGCGCGCGCCGTGTCCCGCGAGCGCGGTCTCCACCGCGTCCGGGGTCAGGGTCTTGGGCGGTTCCCAGCAGATCCGGCGCACGGTGTCCGGGGTGATCAGATTCTCCTGCGGCATGTGGAGCCGCTCGGCGAGCTCCGACACGGCGGTGCGCGCGGACGACAGCCGTGCCGCGGCGGCCGGGTCCTTGTCCGCCCAGGAGCGGGGCGGCGGCGGGCCCGCCGGCTGCTGGCCGGGCTGCGGCAGCTCCGACTCGGGCAGCTCCCTGGCCCGGTCGACGGCCGCCTGCCACTGTTCCAGCTGACGGCGCCCCATCCGGTGCCCGAAGCCGGGCAGCGCGGTGAGTGCCTGGACGTTCGCAGGAAGGGCCAGGGCGGCCTCGATGATCGCGGCGTCACCGAGCACCTTGCCGGGCGACACGTCACGGCGCTGCGCCACCTGGTCACGAGCGGTCCACAACTCCCGTACGACCGCGATCTGACGGCGGCGGCGCACCTTGTGCATGCCGGACGTGCGGCGCCAGGGGTCCTTGCGCGGGGGAGCGGGCGGTGCCGAGGCGATCGCGGCGAACTCCTCCAGCGCCCATCCCAGCTTGCCCTGCCGGTCCAGCTCCTCCTCCAGGGCGTCGCGCAGGTCCACCAGCAGCTCCACGTCGAGCGCGGCGTAGCGCAGCCAGGGCTCGGGCAGCGGGCGGGTGGACCAGTCGACCGCGGAGTGGCCCTTCTCCAGGGCGTAGCCGAGGACGTTCTCGACTATGGCGCCGAGGCCGACGCGGGGGAACCCCGCCAGCCGCCCGGCGAGTTCCGTGTCGAAGAGCGAGGTCGGGGTCATGCCTATGTCGCGCAGACAGGGCAGGTCCTGGGACGCGGCGTGCAGAATCCACTCGGCTCCGGTGAGCGCCTCGCCGAGCCCCGACAGGTCGGGGCAGCCGACCGGGTCGATCAGGGCGCTCCCCGCGCCCTCACGGCGCAGCTGCACGAGGTAGGCGCGCTGCCCGTAGCGATAGCCCGAGGCGCGCTCGGCGTCGACGGCCACGGGGCCGGTGCCGGCGGCGAAATCCGCGATCACCCGCGCGAGCGCGTCATCGGTCTCCACCACCGGTGGGATGCCCTCGCGCGGTTCGAGCAAGGGGATCGGCGCCGGGGCGACGTCGTCCGGGGGAGCGCCCCCGGTGGTTCGCAGTGATGTGTCTGCTGCGGTCTCTTGGGCGTCGGTCACATGCCAAGGGTATCTGTGTATGCGCGTCGCCCGTCGACGGAACGTTCCGTCGACGGGCGGCCATGCACGTAAACCGGCCGGATACGCATCCGCGCAGGTGCCGGCAGGAGGAGGGGTCAGTGGATGATGCCCGTGCGCAGGGCCACGGCGACCATTCCGGCGCGGTCTCCGGTGCCGAGCTTGCGGGCGATGCGGGCGAGGTGGCTCTTGACGGTGAGGGCGGAGAGGCCCATCGAGACGCCGATGGCCTTGTTGGACTGGCCTTCGGCGACCAGGCGGAGCACCTCCACCTCACGGCCGGAGAGCTCCCGGTAGCCGCCCGGGTGGCTCGGGGAGCCGGGCGGCCTGCGGTGCATGCGGGCGGCGTTGGCGCCGATCGGCGCCATGCCGGGACGGGTGGGGTGACCGATGTTGGTGCGGGTGCCGGTGACGACATAGCCCTTCACCCCGCCCGCGAGGGCGTTGCGTACGGCGCCGATGTCGTCGGCGGCGGAGAGGGCGAGGCCGTTCGGCCAGCCGGCGGCTCGGGTCTCGGACAGCAGGGTCAGCCCGGAACCGTCGGGCAGGTGGACGTCGGCAACGCAGATGTCGCGCGGGTTGCTGACGCGGGGGCGGGCCTCCGCGATGGACGACGCCTCGATGACGTCACGAACTCCGAGGGCCCACAGATGGCGGGTGACGGTGGAACGGACGCGCGGGTCGGCCACGACGACCATGGCCGTCGGCTTGTTCGGGCGGTAGGCGACCAGGCTTGCGGGCTGCTCGAGGAGAACGGACACCAGGCCTCCTGGGGAGTGGCGGGACGGGCCGACTCGGGGATGAAGCCGGGGCGAACCGTGCTTGAAGGGTCATTGACCTCTTCGGCAGCAGATGCGTCCTCCTTTAGAGGAAGATCACGATTTTGTGAGTAACAATTCGGGCAAATAGGACGCGCGATCGATTGTACGAAAAGAGAGCCGGTCCCTGTGCGACCGGCTCTCTCCGAAGGTGACGCAGCGTTATGAGACCTGCGGGCCCCGGCGCTGGGGCAGTGTCACCACCGCCGCTTCGGCCGCGCCCGACGGCGGCAGCCCGGCGAGCTGGCAGAGCAGATCGCCCCACGCGGTCAGATGCGCCGCCATGTCCGGCACCCCGCCGCGCCCCTCGCGCGGCGTCCACGAGGCCCGGATCTCGATCTGCGTGGCCGGGCGGCGCGCGGAGAGGGCGCCGAAGTAGTGCGAACCGGCGCGCGTCACCGTGCCACCGGCCTCCCCGTACGAGAGCCCCCGGGCGTCCAGCGCCCCGGTGAGCCAGGACCAGCACACCTCCGGCAGCAGCGGGTCCGCCGCCATCTCCGGCTCCAGCTCGGCCCGCACGAGCGTCACCAGGCGGAACGTGCCCTGCCAGGCGTCGTGCCCGGACGGTTCGTGCAGGAGGACCAGGCGGCCGTCGGCCAGATCCTCCTCGCCGTCCACGACGGCTGCCTCCAGCGCGTACGCGTACGGGGCGAGCCGCTTCGGCGGCCGGGAGGGCTCCACCTCCAGTTCGGGGCGCAGCCGGGCGGTACGCAGCGCGTCTACCGCCGACCGGAACGCGAGCGGGACGGTTTCGCCGTCCGCACCCTCCTCGCTGTCAGTGTCATCGGAATGATCGGAAAATTGTCCCTGAGCCCGAGCCATGCGGGGAAGCGTAGGCGGAACCGGAGCGCCGTGCAGGGAGGGACACCCATGCGGCGTCCGGCTGATGGCCGCTCCATGCGAAGATTCTGTGCGTGAGTGCCAACGACCTTCCCCAAGAGTTCAGCTCCGTCCGATCAGGGGAGGGCCCGTCATCGGGCCTGCGGACCACCCCCGCCACCCATGAATCGGCGTTCCTCAAGGCCTGCCGCCGTGAGCCGGTGCCGCACACCCCGGTCTGGTTCATGCGTCAGGCGGGGCGCTCGCTGCCGGAGTACCTCAAGGCCCGCGAGGGCATCGCGATGCTCGACTCCTGCATGATGCCGGAGCTGGTCACCGAGATCACGCTGCAGCCCGTACGCCGTCACAAGGTCGACGCCGCGATCTACTTCAGCGACATCGTCGTGCCGCTCAAGGCCATCGGCATCGACCTCGACATCAAGCCCGGCGTCGGCCCGGTGATCGCCGAGCCGATCCGAACCCGCGCCGACCTGGCCCGGCTGCGCGACCTCACGCCCGAGGACGTCCTGTACGTCACCGAGGCCATCGGGATGCTCACCGCCGAGCTCGGCGCCACGCCGCTGATCGGATTCGCCGGTGCGCCGTTCACGCTGGCGAGCTACCTCGTGGAGGGCGGCCCGTCCCGCAACCACGAGCGCACCAAGGCCATGATGTACGGCGACCCGGAGCTCTGGGCCGAGCTGCTCGACCGGCTCGCGGAGATCACCGGCGCCTTCCTCAAGGTCCAGATCGAGGCCGGCGCCTCCGCGGTCCAGCTCTTCGACTCCTGGGTCGGCGCCCTGGCCCCGGCCGACTACCGCCGCTCGGTGATGCCTGCCTCGGCGAAGGTCTTCGACGCGGTCGCGTCCTACGGCGTCCCGCGCATCCACTTCGGCGTGGGCACCGGCGAGCTGCTCGGCCTGATGGGCGAGGCGGGCGCTGACGTCGTCGGCGTCGACTGGCGCGTCCCGATGGACGAGGGCGCCCGCCGGGTCGGACCCGGCAAGGCGCTCCAGGGCAACCTCGACCCGGCGGTGCTCTTCGCGCCGACCGAGGCGGTGGAGGCGAAGACCCGCGACGTGCTCGACGCCGCCGCCGGTCTCGAGGGCCACATCTTCAACCTCGGGCACGGCGTCATGCCGACCACCGACCCGGACGCCCTGACGCGCCTGGTGGAGTACGTCCACCAGCAGACGGCCGTCTGATCAGACGCCCTCCCGGAGGCTCGCCCGCACCGCCGACACGGCCTTGCGGGCGGCCACCAGGACCGGGTCCCATACCGGGGAGAACGGCGGGGCGTAGCCGAGGTCGAGGGCCGTCATGGCCTCCACCGTCATCCCGGCCGTGAGCGCCACAGCCGCGACGTCCACGCGCTTGGCAGCCCCCTCGCGGCCGACGATCTGTACGCCCAGGAGCCGGCCGGTGCGGTACTCCGCGAGCATCTTCACCGTCATCGGCATCGCTCCCGGGTAGTAGCCGGCACGGCCGGTCGACTCGATCGTCGCCGTGACGTAGCGCAGGCCGACCGCCTTCGCGTCCTTCTCCCGCAGCCCGGTCCTGGCGATCTCCAGGTCGCAGACCTTGCTCACCGCGGTACCGACCACGCCGGGGAACGTGCCGTAGCCGCCCCCGACGTTGGATCCGATGATCTGGCCGTGCTTGTTCGCGTGGGTGCCGAGCGCGATGTGCCGGGTGCGGTGCGCGACGAGGTCCATGACCTCGACGCAGTCCCCGCCCGCCCAGATGTCGTCCCGCCCCGTCACCCGCATCGACAGGTCCGTCAGGAGACCGCCGTGCGGCCCCAGCGGCAGACCGGCCTCGCGGGCCAGGGAGGTCTCCGGCTCGACGCCGATGCCGAGCACGACGACGTCCGCGGGATAGACGTCGGCATCCGTGGCCACCGCCGTGACACGGCCGTCCCGTCCGGTGTCGATCCGGGTGACCGAGGCACCGTTGACCGTGGTGATGCCCAGCCCGTCCATCGCGTCGTGGACCAGCCGTCCCATGTCCGGATCGAGCGTCGCCATCGGCTGCGCACCCCGGTTGAGCACCGTCACCTCGAAGCCGCGCTTGAGCATCGCCTCGGCCATCTCGACGCCGATGTAGCCCGCCCCGACGACGACCGCCCGCCGTCCCGGTGCCCGGTCCAGCGAGTCCAGCAGCGCCTGGCCGTCGCCCAGGGTCTGCACGCCGTGGACGCCCGGGGCGTCGATCCCCGGCAGGCCGGGTCGCACGGCCCGGGCGCCGGTGGCGATCACCAGCTTGTCGTAGCCCGTCCAGTACGTCTCACCGTTGCCTCGGTCCAGCGCCTTTACGCGGTGCCCGGCGACGTCGATCTCCGTCACCTCGGTGCGGGTGCGCAGATCGATGGAACGGGACCGGTGCTCCTCGGGCGTTCGCGCGATGAGCTCGTCCGGTCCCTCGACGTCCCCGCTCACCCAGTACGGGATGCCGCAGGCGGAGTACGAGGTGAACTCGCCGCGTTCGAAGGCGACGATGCTCATCTCGTCCGGTCCCTTGAGCCTGCGGGCCTGCGACGCGGCGGACATGCCCGCCGCGTCGCCTCCGACGACCACCAGTCGCTCCGCCGCCATGCCGGGTCCCTTCGCCGTCGTATGCCGGGTCAGGGGCCCACGCTACGGCGCCTGAGGGGCCGGTGGGGCCTCGGAGGGCTCCGTGGCCGGCCGGGGCGCCGCCGTACGGCGCCGGGACAGGCGGCCGCGCAGCAGCCGCCACAGGAGCACCAGGACGGCCGCGGCGGCCAGGAACGGAGCCGTGGCACCGATCGCCACCGCGATCCAGCGCAGCATCGTCACGAACGCGTCCCAGCCGGCGGACAGCGCGTCCACGAAGTCGGTGCCCTCCTCCTCGGGATCCTCGGTGTTCCCCTCCGGTTCGCTGAGGTCGAGGGTGATCGTCGCCAGCGAGGTGCGGTCCTTGAGCGACGCCTGCTGCGAGAGCAGGGACTCCAGGTCGGCCTGGCGGCTGCTCAGTTCACCTTCCAGCGTCACCACGTCGGTGAGCTTCTCTGCCTTGTCCATCAGGTCGCGGACCCGCGCCACGCTCGCCCGCTGGGTGGCGATCCGGCTCTCCACGTCGACGACCTGCCCGGTCACGTCCTTCGCGTTCGACGTACGGGACAGCAGCTTCCCGGTCCCTGCGAGGCTGCTCAGCACCTCGTCGTAGCGGGCCTGGGGCACGCGCAGGACGAGGTGGGACGCGTCGTGGGTGTCGTCGACGCGCTCGGTGCTCTCCTCGGCGACGAGCCCGCCGGCGCCCTCGGCGACGCCGCGGGCCGCGGCGACCGCCTTCGGCACGCTCTTCACCTCGACGTAGAGCGTGGCTGTCCGGATGACGTGGACCGCGACCGCGGATCCCGGCTTCGGCGCCGAGGAGGCGCCGTCGGCGGACTTGGCACCGGACTCCGCACCGGCGCCCTCGGCACCCGGAGCGGCCTGCTTGCTGTCGGACGCGGAGTTCAGCCCCTGCCCACCGCTGTCGGAGGCACCGCACGCACCGGTGGCCAGGAGGACCGCCAGCACTCCGGCCGCGGCGAGCGCACTCGGGCGGCGGTTCGGTCGTGCGGGTGGATAACTGTCCGTGTGGCGTTCGTATGACATAACGCGTCCCCCCAGGGCCGTTGTCGATGGTGCCGGTTCGACGTGCGGGACCCGTCCGTGGGTTGCCTTCCAGCGGTTTCGAAGTGGTCACGTTCAGGACTCGGGACGGGTTTGAGAGAGTGGACCCATGCAGCGTCCTCTTCAGCGCGACACCACACCGACGGGCCATGCCGTCGTCATCGGCGGCGGCATCGCCGGACTCGCCGCCGCCCACCGGCTGTTGGACTCCGGTCTCCGGGTCACCGTCCTGGAGGCCACCGCGCGGCTCGGCGGCAAGCTGATGACCGGCCCGGTCGCGGGCACCCGGGTCGACCTCGGTGCAGAGTCGATGCTGGCGCGGCGGCCCGAGGCGGTCGCGCTGGCCACCGCGGTGGGACTCGGCGACCGGCTCCGGCCGCCCGCCACCGCCACCGCGTCGGTCTGGACCCGCGACGCCCTGCGCCCCATGCCGAAGGGGCACGTGATGGGTGTGCCGGGGGACCCGTCCGCGCTCAGCGGTGTGCTCTCGCCCGAGGGCCTGGCCAGGATCGCCGAGGAGCGTGAACTCACCCCGACCGCCGTCGGTGACGACGTCGCGGTCGGCAGTTACGTCGCCGACCGGCTCGGCCGTGAGGTCGTCGACAGGCTCGTGGAGCCGCTGCTCGGCGGGGTGTACGCGGGCGACGCCTACCGGATCTCGATGCGCGCGGCCGTGCCGCAGCTCTTCGAGGCCGTGAAGGAGGGCGGCCCGCTCCTCGACGGCGTGCTCCGCATCCAGGAGAGGGCCGCCGCCCGGCAGCAGACGGGTCCGGTCTTCCAGGGCATCGAGGGGGGCATCGGCACCCTGCCGGGCGCCGTGGCCGACGCCGTGCGGGCCGGGGGCGGGGAGATCCTCACGGAGACCCCGGTGCTCGGCCTGACCCGGACCGGCGAGGGCTGGGACGTGCGCACCGACAGCCGGGTGATCACCGCCGACGCACTCGTCCTGGCCACCCCCGCCTGGTCCGCGTCCACGCTGCTCGCCGCGGAGTGCCCGGCCGCCTCGGTCGAGCTCGCCGCCGTCGAATACGCCTCGATGGCCCTCGTCACCATGGCCTTCCGGCGCACCGACATCGAGGGGAACGACGCACTCCGCGGCCGCTCCGGATTCCTCGTACCACCCGTCGACGGGCGCACGATCAAGGCCGCGACCTTCTCCAGCAACAAGTGGCAGTGGGTCGCGGACGCGGCCCCCGACCTCTTCGTGCTGCGCACCTCCGTCGGACGCTACGGCGAGGAGGAGCACCTGCACCGTGAGGACTCCGAGCTCGTCGCCGCGTCCCTCGGCGATCTCGCCTCCGCGACCGGACTGACGGCCAGGCCCGTGGACACCGAGGTCACCCGGTGGATCGGCGGGCTGCCCCAGTACCCCGTGGGCCACCTCACCCGGGTCGCCCGGATCCGCGACGAGGTCGCCAAGCTGCCCGGTCTGCGGGTGTGCGGAGCGGTGTACGACGGCGTCGGGATCCCGGCCTGCGTCGCGAGCGCGCACCGCGCCGCGGACGAGATCGTCCAGGACCTCGGGGGCGCGGCCGCGGGGGAGATCGAGAACACGCCGACCCGGGTTCGGGGCACCGGGAGCGAGGCGGGACAATAGCCGTATGAGTGCGCCAGAAAAGCTTCCGAACGCAGGCAAGAAGGCCAAGGACCTCAACGAGGTCATCCGCTACACCCTGTGGTCCGTCTTCAGGCTGAAGGACGTCCTTCCGCTCGACCGCGCCGGTTACGCCGACGAGGTCCAGGAGCTGTTCGACCAGCTCGCGGCCAAGGACATCACGGTCCGTGGCACCTACGACGTGTCCGGTCTGCGGGCCGACGCCGACCTGATGATCTGGTGGCACGCGGAGACCTCCGACGAGCTCCAGGAGGCGTACAACCTCTTCCGGCGCACGAAGCTGGGCCGTGCTCTGGAGCCGGTCTGGTCGAACATGGCACTGCACCGGCCCGCCGAGTTCAACAAGTCGCACGTGCCGGCCTTCCTGGCCGACGAGACCCCGCGCGACTACATCAGCGTGTACCCCTTCGTGCGCAGTTACGACTGGTACCTGCTGCCCGACGAGGACCGACGCCGTATGCTCTCGGACCACGGCAAGATGGCCCGTGGATACCCCGACGTGCGCGCCAACACCGTCGCCTCGTTCTCGCTGGGCGACTACGAGTGGGTCCTGGCCTTCGAGGCCGACGAGCTGTACCGCATCGTCGACCTCATGCGTCATCTGCGGGCCTCCGAGGCGCGGCTGCACGTCCGCGAGGAGGTCCCCTTCTACACGGGCCGCAGGAAGTCCGTCGCAGAATTGGTGTCCGGACTCGCATAGCCAGCGTTTCCGGTCATCCCGACCCGGAAGATCAGTGGGCGGGCAACGGCGTTTGTGACGCCGCCCGTCGTTCCAGCGACACCGGGTCCGGTGCCGGGTACACATCGGCCGATGGCCGGCGAACTGCCGCGGCCCGCGGGGGAGTCAGCCATTCCTCCCCGCGGACCGTCTCTCCTCGCCGGGTCCGGCCGATGTGTCCCGGGCCGCACAACTGGACATGACGTCACAAGGGCCGCTCCCGTACGGGAGCGGCCCTTGTGGCATCCGCTCTGTCCCGAGGGTCATCCGCCGGACGTGCGGGCCCGGTTCAGAAGGGCCGCGCGCAGCGCCGGATCCTCCAGGGCTCCCACGCCCCGTACCGCCACCGCCGCCAGCAGGTCGCGGTCCGCGCCGTGCACCGGCGCCGGCAGCGAGTCCAGCCAGCGCTGCCCGGACGGGGAGGCCCACGGGCTGTACGGGTGGTTCTCCACCCGTGCGATGGCCAGACAGCCCAGTGTCAGCACGAGCGGCAGCCCGAACCAGGCGACCACCGGGCCCGCCGCACCCGTCCCCTGACCCGGCATCAGCATGGCGATGGCCGCCAGGGCCACCACCAGCACCG
This sequence comes from Streptomyces mutomycini, assembly GCF_001700505.1. Lineage (GTDB taxonomy): Bacteria > Actinomycetota > Actinomycetes > Streptomycetales > Streptomycetaceae > Streptomyces > Streptomyces mutomycini. The sequence goes on from NZ_MAPV01000040.1 coordinate 24,047, forward strand.
CCGCGCCCCGTACCGCGCGTACGGCCGATTCCAGGCTCGTCCGGGTGCCGTGCGGTACGGCGAGCCCCGCCGCGACGAGGCGGTCGGCGAGGGCGCGCACGGCGTCGGCAGCCGCGGCGGCGGCCCGTAGTGGGGCTATCCGGGACTGCCCTTCCGGGCCGATCGCGCGGATCACGGTGCGTTCCACCTCGTCCCGTCCCTCCGGGTCGACGACCGTCGCCCAGCCCGTGTGGGCGAGCAGCAGCCGGCGCCGCAGGTGCATGGAGACGAGCGCCAGATCGGCCACCCGCTGCGGTCCGCCGGCCAGGAACGCGGTCTCGTACAGGTTGAGTTCGGGGGAGGCGGCGGCCTGTGCGGTGCCGGGCGGCCGCTGGGCCGCACCCGCGGTGACGAGGCACAGCCGGATGCAGGAGACGGCGGCCGCACCCCACGCGACCAGAAGGAGCATGACCCAGAGCATGGCCGAGTTCTATGCGAAACCGGCAGAGAAGCGCCATGCCCTGTTCACCATATGGACGTAACTCGGTCACAGGTGGTCGCCGGTGGCTGGATCCATGCGCCTGCCGGCGACGCGCTGCTCAGGAGCTGCTGCCGCAACTGGAACCGCCGCCGCAGCTCGATCCGCCGCCGCAACTGGACCCGCTGCTACTGCCGCAGCTCGATCCGCTGCTGCCGCAGCCCGACCCCGAGCCGCAGGTGGAACCCGTTCCCGAGTCGCCGCCCCCGCCGCTGGAGCCCCCGCAGCTTCCGCCGCCGGGACTCGCCCCGGCGCACCAGACAACCGGTACGAGCGCGGCGCCGGCGGTGGACGACGCGGAGGACGGGGAGACCGGCCGGCGCCGCCCTGCGGGCCGTTGCCGGGCGGCAGCCGCCAACTGCCCCTGCAGCTCCGGGTCGGGCAGTGCGCGCAGCCCCAGGGTGGCCACCAGATGGGCCGGGTCGGTCAGATGGGCGTGGGCCGCACGGTAGTCGTCGGCGGCTCTGCGCCCGGCCTTGGTGAGCCGTGCCCTGGCCGCCGCCGCCGTGACCGGACCGACCACGGCCCCGGTCAGGAGCGCCGGCAGCACCTTCACGAAAAAGGGGAACGGGGTGTCCGTGTAACCGTCGTGCAGGACGAACTCCGAGATGGTCAGGGCGATGCTGACCGGGAAGCCCAGCAGACATCCGATGCCCAGGGTGAGCGCCCAGGTCCGGCGCCGCCGGTTCTCCCCAGGTGGGACCAGGAGACCCCGGGCGGCGAGACCGTCGCCGATCTCCTGCACCGCCGGGTGCCGCATCACGCTCTCCCGCAGGGTGTGCAGGGCGCCGTTCGGCGCCGCTGCCAGCTCCTGGAGCACGGCGCGCTCCACCGCGTCACGGGCCTCGCCCCGCCGGACCGCGACGATGCCGGGCCCACCGACGGCCAGCCGCCCGTCCGCGTGCATGCGGGTGAGCGCGGTGTCCACCACCCTGGCGGGGCCGCCGCTGAGGAACGCCTCCTCGGAGAGGTCGTGCACATACGCCGCCGTGCCGCTGCCCCGACGGCCGGAGCGGCGGGTCGCGACGACCAGGAGCGTCGAGGAGACGGCCACGACGAGAGTCAGCAGAAGAGCGAGGGCGTTCATCGCGGTCACCTTCCCAGGAGGGCGGTACGGGCGGCGTGGACCAGGCGGGAGCCGCGCCGGGGCGGACGCGGCGCGGCCCGGTCCTGCCACCAGCGGGTCAGCCTCCGCCTGGCGGCGTCGTCGGCCGGGTGGCCCACGACGAGCAGATGCTCGGCGAAGCCGAGGGCGTCGCGGCGGTAACCGGCGGACATCGGCTTGTTCTCGGCGTAAGCGAGGAACGCCTTCCGGTAGCCGTCGCCGAGGATCTCGGGCAGTTCCGGCGCGACCTTGGCGACGACGTCGGCCCGTTTCGCTGCCAGGGCACGGCTCTGCACCTTGAGGCGCCGGGGGTCGAAACCGTCCGGCACCGGGGTGCCGGCCACCAGGGACGAGAGCAGCGCGGTCTGCGCCACGGCGGTCCGGTCGCGGGCTCCCGCAGGCCGGGTGCCGGGCTCCTCCGGCGGCGCGGGCCGCTGCCGGCCCTTCTGCGGAGCGGCGGCCGCCGCCAGCGTGGCCCGGATCGAGGTCAGTTCACCTGCCAGTTCTTCGGCCGGAGGGAAGTCGTCGTCGCGCTCCAGCAGGACCCCCGGCGGGTCGACGCGGGAGCGCAGCTCGCTCAGGACGTCCAGGACGGGGCGTGTCACGGGGTGGGCGTGCGTGTCGTGCCAGACGCCGTCCTTCTCGACGCCGCCCGCCACATGGACGTACGCGATGGCCTCCACCGGCAGTTCGTCGAGTGCGGTCGCGGGGTCCTCGCCGCGGTTGACGTGGTTGGTGTGCAGATTGGCGACGTCGATCAGCAGCCGCACACCGGTGCGCTCGACCAGCTCAGCGAGGAACTGCCCCTCGGTCAGCTCCTCGCCCGGCCAGGAGATCAGTGCGGCGATGTTCTCCAGGGCAAGCGGGACGGGCAGCGAGTCCTGTGCGATCCGCACGTTCTCGCACAGCACGTCCAGCGCGTCCCACGTCCGGGGCACCGGCAGCAGATGGCCCGCTTCGAGTGCGGGGGACGAGGTGAGCGGCCCTCCCGCGCGTACGAAGGCGATGTGCTCCGTCACCAGAGGGGTGCCGAGCAGCTCGGCCCGCGCGGCCAGGCCGGCGAGACGTCCGGGGTCGGGGCGTTCGGCGCCGCCCAGGCCGAGCGAGACCCCGTGCGGGACGACCGTGACCCCGCGTCCCCGCAGGCGCGCGAGGGACTCGGGGAGATGGTCCGTGCAGAGGTTCTCCGCGACCGCCTCGACCCAGTCGATCCCCGGCAGTGCCTCGACGGCGTCAGCGATCTCGGGCCGCCATCCGATTCCGATTCCCAGCCTCATGGTGTCCCCTCCCCGTTGTGTGCAGGGGTGATGGCCCCGTCAGGCTCCGGTGAACCCGAAAGGGGGGACGTTCAGAGCTTTATCTGAGGTTCCCGGACGGGTCCAGTCCGGGACGCCGTTCGATCGCGATGTTCCGGGGGTGCCGGGCGGCGCAAGGTCCGAGCGGCGGCGACGGCACCGGAGAGCGGCGGTTCCTCGGGCTCCCCGAACGAACGAAGGGGAGCATGACTGATGACCAGCACCGGGAACAGGCCATGGAGCGGCCCCGAGGGCAACCGCCTCCGTCCGGCGCTGGGACTGAGGACCGTCCCGTAGCCGGAACAACCCTCAGGGCTGAGGCAGCGGAGCCATGCTCGGTGGCACCGGGCGCGAGGTGAAGGACTGGTCGCCGCGCGGTGTCACCGGCACGGGAACCTGGGGGACGCCGTCGCCCGACGGCACGGGTGGCCCCGAGGGACTGGCCGTCGAAGCGCCGGCCGCTTCGCGCGCCAGGCCGTCGAAGTCCACGAACCCTGTGCGTTCCAGCATCGTGATGTGGTCGAGCACCGTCTGGTTGGCGTCGGAAGCCAGCTGCCGGATCAGGGAGTTGCGCGTGGTGTGCCGGACCTGCGCGATCAGCGAGAACACCTTGCCGTGCGCGGCGCGCAGGAGGTTGGCGAACTTCTGCTCGTACTCCTGGCCCCCGGCGGCGGTGAGTTCCGTGAGCCAGCCCTGCTGCTGCGCGGTCGGCTGGTTCGGGAGCTCCACGCCGAGCTTGGCCGCCACGTCGCGGGCCCGCCGGTCCAGATCCGTGTGGCCGACCACCAGATGGTCGCCGGCGAGCTTCACCCCCTCGCTCGGCGCACGCTCGATCGCCTGCTGGCCCGCGGGCAGCTCCCACAGCCCGGCGAGGCGCACCTTGATGAGGAAATCCCGGTCGGTCGCGGAGAGCGGGCCCCACTGGGTGGCGACGCTGGACGCGTTCAGGTTGGCCTCGCCGGTGCCGGAGCGGTCGGCATAGGACCACACGGGAAAGGCGAGCGCGCCGAGCGTGGCGACCAGCGCGGCGATGATGAGGGCCGTTCCGTTGATGCGTCGCAGCAAGATGTCTCCCAAGCCGTTACGTGACAGCGTCGGGTCAGCCGCCGGCTGACTCGTCGTGCAACCTGCTTGGCGGAGATGCCGACGTGGAGGTACGGGGAGATACGTATCGCGGCGCGGGGATGTTCAGCGGGGCGGGAGACGGCTGCGCGCGCTACCGTCGCCCGCCCGCCGGTCAGCGGCGCAGGGCCGGGTGGTCGGCGACGACCGTGCAGGAGCCCGGAGCCACCTCCGTGAATCCGGCGTCCCGCACCACCGGCAGACCGCTCGCGGTGAGTACGCTCCAGTGGGCGGCGTCCGGGGTGGAGACGGAGAGCGGGAACCCCGCCTCACGCCATGCCTTGCGCTCCGTGTCCGACAGCTCCCACCAGGCGAGCTGCGCGCCGTGACCGGCCTGCGCCATCGCCTTGCCCGCCGACATGCCGACGTCCGGGTTCATCCAGAGCACCGGACCGGCCGGATCCGGCATGGCCGGGGCCTCCGGGTCGTCCAGGTCCGTGCCCGACACCTGGAGCTTGGCCAGCTCCTTGGGCCAGCCGTCCAGGGGAACCGGCGGGAACACCCGGACCTCGGCGTGCTCGCCCGTGACCGTGATCCCGGGCAGCGCGGACGCCTTGCGCCACTCCGCGCCGCGTGCCCGCCGCACCACCTTGCGGATCCGCGCGTCCTGCCAGTCGCGCACGGCCTGCGCCCACTCGCCCTCGCCCTCGCTGCCGACCTCCTCCTCGCCGAGCGAACGGGGGTCGGAGAGGAGCGTGAGCACCGCGCGGGCGGCGGTCACCAGGGCGTCGTTCCGCGCCGGGGGGTCGGTCTTCTCGATGTGCACCACCAGCGGCAGAACGAACTGCGGAGCCTCGTCACGAGGTGTCGGCTCCGTGCGGAACGGGCTGTCGCCGGAGGCCTCCGGCGCTGCGGGAAGGGGCTCTGGAATGCTGTCGCTGCTCACGCACCCAGTCTGCCAGGCCCCCGCGGCAACCCGTTCTTGGCGGAACGAAGGGCTCCGGGTGAGGATGCACGTCATGAAGAGCGACCTCTTTTCCAGCGAGCACATGGCGCAGCCGGCCACCGCCCCCGGCATGACCCTGCAGAACGCCAAGTCCATCAAGTACGCCGTGAACGGTGAGATGCACGCGCGTCAGGGCTCGATGATCGCCTTCCGGGGCAATCTCCAGTTCGAGCGCAAGGGCCAGGGCATCGGCGGCATGCTCAAGCGCGCGGTGACCGGTGAGGGGCTGGCCCTGATGGCGGTCACGGGCCAGGGCGAGGCGTGGTTCGCCCACGAGGCGGCCAACTGCTTCATCGTGGACATGGAGCAGGGCGACGTCCTGACCGTCAACGGCCGCAACGTCCTGTGTTTCGACGCGAGCCTGTCCTACGAGATCAAGACCGTGAAGGGCGCCGGAATGACCGGCGGCGGACTCTTCAACAGCGTCTTCAGCGGATACGGCAAGCTCGGCCTGATCTGCGACGGCCACCCCATAGTCATCCCCGTCACCGCGCAGCAGCCGGTGTACGTGGACACGGACGCGGTCGTCGGCTGGAGCGCCCAGCTCTCCACCTCGCTGCACCGCTCGCAGAGCATCGGCTCGATGGTCCGCGGCGGCTCCGGCGAGGCGGTCCAGCTGATGCTCCAGGGCGAGGGGTTCGTGATCGTGCGCCCCAGTGAGCTCAAGCCGGAGAAGCCGTCGGCCAAGTGATCCGCCGCCCGGCGCGAGTGAGTACGCTCGTACGTATGGACGATGCGTACTGCGAGACGCCCGCGCCGGCCCCGGCACCCGTGGACGCGGGCCCGCCGTACGCCGAGTGCGTGCTGTGCCAAAAGCCGACCGAGTACCCGGAGTCGACGAAGGGCAGCACCCTCTGCCCGGTCTGCGCCTGGCAGGAGGCGGGGCGCACCGCCTGCTCCGGCTGACGTGCGGACGGGGCGTGGTCAGCCGCGCATCAGCTCGGAGACCTTGACGAAGCGGTAGCCGCGCTCGCGCAGCTCCGGGACGATCCGGCGTACGGCCTCGTCGGTGACGGGGGCCGCGCTGCGGGTGCAGTGCATGACCACCAGCGACCCGGGCTCCACCCCGTCCAGCACCTGCTCGGCCACCGCGTCCGCATCCGTGGCGAAGGCGTCACCGCTGACCACGTCCCACTGGACCGCCGTCACCCCGGTCGGTGCCAGCGCCTTCAGCGACGCGTCGTCGTAGCAGCCGCCGGGGAAGCGGAAGTAGGGCACGAGATTGCGCGCACCCGTCTTCCGGATCGCGGTGAAGGCTCGCTCCACATCCCCCCGCATGCCGGCCTCCGCGACGGTCGGCAGTCCGTAGCAGGGGGAGGAGAAGGCGTAGTGGCTGTACGAGTGGTTGGCGATCTCGAACAGGGGGTCGGTCCCGATCGAGCGGGCCTGGGCCGGGTACTCCTGCGCCCACCTGCCGGTCATGAAGACCGTCGACGGGACCTTCATCCGGCGGAGCGACGCGATCAGCCCCGGGTTGTCGAAGCGCTCGCCGGCGGCGGCACGTGGCCCCTGATCCGCCGTCATGTCCGCGTCGAAGGTGAGCGCCACGACCTTGTTCCGTGAGCCGGAGGCATCCGCCCGCCTCTCGAAGACCGGCGTGAGACCGCCGGGGCCCGGGGCCAGTACGGGCGGACCGCTCTCCGATGCCCGCGACGGGGACGCGGGTCCCGTCGCTGGTCCCGTCGCTGGTCCACCGGAAACCGTCGGAAGCGCGGTGTTCCCGGCACGGGTGGCCTCCGAGCCGGCGCAGCCGGCCAGAACCCCACTCAGAACAGTCAGCGCGATCATCGTACGTACGGATTGGATCACTGCAGGACGTTAGCTGATGACTAATCGGATAATACGTACGGCGCTCCGACCGTGTCGCGGCCGGAGCGCCGGATCACCTGCCTGCTCGTGCCCCGGTCAGCGCCAGGGGCCCGTCACCGCGAACGTCGTCCCCGGCGTGTAGCAGTTCACGAACATCGTCCCGCCGTCCGGTGAGAACGTGACTCCCGCGAACTCGCCCCACTCCGGCTCATCGGCCGTCCCGATGTTCTGCCGCCCGCGTGCCATCGGGTAGACCTCACCCCGGCGCGTGACCCCGAGCACGTGCTGTGCGCCGCCCCCGTCCTCACAGACCATCAGCCCGCCCCCGGCGGCGAGGCAGATGTTGTCCGGGGACTCGCCCGGCAGCTGGATGTCGGTGTCCGGGCCGAAGACGATCACCAGGGTGAGCCTGCGCTTCTTCGGTTCGTAGCGCCACACCTGGCCGAAGTGGTCGGCGGCCGACCCCTCGTCGCTGTGCGCGAAGCTGGAGACGAAGTAGACCGACGAACCGCCCCAGTAGCAGCCCTCCAGCTTCTGGGCGTGCGTGATGCCCCTGGGGCCGAAGTCCTGCAGCCGGATCGGCGTTCCGGCAGCCTGCGGATCCGGTACGGGGACCCATTCGATCCGGTCGAAGCTCGCACCCGTCTCCTGGATCGCGGAGAGGTCGGGTACGCCGGGGACCCGCATGGCCTCGAGCGCACCGCCGGCCCGCAGCGAGCCCGTCCCGCCGAGCGGCTTCTCGGGGAGGAAGCGGTAGAAGAGCCCGAACGGCCTCTCGAAGGCGTCCTCCGTCTCGTACACGACGCCGTTGCCCGGGTCGACCGCGATGGCCTCGTGCTGGAAGCGGCCCATCGCGGTCAGGGGGACCGCCCCGGTGCGGCGCGGATCCGCGCCGTCCACCTCGAAGATGAAGCCGTGGTCCTTCGTGTAGCCGTTGGTCCCGGCCTTGTCCTCGGTCTCCTCGCAGGTCAGCCACGTGTTCCAGGGGGTGGGGCCGCCGGCGCAGTTGACGGCCGTGCCCGCGATGGCGACGCGCTCGCCGCGGACATTGCCGCGGCCGTCGATCTCGAGTGACGTACAGCCGCCCTTGCCCATGGGGTCGTAGGTCAGGCCCTCGACCGTGGGTACACCGATCTTTCCGGTGACGCGGTTCTCGTGGTTGCGCACGAGGTGGACCCGGCCGTTGCGCCCGGCGAAGGCGGCCATGCCGTCGTGGTTGCTGGGGACCAGGCCCTCGCCGGAGAGGAGCGGGTCGCCCTCCCGGGAGAGCACCCGGTAGCGGAAACCTTTCGGCAGATCGAGCAGGCCGTCCGGGTCCGGTACGAGGGGGCCGTAGCCGCTGTGGCCACGGGCCTCGGCGGTGCCGGAGAAGAGCTCGGTGAAGGCCCCGGTGAAAGCGACCGAGGCGGCGGTCGCGGCGCTCCCGGCCAGGATCTGCCGTCGTGTTGCGAGTCGTCGAGGTGCGGATGACATGAGGTAACTCCCTGTTGGCGGACAGGTGAAGTGACCCGCATGTGTGTAGCACGCGACGCGCCGCGCGGGAACCATGCGAGCCACGATGCCCCTGTGTCCCCGCTGTGTCCCCGGGGCGGAAGAGGCCCCGGGGACGGCCGGCATCAGGCCAGCGACGCGGTGAGCGTGATGGTCGTGCCCGAGAGCGCCTGGCTGACCGGGCAGTTCGCCTTGGCGTCCTCCGCGGCCTTCACGAAGCCGGCCTCGTCGAGACCCGGTACCTCGCCCTCCACCGTGAGGTGGATGCCGGTGATACCCGTGCCGGGCTGGAAGGTGACCTCGGCCTGCGTGTTCAGCCGGGTGGGCGGGGTGCCCGCCGAGGCCAGGCCGTTGGACAGGGCCATCGAGAAGCAACTGGAGTGCGCTGCCGCGATGAGCTCCTCGGGGCTGGTCTTGCCGTTCGCCTTCTCCGCGCGGGACGGCCAGGAGACCGGGTACTCCCCGATTCCGGAGGAGTCGAGGGTGACAACGCCGTTGCCCTCGAGCAGGTTGCCTTCCCAGACCGTGTGCGCCTGACGCGTGGTAGCCATGCTGGATCCCTTCAAACGGTGTGCGCGGTCATCCGGACGTACGCGGCACCCGGAGGCACCCGCACGTCCTTCAACCCCCGAACCTACTGCGCCACCAGTCCCTTTGCGTCACGTGCCAGTGCCGTCAGCCGCGAGATGGCCCGGAAGTACTTCTTCCGGTACCCGCCGTTCAGCATCTCGTCACTGAACAGCCGGTCGAAGGGGAGGCCGGAGGTGAGCACCGGGACCTCTCGGTCGTACAGCCGGTCCGCGAGTACCACCAGGCGCAGCGCCGTCGACTGGTCGGGCACCGGCTGCACGTCGGTGAGGCACACCGCCGTGATCCCGTCCGTCAGTGCGCCGTACCGGCTCGGGTGGACCCGGGCGAGGTGGCCGAGGAGGGCCGGGAAATCATCGAGCGCGGCTCCGGGAGTCGCGTACGCGGCCCTGGTGACCTCGTCGTCGGAGTACGGCGGCGGCGCCTCGGGCAGTCCCCTGTGGCGGTAGTCCTCACCGTCGATCCGCAGCGGCCTGAAGTGCGAGGACAGCCCCTGGATCTCGCGCAGGAAGTCGGCTGACGCGAAACGGCCCTCACCGAGCTTTCCGGGCAGCGTGTTCGACGTGGCGGCCAGCGCGACTCCCGCTTCGACGAGCCTGCTGAGCAGCGACGACACCAGGACGGTGTCGCCCGGGTCGTCCAGCTCGAATTCGTCGATGCAGAGCAGCCGGTGCCCGCTCAGGGTCTGCACGGTCTGCTGGAAGCCCAGCGCACCGACCAGGTTCGTCAGCTCGACGAAGGTGCCGAAGGCCTTGAGCGAGCTGTCCGCGGGGGTGGCGTGCCAGAGCGAGGCGAGCAGGTGGGTCTTGCCGACGCCGTACCCGCCGTCGAGATAGACGCCGCGGGGCCCGGCGGGCGCGGCCCGCTTCTTCGTGAACCATCTGCGCTTCCCCGACCCCGTCGCGTGAGCCCCGCCGAGCCCCGCCGCGAACGAGCTGAGGACCTCGACCGCCTCGGTCTGACTCGGCTGGTTCGGGTCGGGTACGTACGTATCGAAGCGCACCGAGTCGAAGCGCGGCGGCGGCACCATCTCGGCGACCAGGCGGTCGGCGGGGACGCGCGGCTCGAGGGCGCACAGTGACTGCGGGGCCGTTTCGGCTATGGGGCTATGCCCCGGCACGGCTGTGGAGGACGACACAACTCTCCACCTTAAGGGCCGTGCCAGACTGCTGGGCATGCGACGCCTGCTCCCTGTGACGGACCTGACAACCCCGGCCGCCGCCGCCGACCGCGAGTGGACACTCGACGAGCTGGCGGACGCCTACGCGTATCCCGACGGGGGGCGTCCCTGGCTCCGCGCCAACATGGTCTCCACCCTGGACGGCGCCGCCCAGCACGACGGCCGCTCCCAGGGCATCTCGTGCCCCGCCGACATGCGGATCTTCGGGACCCTGCGAGGCCTGGCCGACGCGGTCGTCGTCGGCGCCGAGACGGTCCGCCAGGAGGGCTACCGGCCCGCGCGGGCCCGCGAGGCCTTCGCCGCCCGGCGAGAGGCGGCCGGGCAGGGACCGGCCGCGGCCATCGCGGTGGTCAGCGCGAGCCTGGACCTGGACTTCTCCCTCCCGCTCTTCGTCTCGCCGCTGGTCCCGACGTTCGTGCTCACCGGAGCGGCGGCGCCCCCGGACCGGGTCCGCGAAGCCCGGGAGGCGGGAGCGGAGGTGCTGTTCGCCGGGGACGGTGCCGCCGTCGACCCGGCGCGAGCGGTGGGTGAACTTGCCGCGCGGGGCCTCACCCGGCTCCTCACCGAGGGCGGGCCTCGTCTGCTCGGCCAGTTCGTGGCGGGCGGGGTGCTGGACGAGCTCTGCCTGACGCTGTCCCCGCTGCTCACCGCCGGAGACGCGCAGCGCATCGCGGGCGGACCCGCCGTCGCCGTGCCGGAACGTTTCTCCCTTGTCTCGCTCCTGGAGGAGACGGGATTCCTCTTCACTCGTTACGGGAAGATCCGACACTGAGCGGAATGACTCGTTCCGGTTGACCTCGGGTGGGCACACTTAGTCCTGCTACCCCGTGCAATTGCGGGGAAGGATGGTTTCAGCAACAACGGCCGTCCCGCGGCCGACGAGATGAAGCGGAAGGGCGCCTGCCGTGTTCACAAGCGTTTTGATGATCGAGAAGCCCCTCACCCCCGAGGACGTGGAGTTCGTCACCACCCTCCACGGTGAGGAGCGGATCTCGTTCGTCGTACTGATGCAGCCCCGCAGCGACCAGGCCGACGTACTGCTGCGCGCGATCGACGACGTCGCGATCGGTGAGCTCCGGGAAGCGGTCCGTGAGGGGGACCGGCCGGAGGGCGATGAGGCCCGCGAGCCTGCCGAGATGGCGCTGGAGTACTCGCTCCGGGAGCTGCGCGAGGCGGGCTCCGAGGCCGTCGGACAGGTGGTCGAGGACCACCCCCTGGACAAGCTGAAGACCGTGGTCGACGCCTCCGGGGCCGATGAGGTCATCGTGCTGACGGCGCCGCATTACGTCGAGGAGTTCTTCCACCGCGACTGGGCCTCCCGGGCCCGCCACAAGGTCGGCGTACCGGTGCTCAAGCTCTTCGCGCACAGCGAATAGGCTGTGACGGACCCAGAACCACCTCACAGCTCGGGAGAGAGACGTATGGCACCCGGTATTCCTGCCGCCCTGGAACGGCCGCACTTCATCGGCATCGGCGGCGCCGGAATGTCGGGCATCGCGAAGATCCTCGCCCAGCGCGGCGCGAAAGTGGCGGGCAGCGACGCCAGGGAGTCCGCCACCGCCGAGGCCCTGCGCGCCCTGGGAGCCACCGTCCACATCGGGCACGCCGCCGGACACCTGGCCGACGACGCGACCTCGGTGGTCGTCTCCAGCGCCATCCGCGCGGACAACCCCGAGCTGGTCCGCGCCGCGGAGCTGGACATCCCCGTCGTGCACCGCTCCGACGCGCTCGCCTCCCTGATGGAGGGCCTGCGCGCCATCGCGGTCGCCGGCACGCACGGCAAGACCACCACCACGTCGATGCTCGCCGTCGCCCTGTCCGAGCTGGCGCTCGACCCCTCGTACGCCATCGGCGGCGACCTGGAGGGTCCCGGCACCAACGCCACGCACGGCGACGGCGACATCTTCGTCGCCGAGGCCGACGAGAGCGACCGGAGCTTCCAGAAGTACGCCCCCGAGGTCGCGATCGTCCTCAACGTCGAGCTGGACCACCACGCGAACTATGCGTCGATGGACGAGATCTACGAGTCCTTCGAGACCTTCGTCGGCAAGGTCGTCCCCGGCGGCACCCTGGTCATCGCCGCCGACCAGTCCGGGGCCGCCGAGCTGACCCGCCGGGTCCGCGAGCTCTCCTCGCTCACCGTCGTCACCTACGGCGAGTCCGAGGGCGCCGACGTCCGCGTGCACAAGGTCACCCCGCGCGGGCTGACCAGCGAGGTCACGGTCGTCCTCAACGGGAAGTACCTCACCTTCACGGTGTCCGTGCCCGGCCGCCACTACGCGCACAACGCGGTCGCCGCGCTCGCGGCCGGTGTCGCCCTCGGCATCCCGGCGCACAACCTGGCCTCCGCCATCGGGAAGTACACCGGGGTCAAGCGCCGCCTCCAGCTCAAGGGCGAGGCGGCCGGCGTCCAGGTCATCGACTCGTACGCGCACCACCCCACGGAGATGACCGCCGACCTGGAGGCCATGCGCGGGGCGGCGACCGGGTCCCGCATCCTGGTGGTCTTCCAGCCCCACCTCTTCTCCCGCACCCAGGAGCTCGGCACGGAGATGGGCCAGGCCCTCGCTCTCGCCGACGCCTCGCTGGTCCTGGACATCTATCCGGCCAGGGAGGACCCGCTCCCCGGCATCACGAGCGCCCTGATCATCGACGCCGCGAAGACCGCGGGCGCCGACGTCACGGCCGTCCACGACAAGGCGGACATTCCCGCCGCCGTCGCGGGAATGGCGAAGCCCGGCGATCTGGTTCTCACCATGGGAGCGGGCGATGTCACCGACCTCGGCCCGCAGATCCTGGACCACCTGTCGAGCTGAGGGAGCCACCGTGCCGTACGACGTCGAGAAACCGGACGAGCAGTGGCGGGCGGAGCTGTCGCCCGCCGAGTACGCGGTGTTGCGCAAGGCCGGCACCGAGCCCGCTTTCGTGGGTGAGTACACCGACACCAGGACAGCGGGCGTGTACTCCTGCCGTGGCTGCGGCGAGGAGCTGTTCCGCTCCGACACCAAATTCGAGTCGCACTGCGGCTGGCCGTCCTTCTACGACCCGAAGGACACGGACGCGGTCGAGCTGATCGTGGACAACAGCCTCGGTATGACCCGGACCGAGGTGCGCTGCGCGCGCTGCGGCTCGCACCTGGGGCACGTCTTCGAGGGCGAGGGCTATCCCACGCCCACGGACCAGCGCTACTGCATCAACTCGATCTCGCTGACGCTCGCGCCGGACGAGAGCTGAGAGCCCGGTCCGGTCGTCCGCCGGGCCCGGCCCTCACAGACGGCCGCCCGTCAGGAGACCTGCTCCTGACGGGCGTTCCGCGTGGTGTGGTCCGGTGCCGCCTGCCCGAGGGCCCGCGGCACCGGACCACCGGCGCACTCAGGTCTTGACGAGTTCGACCGGCTCCCGCTCCACCGGGATCTCCCGTTGCAGCCGCTCGCCCTCGATGTCGAGGTCGGGCAGCACCCGGTCGAGCGGGCGCGGCAGCCACCAGGCGGCGCGTCCCAGAAGGTGCATGACCGCCGGGACGAGGGCCATACGGACCACGAAGGCGTCGACGAGCACGCCGATCGCCAGGGCGAACCCGATGGACTTGATGATCGGGTCGGGCATGAACACGAATCCGCCGAACACGGCAGTCATGATCACCGCCGCGGCCGTGACCACGCGTGCGTTGTGGCCGACCCCGCTGATGACGGACTCACGGGCGTCGGCGCCGTGGACGAAGTCCTCCCGCATCCGCGAGACGAGGAAGACCTCGTAGTCCATGGCCAGCCCGAAGAGGATGCCGATCAGGAGGATGGGCAGGAAGCTGACCAGCGGCCCGGGCGTGTCGAGGCCGACCAGATCCGCCAGGTGGCCCTCCTGGAAGATCGCGACGGTGATCCCGAAGGTGGCACCGATGGTCAGCAGGAAGCCCAGCGCCGCCTTGACGGGCACCAGGATCGACCGGAAGACGAGCATAAGCAGCAGGACGGACAGCCCGACCACCAGCAGGAGATAGACCGGCAGCGCGCCGGCGAGCTTCTCGGAGACGTCGATACCGACCGCGGTGGCACCTGTCAGCGCGATGTCGGCGCCCCCGACGACCTCCACCCGGTCACGGATCTCGTTGACGGTGTCCTCGGTCGCGGCCGCGGTCGGCCCCGTCTCGGGGATCACGGCCAGGAGGGCGGTGGTGCCCTTCTCGTTCAGCTGAGGGGCGGCGACGGCCAGCACTCCGTCGGTGTCCATGATGAGCGCGGCCGTCTCCTTGGCCGCCGCACCGGTCGCCTGCGCGGTGTCGCCGGACACGACGGCGACCAGACGGCCGTTGAAGCCCTCACCGAATCCCTCGGTGGTCAGGTCGTAGGCCTCGCGGTTGGGTGACCCGACCGCCTCGGTGCTCGCGTCGGGCAGCGCCAGACGCATGTCCTGCAGGGGCAGGGCCAGAGCGCCGAGGCCGGCCACTCCGAGAATCAGGACGGGGACGCGCAGCCGTGCCACGATCCGGCCCCATCGGAAGCCGAATCCCGCCTCGGACCCGGCGGGGGCGGCGGCGGGTTCCCGGTCCTTCGTCCGCTGCTTCCTGGGCAGGACACGGATGCCCGCGAATCCGAGGACGGCCGGCAGGAGTGTGAGGGACACCAGCACCGCGAGAGCGACCGTGGCCGCGGCGGCCAGACCCATGACCGTGAGGAAGGGGACACCGGCGACAGCGAGCCCGGCCAGTGCGATGACGACGGTCGCGCCCGCGAAGACGACGGCCGAACCGGCGGTCCCCGCCGCCCGGCCGGCGGCCTCCTCCCCGTCCATGCCTTCCGAAAGGTAGTGGCGGTAGCGGGAAGTGATGAACAGTGCGTAGTCGATGCCGACGGCCAGGCCCAGCATGAGCGCCAGGATGGGCGCGGTGCTGGTCAGCTCGACGGTGCTGCTGAGGGCGAACAGCCCGGCCATGCCGGCACCCACGCCGACCAGGGCGTTCAGCAGGGTCATGCCCGCCGCCACCAGGGAACCGAAGGTGAGGACCAGTACGAGGGCGGCGACAGCGACACCGATGATCTCGGTCGAACCGATCTCCGGTACGCCCCGCATGATCTCGCCGCCGTGCTCGACGCGCAGATCCGCGACAGACGCGCCCGCCTCCGAGAACGCCTCCCGCTGGGCATCGGTGATGCCGTCGACGCCCGACGTGAACTGCACCTGGATCAGGGCGTACCGGCCGTCCTGCGACACCGCCTTGGACACGAAGGGGTCCAAGGCCGCGAGGACACCGGGAACCTCCCCGGCCTCCGCGGTCACGGGGGCCACATCCGCGGGCGTGAGCTTCCCGCCCTCGGGTGCGGCGACGACTATGGTCCCCGTCGCGCCGCTCGCCTGCGGGAACTCCCGGGCCAGCGAGTCCAGGGCCTTCTGGGACTCGGTGCCCGGGATCGAGAACTTGCTGGTGGTGGGCCCGCTGAAGGCTGCCGCGCCCCCTCCGAGCAGGGCGAGCAGCAGGAGCCAGAGGGCAAGGACGCGCCCTCGGCGGCGGAAGGACAGCCGGCCTAGCCGGTACAGCAGGATTGCCATGCGAAAGAGGCGTCTTTCTCTTGGGACTGGCTCTTGGGACCGGACGACTTCTGTCAGCCGGTCGGTCGGCCGAGGGTTCTCAGCGCTCCCTGGACCATTTCGGTACGCATCGTGCCGGGGTCGGCATCCACGTCGGCGGCGACCGTCACAGCCACGCCGCCGATCACCATCTGCGCCGTGATCCGCGCCCGCGGTTCCCGCGAACGGCCGGCCAGGGCGTCCGCGAGCTGGTCGACCGCCCGGGGGATGACGGCCAGTACCGGGTGGCCGAGCATGTCGGGCAGCTCGGCGAAGATGATCTTCACCTCCAGGTGGAAGCGCATCGCCAGGCCGACGTAGCCCGTCACGGCCGGCTCGACGGCCTGCTCGCCGCGCAGTGCCGTCAGCTCCTCGCTCATGGCGGTGAGGCTCTCGGCCGGCGGGGTCAGCAGTTCGGTGAGGATCGCGTCCTTGCCGGCGAAGTGGTACAGCAGGGACGCCTTGGAGCAGTGGGCCTCGACCGCGATGTCGTGCAGTGAGGTCCCTTTGAAGCCGTGCTCGGCGAAGAGGCGCAGTGCGGCGTCGAGGATCTGACGGCGCATCGCGGAGGGCGGACGGGGCATGAGGTCACCGTAGCTGGCCGATCGGTCAGTTCTGACCGATCGGTCAGGGTGATTCCTGTGATGCGCGCCACGTCGAGGTCGCAGCACCCTCGGGGGCTGCGAGGAAGGAGTGCGGCCGTGGTCCGCATGGCCGCGCCGACGGCGTCCAGGAACGGAAGATGGCCCTCCCCTGGGGCTGGAGGGCCATCTGTGAACTCGGTTTCGACTTTGTCGCGCCCCGGCCGGCGAGGTCCGGACGGAGGGCCTAGTCCTCGTCGGACCCGGACCCGGACTCCGCCGTCGCCTCGGCCCGGAGCAAGGGGTGCACGACTCCGGGGAACACCCGGGCCCGCACGATCTCCTCGGCCGCACCGCCCTGTACGACGGTCTCCGCCACGCCCCACGGGCGTCCTGCCAGGTGGATGGTGAGCGTGTACGAGGACGGGCAGCCCATGCACTCGTAGCGGTCCGCCCAGACCTCCACGTCCGTGACGCTGCCCGGGTAGCGCTTCACATGCCGGTGCCGGGCATGGCAGTGGTCGCACGTCTCGCCCGGCTCACACGTACCACCGCAGGGACACGGCACGTCCAGGGAGTCGGCGGGCTGCCACCGCTGGACGAGCCGGGCGTCGCGGGTCGCGCCCATGTCCTTCATCGCCTTCAGGTTCCGGGCGGCGACGTTGTACGACTCGCCGGTCGCGGCCATCCGGTCCCGGATCACGTCCTTGCGCCCGCGGTTCGTCGTCATGTGTTCCTCCTGGGTATACGCAGCCCGTCAGGAGGCCCACGAAATCGTCCTCCCTACGGTACCTGCCCCGCCGCCGGTTCGGACGGCCGGACGGCGGGGCAGGACGACGGGGACAGCCCCCGAGAGCTGACACGCACAACCCGGGTAAAGGAGCACCACGATGGCAACACCCCTGTCTGCCGACAGACTGCTCAAGGCCCTGCGTGACGAGGGTCTGCACGTCGTCGAGCACCGGAGCTGGCGCACGCACAACCGCAACCACAAGGGTTCGTGGGGGCCCGTGCACGGTGTGATGATCCATCACACCGTGACCTCGGGCACCCAGAGCACCGTGAACCTCTGCTACGACGGCCATTCGAGCCTGCCCGGCCCGTTGTGCCACGGGGTGATCGCCAAGGACGGCTCGGTCCACATGGTCGGCCACGGCCGGGCCAACCACGCCGGACTCGGCGACGACGACGTACTGCGCGCGGTGATCAACGAGACGTCGCTGCCCGCCGACAACGAGGCCAACACCGACGGCAACCGCTCCTTCTACGGCTTCGAGTGCATCAATCTCGGGGACGGCAAGGACCCGTGGCCGGCCGCGCAGCTGGAGGCCATCGAGAAGGCGGCGGCAGCGATCTGCCGGGCCCACGGCTGGAACCAGCGCTCGGTGATCGGCCACAAGGAGTGGCAGCCGGGCAAGATCGACCCGCGCGGTTTCACGATGGACTCGATGCGCGGCAGGGTCGGGACACGCCTCGGAGGGGATCCGGACGGCCCGCCCGCGCCCCCGCCCCCGGCAAAGTACGAGCCGTTCCCCGGAGCCTCGTTCTTCCGGGTGGGGCGGCGCAGTGCCGTCATCACGGCGATGGGGAAGAGACTGGTGGCCGAGGGCTGCGGAAGGTACCAGGTCGGACCCGGTCCCGACTGGTCGGACGCGGACCGCGCGTCGTACGCCGCCTGGCAGCGCAAACTCGGCTACTCGGGGAGCGGCGCGGACGGCATCCCGGGGAAGGCCAGCTGGGACAAGCTCAAGGTGCCCAACGTCTGAGCCCGCCGCGTGACGCCGGCGTGGCGGCCCCTCCCCGTCGAGGGCCGCCGCGCCCTGCGGCCCGCCGGGGCGGGAACAGCCGGCCGTCCGTACCCGCGGTGCCGCCTGCGGTCACCCGCGGCGCACCCGCCCCACGATCCTTCTGCCGAGGCGCCCGATCGAGCGCGAAGGCCGGTTCCACGCGCGGAACGCTTCGAGGGTGCGACTGCTCCCCTCACGCTCCACGGCCTCCTCCACGGCGGCGAGCTCCTCGGCGGAGAGGGCGCGCACCGCGGGGCGCAGCACCTCCTCCAGCAGGGCGGTCCGGGTCGCGGTCCAGTCGTCGCCCGCGTGTGGGTGCGCGTTCCAGACGGTGAAGCAGTCCGCCGCGTACGCGGGATCCGCCCGCAGCAGCGCCGGGACCCCGTCGCCCCGGGCGGCCCGGCCGTACGCCGCGATCAGGTCCGCGTCCCCGCTGTGCACGAAGGCGTACAGCTCCTCCCCGGGCCGGCCGGGAGCGAGCAGCCGCTCGGCCAGGGCTGCGAAGGCGTGCTCCAGGGACTGGGGCCCGGCCGGTTCGGCGCGGCTGCGCAGTGTCCTGGCACGGTCCGCCCAGCCGGGTCCGGCCGTCCCGGAGCGCATCTCGCGCGCGAAGTCCAGCAGCATCAGGCAGGCGCGCGCCCGGGACCCGAGCTCCTGGGGGAAGCCCTGCAGCAGCTCGTGGGCGAGCTCGGGGGCGTCCTCGTCGCCGGACGGGGCGGCGAGCGCGGCGTCGACCAGGTGCGCCCAGGTACCGGCCGTGCGGTGGGCGTCGGACGTGGTCTCGCCCAGCAGCAGCCGGGCCTCGCCCGCCGTCAGGGTGTCCTCGCCCCACACCAGGCCGACGGCGGTCCGCAGTACCAGGGGCTCGGCGAACGGGGACATGCCCGCCGCGCGCAGCACCGTGTGCAGGATGCCCACCCTGTCAGCACCCCGAGCCTTGGCGCCGGGTGCCTCGGCGCACATCCGCAGATGAGGCAGCAACTGCGTCCCGGTGAACGGCAGAGGCACCCGGATCAGCAGCCGTTCCGTGTCCGCCGGGTGGTCCGGGGCGAGCCGGTCCAGCTCACCGAGGAGCGCCGTACGGACGTCGAACTGCTCGTCCAGCAGATGCGGCAGCGCGGGGCAGGCACCCGCCTCCGGGTCGTCGAGCAGCGCGCGGGCCAGCCGGCCCACGACGTCGGGCAGCAGCTCCGCGCGGTCGACGCCCAGGAGCCGGACGATCCGCAGCAGCTGCACGGTCCGCGCGACGCCCCGGGGCACCCCGGCGGCGAGCTCGGCCAGCAACTCGTCGCCGAGTTCCTCGACCAGCCCGGCGAGCGCGAGTTCCCCGTCGGCCTCCTCGAACGCCGAACGCGCGGGCGGCTCCAGGGCCACGTCGCCGCCGCGCACGGCCTCCGTCACCAGCAGCGCGGCCAGCGGTGCGGTGACGGAGGCGGGGCAGCGGCCGTCGAGGGCGGTCAGCAGCCGGAGCGCCGCGGCGCATTCAGCGGCCGTACGGTCGTCGGCGGGCGCGGTCAGCGCGTCGGTCAGCTGCCGGGTGCGCTTCTCGTCCAGCGCGTAGGGCCGCTCGGCCGCCCAGTCGGCCGCCGCGGCCCGCCCGTCGGACCCGAGGGCGATGCCGGCGCCGAGCGCCGTGACGGCGAGGGGCCCCGCGGCGAACGGCTCGCCCGGCAGTTCCGCCGCCTCCCGGAAGAGCTCGGGGGAGCGGCTGCGCCAGATCCGGGCGGCGGTCCCCGCCCAGGCGTCGTCCGCCGTCCCGGAGGGGCGCGGGCCGGAGGCGGCGTGCACGCGGAACCGCGGATCGCGGGCGTCGGGCGCGTCCTCCGGAAGAACGCCGATGACCTGGTGCGTGGTGCGTCCGGGATGCCGGGTGTACGTGGTGAAGGTCAGACGCTCGGCGTGCTCCCGAGGCAGTACGGCGACGGCCAGCGCGACCCAGCGGGCCACGTCCGCGCTCTGCCGCTCCACGAGCACGACCGGCGGCGCTGCGGGGTCCTCGCTCACGCGGCGCAGATCGCTGAGGACGGCGGCGAGCCACGGGCTGCGGGACACGGCGAAGTCCCCGAGCCCTTCACGGGTGAGTCCGCGTGAGGGGCCGTGCGAGGTGGACATCGCGGTCAGGGGATCGGGCAGCGTGCGGTCCGGCGCGGAGGAGAGCCACTCCGGGGCACCCCACGCGGCGACCGGCAGCACCCGGCCGGGTATCGGTGTACCCGGCAGGAGGTGTATGGCGTGGGCGTGGAATCCGCCCGCACCCGTGGCCACCGTACGGCTGAGCAGATGGCTGCCGTCGGAGAGCGCCGCGAAGCCGAACGCCACGGGCAGCGACCGGAGCCGGGCGTCGCTGAGCCCGTCGGCCGTACCCTCCGGGGCCTCGTAGGCCAGAAGCGGTGCGGCCTCCGCGCGCACCGGCCCGGCGATCGTGGGGTCCACGGCGGTGAACCGGCCGGCGGGCGCCCCGTCCCCGGACGTGACGGAGGTGTAGTGCAACTGCGGGAGGCTCATGCGTAGGCCCTCATCGTCCCTGCCACGTGCGTCCCCGTCACACGCACCGGCCGCCGCTCGCCGCCCTGTCGGTGCGGCCCGGCCCGGCGGAGCGACGACCCCGGCGGGGAGCTTTCCGTAGTCGTGCGGGCGACGCTATCAAGCCCTGACGCACTGTTGGGCCGCACAGCGTCCGAGGACGTTCTAGGTTGGCCGTATGACCGAAGTGACGCTTTCCGCAGGCGTGGTTGAGTACGAGGACACGGGCGGCGACGGGCCCGTCGTGGTCCTCCTCCACGGGGTGGCGATGAACGGTTCGCTCTGGCGCCATGTCGTCGCCGGGCTGCACTCCGATTTCCGGTGCGTCGTACCCACGCTCCCACTGGGCGGCCACCGCAGGCCGATGCGACCCGACGCCGATCTGACGGTGCTCGGAGTCGCCCACCTGGTGGCGGAGTTCCTGGACGAGCTGGACCTCCATGACGTCACCCTGGTGATGAGCGACTGGGGCGGGGCGCAGGCACTCGTATCGGAAGGCAGGGACCGGCGGATCGGCAGGCTGGTGATCACGTCCTGCGAGGCGTTCGACAACTTCCCGCCCGGCCTGCCCGGCCGCAGTCTGCACGCCGCGGCCAGGGCCCCTGGAGGGCTGCGGCTCGCCTTCGCCCTGCTGAAGCTGAAGCCGATGCGCAGACTCCCCGTGACCTGGGGGTGGATGAGCAGGAGGCCGGTCCCGCACGACGTGATGGACGACTGGTTCCGGCCGCTGTGGACCTCCGCCTCGATCCGGAGGGATCTGCGGGCGTACGTGCTCGGGGTGCCGCCCCGGGACGAGCTCCTGGCATGGGCGGAGGCGCTGCGTACGTTCGACCGGCCCGCGCTCGTCGTCTGGGCGGCCGAGGACAGGGTCATGCCGCCCGCCCACGGCCGGCGGCTGGCGGATCTGCTGCCCGAGGGCGAACTCGTGGAGATCGCCGACAGTTACACCCTCATCCCCGAGGACCAGCCGCAGCGGCTGACCGAGGCGATCAGGACGTTCGTACCGCTGCCTTGACGCAGCCCGGCCGGGCACGGGAAGCGCACTCACGCGCACCCGTGCCCGGCCGGCGGGACCGGACGGGCCCTCAGACCTCCGCTGTCTCCGGCGGGGTGGAACGCCGCATGCCGAACCCGGCCAGCAGCGCGCCGACGACACACAGGACCGCGGTGACGATCACGGCGGAGTGCACACCGTTCATGAACGCGTTCCCGCTGCCCTCGATCACTGCGGCCCTCAGCTGCGCGGGCATGTCGGCCGACGCGGGGGAGACCCCCATGGACACCGCGTCCTTGGCCTCTTCGAAGCCGGCCGCCGCGTTCGCCGGGACACCGGCCGCGGTCAGCTCACCGGTGAGGGTCGAGCCCACCTTGCCGCTGATCAGCGACACCAGCACGGACGTGCCGAGCGCCCCGCCGATCTGCAGCGAGGTGGCCTGCAGACCTCCGGCGACACCGCCGTCCTTCTTCGGCGCGTTCCCGACGATGGCGTCGGACGACGCGGACATCACCATGCCGACGCCCAGACCGATGGCGAGGAAGGGCGGCCACATCGCGGCGTACGAGGAGCCGGCGTCCCAGGTCAGGATCCAGAGGGAGGCCGCGGCCTGGAGCAGCATGCCGAGGGGCATGGTCAGCCGCGGGCCGAAGCGCTGGGTCAGTGCGGCACCGAGCGGGGACGCGACCACCGTGGCCAGGCTGAGCGGCAGGGTGCGGACACCGGCCTCGACCGGGGAGAAGCCGCGCACGTTCTGCAGGTACAGCATCAGGAAGAAGATGACACCGAGCAGGACGAAGAAGTTGATCGCGGTGACGGCCGTGCCGATGGTGAGTGACCGGTTGCGGAAGAGACGCATCGGCAGCAGCGGGTGCTCCTGGCGCGTCTCGTACCAGCAGAAGACGGCCAGCAGGACCAGGCCCGCGGCCATCGACCCCAGCGTTCCGCCGGAGGTCCAGCCCCAGGTCTCGCCCTTGACCACGCCGAAGACCAGGGCGACCAGGCCGACCGCGAGCAGGATCACGCCGGGCACGTCGAAGCGGTGGTGCCCGGTGGAGTCCTTGCTCTTCGGGAGCACGAGCAGACTGATGACCAGTGCGACGACGCCGATGGGCGCGTTGATGTAGAAGACCGACTCCCAGTTGACGTGCTCGATGAGCAGGCCGCCGACGATCGGTCCGAGCGCGGTGGAGCAGGACGCCACCATGGCCCACAGACCCACGGCCATACCGAACTTCCGGGGCGGGAAGACCGCCCGCAGCAGGCCGAGGGTGTTGGGGATCAGCAGGGCGGCGAAGAGCCCCTGTGCCGCGCGGAAGGCGATCACACCCCCGATCGACCCCGACAGGCCGATCGCGACCGAGGCCAGGGTGAAGCCCACGGTGCCGACCATGTAGACCGTGTGCCGCCCGAGGCGGTCACCGAGCTTGCCGCCCAGGATCAGCAGGGCGGCCATGGCGATCAGATAGGCGTTGGTGACCCACTGCAGGTCGGCGGTGGACGCGTCGAGGTCCCGGCCTATCTCCGGGTTGGCGATCGCCACGACGGAGCCGTCGAGGTTGACCATGAACAGTCCGATGGCCACGGCGATCAGCGTCAGCCAGGGGTTGCTGCGCCTGCTCCGGGGCACGTCGGGTGGACTGCTTTCGGGCAGGGAGGAGGTGTCCACGGTGGTGGAGGACATGCGGAAGCCTTGTCTGTGAAACTTCGGGATGGCGAGAGACGTGCCCGGGCCACGACGGCCGCGCCGCGGCCACGGTCGGAGCAGCGGCCACCGGCAGCGGCCGGCCTTGCGGGGGAACGGTCGGTGCGGGAGTCAGACGGTGGGGGAGTGGAGGTGCCCGCTCAGTGATGCCAGCGCGCCCAGGGCCGCGCCGAGAGCGTCGAGCTCTCCCTCGGTGAGGGTGTGCAGCGCGCGCGCCATGTGCGCTTCCTTGAGCGCCCGCGCCTCGGCGAGCCGCTCCCGGGCCGTGGCCGTCGGGTGCAGATGTGCGATCCGCTTGTCGGCAGTGTCCTGCCTGCGCTCCAGCAGCCCCAGGTCGGTGAGCTGGGAGACGAGGACGCTGACGTTGTTGGGCTTCATCAGCAGGGCCTCGGCCGCTTCACGGACGGTGATCCCTTCGCGCTCCTCGACGAGGAAGAGCAGCGCCAGCTGGCCGTCAGGAAGCCGGGGATGCGGGAACTCGTGCGCGACCTTCCGCTCCATACCCCGGTGCAGCGCGGGCAGGGACACCACGAGCGCGGACGCTACGTGGTGGATGTCCTGGCCGGGCGCGGTGGGGTCGGGCATGACCACAGCATAGGTACCGAATAATAGGTATGTCAAAATACTTAAATTGGGTGTCATACCGCCAGGGGCCCGCGGTCAGGAGCGGGTCATGGCCTGAAGCTGATCTACGGCCGTGCTTAAGAAATCCTCGATGGACCTGAAGCCCCGGGTGCGGCACATTTCTCGGTGACGGCGAAGAGCGGTGACAGGCGGTCCGCCTGGTCCCGTCCGCCGTGTCCCCCGCCACCCCGGGCCAGCAGGCCGTCCTCGGCATGCCCGGGAACGGGGCGTCCGCCACGTACCAGGTACAGGAGCCGCAGCCGTGAAGGCACTCGTGAAGCACAAGGCCGAGCCGGGACTGTGGCTGATGGACGTACCGGAGCCGGAGACCGGCCCCGGGGACGTGCTGATCAAGGTCCTGCGTACCGGGATCTGCGGCACCGACCTGCACATCCGCGACTACGACGGCTGGGCCCAGCAGGCCGTGCGCACGCCGCTCGTCCTGGGCCACGAGTTCGTCGGCGAGGTCGCCGGGATCGGCGCGGACGTCGTCGACATCAAGATCGGCGACCTGGTCAGCGGCGAGGGGCACCTGGTCTGCGGCAAGTGCCGCAACTGCCTCGCCGGCCGCCGGCACCTGTGCCGTTCCACCCTCGGGCTGGGCGTCGGCCGGGACGGGGCGTTCGCCGAGTACCTGGCGCTGCCCGCCTCCAACGTCTGGGTGCACCGGGACAAGGTCGACCTCGACATCGCCGCGATCTTCGACCCGTTCGGCAACGCCGTGCACACCGCGCTGTCCTTCCCGCTGGTCGGCGAGGACGTGCTGATCACCGGCGCCGGCCCCATCGGCATCATGGCCGCCGCCGTCGCCCGCCACGCGGGCGCCCGCAACGTCGTCATCACCGACGTCAGCGAGGCGCGGCTGGACCTGGCCCGCAAGGTCGGTGTGGACCTGGCCCTGAACGTCGGCGGCGGCACCATCGCGGACGGCCAGCGCCGGCTCGGCCTGCGCGAGGGCTTCGACATCGGCCTCGAGATGTCGGGGCGCCCCGAGGCCATGCGGGACATGATCGCCAACATGACGCACGGCGGCCGGATCGCGATGCTCGGACTGCCAGCGGCCGAGTTCCCCGTCGACTGGTCCAGGGTCGTCACCTCGATGCTCACCATCAAGGGCATCTACGGCCGCGAGATGTACGAGACCTGGTACGCGATGTCCGTACTCCTGGAGGGCGGTCTCGACCTCGCCCCCGTCATCACCGGCCGGTACGACTACCGCGACTTCGAAGCCGCCTTCGACGACGCCGCGAGCGGTCTCGGCGGCAAGGTACTGCTCGACTGGGCCGCCTGAAGCTCCTCGTACGCACCCGTATCCACCTGGGAGACATCCTTCATGTTCGATTCCGTACGCGACGACCTGCGCACCACCCTCGACGAGATCCGGGACGCCGGACTCCAGAAGCCCGAGCGGGTCATCGGCACGCCCCAGTCCGCGACCGTCGCCGTCACCTCCGGTGGACGCGCGGGTGAGGTGCTCAACTTCTGCGCCAACAACTACCTGGGCCTGGCCGACCACCCCGAGGTCGTCGCCGCCGCCCACGAGGCGCTCGACCGCTGGGGCTACGGGCTCGCGTCCGTCCGCTTCATCTGCGGCACCCAGGAGGTCCACAAGGAGCTGGAGCAGCGCCTGTCGTCCTTCCTCGGGCAGGAGGACACGATCCTCTACTCGTCCTGCTTCGACGCCAACGGCGGAGTCTTCGAGACTCTGCTGGGCCCCGAGGACGCGGTGATCTCCGACGCCCTGAACCACGCCTCCATCATCGACGGCATCCGCCTCTCCAAGGCGAAGCGCTACCGCTACGCCAATCGCGACATGGCCGACCTGGAGCAGCAGCTCAAGGAGGCGTCCGGCGCCCGGCGCAGGCTCGTCGTCACCGACGGTGTCTTCTCCATGGACGGCTACGTCGCCCCGCTGGCCGAGATCTGCGACCTCGCCGACCGCTACGGCGCGATGGTCATGGTCGACGACTCGCACGCCGTCGGCTTCGTCGGACCCGGCGGCCGGGGCACCCCCGAACTGCACGGGGTCATGGACCGCGTCGACATCATCACCGGCACCCTCGGCAAGGCGCTGGGCGGTGCGTCCGGCGGCTACGTCGCGGCGCGCGCCGAGATCGTCGCGCTGCTGCGCCAGCGTTCGCGCCCGTACCTCTTCTCCAACTCGCTCGCCCCGGTCATCGCCGCCGCCTCCCTCAAGGTCATCGACCTGCTGGAGTCCGCGGGCGACCTGCGCGACCAGCTGAACGCCAACACCGCGCTCTTCCGGTCCCGGATGACCGCGGAGGGCTTCGACATCCTGCCGGGCGACCACGCCATCGCCCCCGTGATGATCGGTGACGCGGCGAAGGCGGGCCGGATGGCGGAACTCCTCCTGGAGCGCGGTGTCTACGTGATCGGGTTCTCGTACCCGGTCGTCCCGCAGGGCGCCGCACGCATCCGCGTCCAGCTGTCCGCCGCGCACTCCACCGACGACGTCCACCGTGCGGTGGACGCGTTCATCGACGCGCGAGCCGCGCTGGAGGCGTAGAAGCACCCAGCGAGCTGGGACAATGAGCGCATGATCGATGCACGGCGGCTGCGCATCCTCCGTGCGGTGGCCGGCCACCGCACGGTGACCGCTGCGGCCGCCGCGCTGTATCTGACCCCGTCCGCGGTCTCCCAGCAGCTCGCCGCGCTGGAGCAGGAGACCGGGCACCGGCTGGTCGAGCGCGGGGCTCGCGGTGCCCGGCTGACCGCCGCCGGAGAGATCCTGCTGACGCACGCCAACGCCGTCCTCGCCCAGCTGGAGCGGGCGGAGGCGGAGCTCGCCGCCTACAGCGCGGGCGTCGCGGGGACGGTCACCGTCGCCGCGTTCGCCACGGGCATCGGGCTCGTTCTCGCCCCCGCGATCGCCGAGCTCACCCGCACCGCACCGGGCATCCGGGTCCGGGTGCAGGACGCCGAGGGTGACGCGAGCGTGCCGATGGTGCTGGACCGGCAGGTCGACGTCGCGGTCGCCGTCGAATACCGGGGCGCGCCCGGCGACGACGACCGCCGGCTGACCCGGGTGCCGCTGTACTCCGAGCCCTTCGACGCGGTGCTGCCGGTCGGTCACCGTCTGGCGGGCCAGGACCACGTCGCCGTCGCCGATCTCGCCAAGGACACGTGGATCGGCCCGTACCCCGGCAACCCCTGCCACGACGTGGTGGTCCTGGCCTGCGAGTACGCCGGTTTCGAGCCCCTGCTGGAGCACTCCTCCGACGACTTCCACGCCGTGGTCGCCCTGGCCGGGGCGGGTGCCGGGGTGGCACTGGTGCCCCGCTCGGCGCTGCGCGGCACGGAGCTCGGCGGTGTGGTCGTACGGCCGGTGGAGGGAGTGGCCCCGACCCGGCGGGTCTTCGCCGCCGTACGGCAGGGGGCCGAGGGGCATCCGCTGATCAAGCCGGTCCTGGAAGCGCTGTGCGCGGCGGCGGGGCCGGCCTAGACCCGCTCGGGGTGTCTTCCGATGTCATGCGCTGATCATGCCAAGGGGGCGATCCGTCGGGGAAGGGGATGCTTCGCGCCGCTGGGGAGCAATGATGCTTCACGCCGGCTGCAGCAGGTCCCACCGGTTGCCGTAGAGGTCCTCGAACACCGCGACGGAACCGTACGTCTCGTGCCGCGGCTCCTCCAGGAAGCGGACCCCGGCGGCCCGCATCCGCTCGTGGTCACCCGCGAAGTCCTCCGTGTGCAGGAAGAAGCCGACCCGGCCGCCCGTCTGTGCCCCGACGCTCGCCCGTTGGGCCCCGTTCCCGGCACGCGCCAGCAGCAGTCCGGCGCCGGTGGTGCCGCGCGGCCGCACGACCACCCAGCGGGAGCCGTCCCCCCGGTCGGTGTCCTCCACCAGCTCGAACCCGAGGGCGCCGGTGTAGAAGGAGAGGGCTTCGTCGTAGTCGCGGACGACCAGCGTGACCAGGGCGATGTGGGACATGGGAATCCTCGTGCTCGATGTACGGACAGTGCGTACGTTATACGTAACACCGACGCGTGGCCGGCACCTCCGGGGAGAATGCGCGTCATGGACACGAGCGACCTCGCCGCGCTGACGGAGCGCGCCCGCAGCCTCGCCGCCCAGGGCGACCGCCGCATCCTCGGTATCGCGGAAGCCCCCGGCGCCGGGAAGTCGACGCTGGCCGCCGGGCTCGTCGAAGCCCTCGAGGGACGCGCGGTGCTCGTCCCGATGGACGGCTTCCACCTCGCCGGGGCGGAGCTGGAACGCCTCGGCCGGGCGGAGCGCAAGGGCGCGCCCGACACCTTCGACGCCGCCGGATACGCGGCCCTGCTCAGGCGGCTGCGCCGGCCCGAAGGCCCCGGCCCGGTGTACGCGCCCGCCTTCGACCGGGCGCTGGAGGAGCCGGTCGCCGGTTCGTTGTGCGTCCCCGTGGACATCCCGCTCGTCGTGACCGAGGGCAACTACCTGCTGCTGGACGACGGGCCCTGGGCGCCGGTGCGCGGCCTGCTGGACGAGGTGTGGTTCCTGGACGCCGACCCCGGACTGCGGGTGAGCAGGCTGGTGGACCGGCACGTGCGGTTCGGCAAGTCCCGCCCGTATGCAGAGCGCTGGGTCGCCGGGTCCGACGAGCGCAACGCCCGGCTGGTCGACCGGCACCGCGACCGCGCCGACCTCGTCGTACGGCTCGGCTGAGCCGGTCGCGGCACGCGTGGAAGCACGCTGGTGCCCGCCCCGGCGGCCGGGCAGGATGCTGTGTGCCGCGTCGCGTCCAGCCAGGAGGTACCCATGCCCAGCACCGACCACCCCGCGCCCTTCACCGCCGACGACTACCGGGCCAGGATGACCCGCGCCGCCGAGTCCGCCGACGCCGCGGGTCTGGCCGGCGTACTCGTGGCACCGGGCCCGGACATGGTCCACCTCACCGGCTACCGGCCGACCGCCGACACCGAGCGCCTCACCCTGCTCGTACTCAGGGCGGGGCACGACCCGGTCCTCGTAGTCCCGGCCCTGGAGGCGGCGGACGCGGAACGGGCGGCAGGTTCCCCCGCCCTGACGCTGCGGGACTGGACCGACGCCGCGAACCCCTACACCCTGACCGCCGGACTGCTCGACGCCAAGGGCCGTTTCGGCATCAGTGACAACGCCTGGGCGCTGCATCTGCTGGCCCTGCACAAGCTCCTCCCCGACACTTCATACGCCTCGCTCACCGATGCCCTGCCGATGCTGCGCGCGGTCAAGGACGCGGCCGAGCTGGAGCGGCTCGCCGCGGCGGGGGCCGCGGCCGACGCCACGTACGAGCGGATCCTGAAGGTCCGCTTCTCCGGCCGGCGGGAGAGCGACGTGGCCGCCGACCTGGCGACGCTCCTCATGGAGCACGGGCACTCGCAGGTCGACTTCACCGTGGTCGGATCGGGCCCGAACGGCGCCAACCCGCACCACGAGGCGGGAGAGCGCACCATCGAGCAGGGCGACATGGTCGTCCTGGACTTCGGCGGGCTGAAGCACGGCTACGGCTCCGACACCTCCCGCACGGTCCACGTCGGTGAACCCACCGCCGAGGAGCAGCGGGTCCACGACGTCGTACGGGAGGCGCAGGAGGCCGGCTGCAACGCCGTGCGGCCGGGGGCGGCCTGCCAGGACGTCGACCGGGCGGCCCGTGCGGTCATCACCGAATTCGGTTACGGCGAACGGTTCATCCACCGCACGGGCCACGGCATCGGCGTCACCACCCACGAGCCGCCGTACATGATCGAGGGCGAGGAGCAGCCGCTCGTACCCGGGATGTGCTTCTCCGTGGAGCCGGGCATCTACCTCCCCGGCCGCTTCGGTGTCCGCATCGAGGACATCGTGACGGTCACGGAGACCGGGGGCAGGCGGCTGAACACCACCGCGCGCGAGATGGCGGTCGTCGAGTAGGCCCGCCGAAGAGGAGGGCCTCTGCCGGACCGGGCGCCCGCCGGTCGCAACCCGCGCTGAGCGCGGTGCTCGCGGCACTCACTCGTCGGCCAGCACCACGCACGACTCCGGGGGCAGGTGCAGCAGCCCGTCCGCACCCGGGGCCCCGGCCGGTTCCCAGGCGGCCAGCACCCTGCCCCCGCCGGCCCGGTGCCGGCCGGCGCCCAGCGGGATGGCCGCGGGCTTCCCCGAGAGGTTGACCGCGATCCGCAGGTCACCCCTGCGGTAGGCGATCCAGCGGGCCTCCTCGTCGTACGCCGTCCGCACCGACGCCAGGTCCGGATCGGAGAGGTCCGGCAGGGTGCGGCGCAGGGCGATCAGCTCGCGGTACCAGGCGTACAGCCGGGTGTGCGGCTCACGCTCCGGTTCGCTCCAGTCGAGGCAGGAGCGGGCCCTGGTGGCCGGGTCCTGCGGATCGGGGATGTCCTCCTCGGCCCAGCCGTGCGCCGCGAACTCCCGCCGCCTGCCGTCGCGTACGGCGCGGGCGAGATCCGGATCGGTGTGGTCGGTGAAGAACTGCCAGGGGGTGCGGGCGCCCCACTCCTCGCCCATGAAGAGCATCGGGGTGAACGGCCCGGTCAGCACGAGCGCCGCCGCACACGCCTGGAGCCCCGGGGAGAGCCCGGCGGCGAGCCGGTCACCGAGGGCACGGTTGCCGACCTGGTCGTGGGTCTGGGCGTAGCCGACGAAACGGTGGGCGGGCGTCCGGGCCGCGTCGACGGGGCGGCCGTGCGCGCGGCCCCGGAAGCTGGAGTACGTACCGTCGTGGAAGAACGCCTTCGTCACGGTCTTGGCGAGGGCGGCCAGCGGGGCGGTCGCGAAGTCGGCGTAGTAGCCCTGGGACTCGCCGGTGAGCGCGGTGTGCAGGGCGTGGTGGAAGTCGTCGTTCCACTGGGCGTGCAGCCCGATGCCGCCCTCCGTGCGCGGAGTCGTCGTACGAGGGTCGCAGAGGTCGGACTCCGCGATCAGCCCGAGCGGCCGGCCGAGCTCCGAGGCGAGGGCGTCGACGGACGTGGAGAGCTCCTCCAGGAAGGTGAGCGCCCTGCCGTCGGCCAGTGCGTGGACGGCGTCCAGGCGCAGGCCGTCCAGGCGGTAGTCCCGCAGCCAGGCGAGTGCGCTGCCCAGCAGGTAGGCGCGCACCTCGTCCGACCCCGGGGCGTCGAGATTGACCGCCGAACCCCAGGGGGTGTGGTGGGTGTCCGTGAAGTACGGGCCGAAGGCCGGGAGGTGGTTGCCCGAGGGGCCCAGGTGGTTGTGGACCACGTCCAGGACGACCGCGAGACCCAGACCGTGGGCCGTGTCGACAAAGCGCTTCAGTCCCTCCGGGCCGCCGTAGGGCTCGTGCACCGCCCAGAGGGACACCCCCTCGTAACCCCATCCGTGCGCGCCCGGAAACGGACAGACGGGCATCAGCTCCACATGGGTGATGCCGAGGTCCACGAGCTGGCCGAGCCGCTCGGCCGCGGCGTCGAAGGTGCCCGCTCCGGTGAACGTGCCGACGTGCAGCTCGTACAGGACCGCGCCGGGCAGCCCGCGGCCGGCCCACGTGGTGCGCCATGCGTACGCGTCATGGTCGACGACCGCGCTCTCGCCGTCGGGCCCGTCCGGCTGGCGGCGGGAGCGCGGGTCGGGCAGCACGGGCCCCTCGTCCAGCGAGAAGCCGTAACGGTCACCGTCCGCCGCCTCGGCCTCCGCCGTCCACCAGCCCGCACGCAGCGGGTCGTGGTCCATCGGCAGGCGGCCGCCCGCCGTGCACAGCACGGCCGACCCGGCCTCGGGGGCCCACACCTCGAACTGCATCCACCACTCCTCGTCCGTGCACCCGGTGCCTCGCCGGAGGCCCCATGATCGACGGAATTCTCGACGCCGGCCCCGGGACACTGGAGCGAGCCCGTAACTGGCCGTTAGGGTCTGGTCCTGATCATTGCCCTACCGGGTTCTGCTCATTCGCTAGCCCGGGCAGTAATACGAGGTCCCTCCCACGGCTGCTGGAGGCCGAGATGACCGTGCCGAGCTTCCCACCCGGTTTCCTGTGGGGCGCCTCCGCTTCCGCTTTCCAGACGGAGGGGGCCTACGACACCGACGGCAAGGGGCCCTCCGGCTGGGACGCCTTCGCCGCCCAGCCCGGCCGGATCAAGGACGGCACCGACACCACCCGAGGCACCGGCTTCCACGAGCACTACCGCGAGGACGTCGCCCTGCTCGCCGGACTCGGCGCGGACGCCTTCCGCTTCTCCATCAGCTGGCCCCGGGTCGTGCCCGGCGGCAGCGGCTCGCTCAACCCCGCCGGACTCGACTTCTACGACCGGCTCGTCGACGAACTCTGCGCCCACGGCATCACCCCCGCCCCGACTCTCTACCACTGGGACACCCCGCTCCCGCTGGACGAGGCGGGCGGCTGGCTCAACCGGGACACCGCCTACCGCTTCGCCGAGTACGCGGGAATCGTCGCCGAACGCCTCGCCGACCGGGTCCCCATGTGGATCACCATCAACGAACCGGCCGAGGTGACGCTGCTCGGCTACGCGCTGGGCGAGCACGCCCCCGGCCGCACACTCCTCTTCGACGCGCTGCCGGCGGCCCACCACCAACTGCTCGCGCACGGGCTGGCCGTACGGGCGCTGCGCGCCGCCGGCGCCGGGAACATCGGCATCGCGCTCTCGCACACCCCCGTCTGGACGGCCGGGGACACCGACGAGGACCGTACGGGAGCGGAGCTCTACGACACCCTGACCAACTGGCTGTTCGCCGACCCGGTCCTCACCGGCCGCTACCCCGGCGAAGGCTTCGACGCCCTGATGCCGGGACCGGTCGAGGACGATCTCAAGGTCATCTCCGCACCCCTGGACTGGTACGGCGTCAACTACTACAACCCCACCCTGGTGGGCGCGCCGAGGCCAGGGGCGCTCGACTCCTTCTCGGGCTACCCGATGCCCGCCGGGCTCCCCTTCGGCATCCGCGAGATCGAGGGGTACGACACCACCGACTTCGGCTGGCCCGTCGTCCCCCAGGGGCTGGCCGACACACTCGGCCGGCTGCGGGACCGCTTCGGTGACCGGCTGCCGCCCGTCTACATCACGGAGAACGGCTGCGCGGTCGACGAGCCCGTCGCCGACGGACGCCGCATCGCCTTCCTGGAAGGGCATCTGGAAGCACTGCGTACGGCCATCGACGCGGGCGTCGACGTGCGCGGCTACTTCACCTGGTCGCTGACCGACAACGTCGAGTGGACCGAGGGCGCGAGCAAGCGGTTCGGCCTGGTCCACATCGACTACGAGACCCTGCGCAGGACCCCCAAGGAGTCCTATGCCTGGTACCGCGACGTGATCCGCGCGCAGCGCACGGGCGGCACCCCCGGTCCGGCGCTCACACCGGGTGAACGCGCTCCCGGATGACGCGGTGGCAGGTCCGGGCGAACGCGGCGGCCACCGGGAGCCGACCCCGGCCCGTCGGGCCCGCGACGGACCGCCGGACCGGGCGCCGGACCGGCGGTCACGGCGCGGGCAGCCGGTGAAACAGCGGCCTCCCGGCGGGCGGCGGGCCGTATCCGTCCGCTGCCACGCAGGTCAGGTAGGCCGGAAACGGGCATCGTCTGGACACCTCGGGCCTGTCGGCCCGACAATCGGTACCGTGACGTCCTCCTTCGAGCCCTACACGTATCCCGCGCGGCTGTCGGACGCCCAGCGCGACCGTGTTCTCGATGTGCTCAGAGACGGCGCCGCGCAGGGGAAGCTCTCCCACGACACCTTCCTGCGGCGCATGGAACTGGTCCTGACGGCCCGGCGGCCCGAAGAGCTGGCGGCGCTCACCTCCGATCTGGACTCCGGCGGTCGCTGGTCCCGCGGTCTGTTCCGCGCCGTGGGCGGCGTCTCCGCCTTTCCGGCCCGGGTCCGCAGGGCGTGGCAGTCCGAGCGGCTGCCCAGACTGCTCCTGCCGGTGCCCGGCCCCCACCCGCTGCGTATCGGCCGTGATCCCGGCAACGGACTCCGGCTCAGCCACGAGACGGTGTCACGGCTGCACGCCGAACTGACCGCGCACGGCAGCCGGTGGATCCTGCGCGACCTGGGCTCGACGAACGGCACGTGCGTCAACGGACAGCGGGTCGTCGGGTCCGTCGTGGTGAGCGACGGCGACCAGGTGAGCTTCGGCCGGATGACGTTCCGGCTCAGCGCTTCGCCGCCCGTGCCCCCGGCCTGAATCCCTCCCACGGACAGGAAGCCCCGCGGCCGTGCCCGGGATTCTCACTGCTGTCCCGGCGCCGCCCTGACGAGAAGCGCCACCGGCCGGTCCGCGAAGAGCCGCGCCACGGTGACCACAGGTCCCGTGAACTCCCCTCCGGGCGAGAGGAGATCGGTCCACGGGCCCTCGTCGGGCAGCGCCAGCTCCGTGTCGCGCCAGCCGCCCTCCTCGTCGAGCCGCAGCGACAGCCGGGTCACCGCGGTCACCACCTCACCGGACCGGCAGAAGGCCAGGCAGTGCGCGGCCGCGGGTCCCCGGGCCGCCAGCGGTGTGTAGACGCCCGACTCGCCGAAGAGCCCCGGGCGCTCACGGCGCAGACGCAGCGCGGTCGTGGTCAGCGCGGCCTTCTCGCTTTCGCCCCCGGAGGGTTTGGTGAACGGACGCCGGTTGTCCGGGTCGACCAGTGCGATGTACTCCCGCTCCGTGCCCTGGTACAGATCGGGCACGCCGGGCATCGTCAGGTGCACCAGGGCGGCACCGAGCACGTTGGCCCGTGCGAAGGGGGCGAGGGCGTCCGCGAACCTGGTCATCATCGACCGCGCCTCACCCGCGTCGCTGCCCGGGCCGGCCGCCACGAAGTCGGTCACCGCCCGCTCGTAGACCGGATCAGGCTCGGTCCAGCTGGTGAACAGGCCCGCCTCGCGCACGGACTTCAGCAGAGCAGGCTCCAGCCTGCCCGTCATCTCACCGGCGGGCAGGCCCGCGCAGCCGTACGCCGACTGCCAGGCCTGCCAGGCCAGCTGGGGATCGGGAGCCGGCACGGGCGCGGACCTGGACAGCTGCGCCACCAGCGAGGACCACCGCTCCGGGCACTCGGACAGGACCGCGATCCGGGCCCGTACGTCTCCGCTGCGCTTGGTGTCGTGGGTGGTCAGCACCGTGCCGGTCGCCGGCCAGTCCCGAGCGATACGGGCGCAGAAGGCGTGGAACTCCTCCGGGCTCACCGCCGGCCGGCCGGGGTCGCCGCCCACCTCGGTCGCCGAGATCAGCGGGACGTACCGGTAGAACGCGGTGTCCTCCACCGACTTGGCGTGCAGCGCGGACGCCGTCTGTGCGAACCGGGCGCAGAACGCCGCGTGCTCCGGCCCGTCGCCGAGGCGGCCCAGCGCCAGATCCCGCACCACGTCGACTGCCTCCGCCTCCCGGGGGACCGAGAACACGGCCTTGGCGTCCCGCACCGCCTCGGCCGGCAGCGTCGACTCCGCGATCTCCGTGAGCGGACCGCCCGCCGTCACGTACGGCCGGTAGACGGGAACCCGCACCAGCAGCTCGCGCACCGCCGTGCGGAGGGCCCACGGTGCGTGGTCGTGCAGTGCGGTGTCCCCCGCGCACACCTCGAGGGCCAGGCGGGTCAGCCACTCCGTCTCGGCGGCCAGCTCATGGGTGACCACGCGGTACGCCGCACGCCGCACCGTCGCGGTCCAGTAGCCGCCGCGGTCCCCGGGCGGTCCCGCGAAGTCCCGGTAGCGGCCGAGCAGGTCCGCCGCGCCCATGGGGTCGGTGAACAGACCGTCGATCCGGTGGAGCGCGTCGTAACCGGTCGTCCCCGCCACGGCCCACCCGGCCGGCAGGGACTCGGAACCGGTGAGGATCTTCTCCACCACCGTCCACCGGCCCCCGCTCCCGTCGCCGAGCCGCCCGAGATACGCGGCCGGGTCGGCCAGCCCGTCCGGATGGTCGATGCGCAGCCCGTCGACGACTCCGTCGCGGACCAGCTCCAGGATCTTGCCGTGGGTGGCGGCGAAGACCTCCGGGTGCTCCACCCGGACGCCGATCAGATCGGAGATGGTGAAGAACCGCCGGTAGTTCAGCTCGGTCCTGGCCAGCCGCCACCAGGCGAGCCGGTAGTGCTGGGCGGCCAGCAGCTCCGGCAGCGGAAGGTCCGCCGTCCCCTCGCGCAGGGGGAACTCCAGGTCGCCGTAGCGGAGCACGGGGGTCCCGTCGCCGCGGGTGCCCGGCTCGAAGCTGCCGCTCTCCTCGCCGACGCGCCCCGCCAGCACGGGCAGCAGCACCTTCCCGCCGCCCGCCGCCCAGTCGATGTCGAACCAGCGGGCGTACGGGGACTCCGGGCCCTCGCGCAGCACCTCCCACAGCGGCAGGTTGTGCCGG
Source organism: Streptomyces mutomycini (assembly GCF_001700505.1). GTDB lineage: Bacteria > Actinomycetota > Actinomycetes > Streptomycetales > Streptomycetaceae > Streptomyces > Streptomyces mutomycini. The sequence goes on from NZ_MAPV01000040.1 coordinate 60,150, forward strand.
GGCGCGGCGGCCATGTGGTTCGGCACGATGTCCAGGATGATCCCGAGGCCGTGGGCGCGTGCCGCACCGGCCAGCTCCCGCAGGCCCTCCTCGCCCCCGAACTCGGCCCGCACGGTGCTGTGGTCGACGACGTCGTAGCCGTGCCCGGAACCGGGTACGGCCTCAAGGACGGGGGACAGATGCAGATGGGAGACGCCGAGCCCGGCGAGATACGGCACGGCGTCGGCGGCGGCGGCGAACGGGAAGTCCGGTTGGAGCTGGAGCCGGTACGTGGCGGTGGGCGTCATGGACTCGTACGTACCCAGCCCGGCGCCGCTCTCCCACCTTCCGGGCCACCGGGCACCGACCGGGTGGCGCCCGCCCGGTGCCCGTCACCCCTTCGGCCTAGGCCGGACGCTTGAGCACCGTCAGACTCCGCCCGATCAGCGTGACCCGCTCGCCCGCCGACACCTTGGGCCCCGCACCCGGCGGCACCCCGTCCGGCACGGCCGTGTCCACCACGACCTGCCACCGCTTGCCGTGGTTCGTCGGCACGGTGAACTCCAGGGTCTCCGCGCCCGCGTTGAACATGAGCAGGAAGGAGTCGTCGGCGATCCGCTCACCGCGCGGGCCCGGCTCGGAGATGGCGTGGCCGTTCAGGAAGACCGTCATGGCCTTGGCGTGTGCCGCCTGCCAGTCCCGCTGGGTCATCTCCTCACCCCGGGGGGTGAACCACGCGATGTCGGACAGCTCGTCGTGCGTGCCCTCCACCGGACGGCCGTGGAAGAAGCGCCTGCGGCGGAAGACCGGATGGTCGCGGCGCAGCCAGACCATGGCCCGGGTGAACTCCAGCAGGCTGGTGTCCGTACCGCCCGCGTCGTCGTCGTCCTCGGCGCGCGAGGCGGCGGCGGGGTCGGGCCAGTGGACCCAGGAGAGCTCGTTGTCCTGGCAGTAGCCGTTGTTGTTGCCCCGCTGCGTCCGGGCGAACTCGTCGCCGTGACTCAGCATGGGCACGCCCTGGGAGAGCATCAGGGTGGCGATGAAGTTGCGCATCTGACGGCTGCGCAGCTCCAGGACCTCCTTGTCCTCGGTGTCGCCCTCGGCGCCGCAGTTCCACGAGCGGTTGTGGCTCTCGCCGTCCCGGTTGCCCTCACCGTTGGCGTCGTTGCGCTTGTCGTTGTACGAGACCAGGTCGTGCAGCGTGAAACCGTCGTGGCAGGTGGTGAAGTTGATCGAGGCCAGCGGGCGCCTGCCGTCGTCCTGGTAGAGGTCGGAGGAGCCCGTGAGGCGCCCGGCGAACTCCGCGAGGGTCCGGGGCTCGCCCCGCCACAGGTCGCGCACCGTGTCCCGGTACTTGCCGTTCCACTCGGTCCACAGCGGCGGGAAGTTGCCCACCTGGTAGCCGCCCTCGCCCACGTCCCAGGGCTCGGCGATCAGCTTCACCTGACTGACCACCGGGTCCTGCTGGACGAGGTCGAAGAAGGAGGACAGCCGGTCCACCTCGTGGAACTGGCGTGCCAGTGTCGCGGCCAGATCGAAGCGGAAGCCGTCCACGTGCATCTCGGTCACCCAGTACCGCAGGGAGTCCATGATCAGCTGCAGGACGTGCGGCGACCGCATCAGCAGCGAGTTCCCCGTGCCCGTGGTGTCCATGTAGTACTTCTGGTCGTCGGCCAGGCGGTAGTACGAGGCGTTGTCCAGGCCCCGGAAGGAGAGCGTCGGGCCCAGGTGGTTGCCCTCGGCCGTGTGGTTGTAGACCACGTCGAGGATCACCTCGATGCCCGCCTGGTGCAGCGCCTTCACCGCCTGCTTGAACTCCAGCACCTGTTCGCCGCGGTCGCCCCAGGAGGCGTAGGCGTTGTGCGGGGCGAAGAAGCCGATGGTGTTGTAGCCCCAGTAGTTGGCCAGACCGGCGTCGGCGAGACGGTGGTCCTGGACGAACTGGTGCACCGGCATCAGCTCGATCGCGGTGACACCGAGCTCCGTCAGATGGGCGATGATCTCCGGATGCGCGAGCCCCGCGTAGGTGCCGCGCAGTTCCTCGGGCAGTCCCGGGTGGAGCATCGTGAGGCCCTTCACATGGGCCTCGTAGATCACCGTGCGGTGGTAGTCCGTGCGCGGGCGGCGGTCGTCGCCCCAGTCGAAGTACGGATTGACCACGACCGAACTCATCATGTGCGGGGCCGAGTCGAGGTCGTTGCGCTCGTCCGGCTTGCCGAACGGATAGCCGTACACCGCCTCGCCCCACTGGATCTGCCCCGAGATCGCACGTGCGTACGGATCGAGGAGAAGTTTTGCCGAATTGCAGCGCTGCCCGTGCTGGGGCTCGTAGGGCCCGTGCACCCGGAAGCCGTAGCGCTGCCCCGGCATCACCCCGGGCAGATATGCATGACGGACGAACGCGTCGGTCTCGCGGAGCTCCACCGCCGTTTCTGAACCGTCGTCGTGCAGCAGACACAACTCGATTCGGTCGGCGGCCTCCGAGAAGACCGCGAAGTTGGTTCCGGCGCCGTCGTACGTGGCGCCGAGCGGATACGCGTGTCCCGGCCAGACCTGCATAGATAGGACTCTTCCACTTCTGATCCGGGTGCTGGGGGGTTTTCGCCCCGATACTCCCCGAAAGACGGCCCTGTACCTAGTACGTCGGCCGGTGCGGCCGGGTCCCGTCGACGCGATCCCGCCGCGCCGGTCAACCTGGGACACCTCGGTGTCGCCCGGACAGGGGGCCCGGGCGGCCGGGCGGCTCCTCCGTCCGGTTCACGGCAGGCGAGGGGGTGCGTAATCGCTATGAACCATCTCACTCCACCTGATCTCGCCGCAAGGAACGGGCCTGCGACATAGGGGAGTTGAGTAAGGACCCTGTGCATCCGGCTGCACCGGCTCCCGCTACCGGAGTACCCTTCCTTGATCGTTGGTGGGGGACTGGAAGGCGGTACACGGGTGAGCTCGGGAGGGTTCGAGCTGCCCCCAGGTGACGCAGGTCACGAGGGGGAATCGACCGATGCCCCGCCGGGGGCCGTCTCCCTCGCGCAGCCCATGGAGATCGGTGCTGAGCTGGACTGGGGAGCGGATTCCTGGAACGAGGTGCGCACACGGGCCCAGCGGGCGGGTCGTGCGTACATCTGGCTGAATCTGGTGGAACAGCGGCTGCGCGCCGTGGTCTCCGCCGTGATCCGGCCGATCTACGAGCCGGTGCACGGCGAGGACTGGGTGGTGGCCGCCGCCGGGCCCGCGGGGCAGGAGTGGGTGCAGCGTGCCGTCGCGGTCCGTGAGGTCTCGCGCCGCAAGGGCTATCTGCTCGATCCGGCCGACGACAACGTCCTCAGCTTCCTCACGCTGCCGCAGCTGCGTGAGCTGATGGTCCAGCACTGGCCCTGCTTCGAGCCGTACTTCGACGACCGCCGCGAGGTGGAACTCGCACTGGACGAGCTGGAGGTGGCGCGCAACGTCGTCTCCCGCAACCGTGCGCTGAACGAAGCGGTCCTGGCCCAGGCGGAGAGAGCCTCCGCGCGGCTCCTGGAGATCCTCGGCAGCGGGGCCGCCGTCCCGTCCGCCGACCGGCTGCCCGTGGACGCCGTGGAGGAGCTGGTCGGCGACCGCTACGCCGACGTGGTCTCCGTCCACCCGGACCGGGTGCGGCTGCAGCGTCAGCTGCCCGCGGAGGACCTGTTCGGCGGCGCGCGCCGGCTGGACGCGATCGGGATAGGGCTCAATCTCCTCACGCAGAACTTCTCGGGACGCCGGCTCGTGCGGCTCGCCGAGTCGGGCTGCCGGGTCCGGCTGCTGTTCATCAACCCGGCGAGCAGCGCGGTCAAACGCCGGGAGCGTGAACTGGGGCTCAAGAAGGGCGAGCTGAGCCGCTCGGTGGAGATGAACATCCTCCACATGCGCCGGGTCCGCTCCAAGCTCCGCGACCCGGGCGCCTTCCAGATCCACGTCTTCGACGAGACGCCCCGCTTCACGGCCTATCTGGTGGACGGCGACGGCCCCGACGCGGTCGGTGTCGTCCAGCCGTATCTGCGCCGCGCACGCGGCATGGAGGCGCCCGTACTGGTGCTGCGGGGCGGCGGGCGCGCGGTGGTCAGGGTGGGGCAGGACAGCGAGCACGGCCTCTTCGAGACGTACCGCGAGGAGTTCGAGTCGGTCTGGACGGACTCCCGGCCCGTCTCCTGACGCCCGTTCCGGCGTTGTCAGTGGCGCGTGCGAGGGTGGTCATCACTCGGGGGAACGCACCACAGAGGGAAGGTACGGGATGAGCTGGATCAGCGGGCCGTTGCTGGCGTTCGACCTGGAGACCACGGGGACGGACGTCGAGACCGACCGCATCGTGACGGCGGCGGTCATCCGGCTGGAGGCGGACGGATCGGTGTCCGAGGAGCGGACCTGGCTGCTGGACCCCGGTGTGGCCATACCCGAGCAGGCATCGGCGATCCACGGCATCTCGACGGAACGCGCCCGTGAGCACGGGGCGCCGGCCGCCTCGGCGGTCGAGGAGATCACACGAGCGGTCGCCGACGGGCTGCGCTCGGGGACGCCGCTGGTGGTGATGAACGCACGCTACGACCTGTCCCTGCTCGACCGGGAGTGCCTGCGGTACGCGGTCGAATCGGTCAGCGAGCGACTGGGTGACGCGCCCTCGCCCGTCATCGACCCGCTGGTGATCGACAAGCACGTCGACAAGTACCGGAAGGGGAAGCGGGCCCTCCACGCGCTGTGCGCCCACTACGGGGTGACGCTCGACGACGCCCACGACGCGAGGGCGGACGCCGTCGCCGCTGCCCGCGTGGTGCGGCGCATGGGGGAGAGACACCAGCCCGTCGGGGTGATGCCGTTGCCGGACCTGCACGGCCTTCAGGTGCATGCGGCGGCCGAGCAGTCCCTCTCCTTGCAGGCATACCTGCGGCGCACGGCGGATCCGGCGGCGGTCGTCGAAGCGGCCTGGCCGCTCATCCCCCGGAGGCGGCAGCCCGCGGACGGGTGAGAGGGGATCAGGCCCCCGGGGCCGTCAGTTCGGTGCCGGTGAAGCCGTCTCGTCGGCCTTGATGTCGAAGTTGATCTGTTCTCCGTCTACCGAGGTGACGTTGACCGAGACGCCCAGGGTGCTGCCGTCGTCCGCCGTGAGCGTGCAGTGGGTGGTGGTGCCGACCTTCCCGACGAGGTCCTCGGGACAGGCGATGTCAGGCTTCGGCTGCCCCGTTGTCAGGGCGAGCTTCTCGGAGACCGTGGTGGCCAGTTCGTCCGCGGACAGTTTCGGTTCGGAGTTCCCGACACCGACCGACGCCGAGCAGCCGACGAGCAGCACACCGGCGGCCATGGCCGAGAAGCTCCACTTGGCCGCGGGCAGGCGGGCAATGGTCATGTGGGACTCCATTCCGGATGATCAAGGCAGTCGCGGGGAAGCATACGTGGCGCCGCTTTCCCGGAACCCCCAGCCACCGGCCGGGAGAGCGGGGCCCTGCAGCCGCAGGCCGGTCGAGCGGGCCCCGGTCTGTCTCACAGCTTCCCGAAGATCACTCCGCGCCAGGTCCAGCCGGACTCGAGGGCGGTGTTCCGCAGGGGGCCGGTCAGCTGTGCGCTGTCGAAGCTGAACGTCTCCGTCGCTTCGAGGCGGCCGCTCTCCCCGCGTTGGAGCGTCCATCGGCGGCTGACGGTCCTGCCGGCGCCGCGTGAGTACGCCGCCGAAGTCCGGAACCGTGGCGGATTCCCGACGCGGGTGACCTCCCACTGCTCTTCGACCGCGCGCACCTCAGTGCCCTCATCGGCCAGGCGCATCCGGATCCGGACGGCGTGCGTCAGCCGGGATCCGATGAAGAAGGTCTGCCAGGCGGGCTCGTCGATCCGCCATTCCGCCACCAGATCGGCGTCATGCGCCGCGCCGTCGCGGATGACGTAGGGGACATCCGGCCCGTTGAGGCCGAGCAGGGCTCTCCGCAACTCCTCGGCCGGGCGTGACACCACTCCGGCGTCGGGGTGCCTGGTTCCGGTGATCTTGTCGAGGAGTCCCATGAAGTCAACCTACGAGGGCCCGGATTGACGGTGCAAGAAAAGCTGCCCCGCGCGACGCGCCGAGCGTACCCGGCATTCCGCGACGGGGAGAGCCCTCAGAACGGGTACCAGCGAACCTCGGGGTCGTCCTCGCGCAGTGATGCCACCCTGCGCCGGAACTCCTCCAGCGCCCTGGGGTTCGCCGGGGCGTGCTGGGAGACCCAGGCGCAGCTCGCCGTCTCCCGCGCGCCGCGCAGTACCGCGCATCCTTCCCAGGTGCGTACGTCCCAGCCGTACGCCTCGGTGAACGCGTCGTAGGCGGGGGCCGGGAGGCCGTAGCGGTCGCGGGAGAGTGCGAGGACCACCAGGTCGTGCTCGCGCAGGTCGGCGGAGAAGGTCTCCAGGTCGACCAGGACCGGACCGTCCGGGGTGACGTGGACGTTGCGGGGGAGCGCGTCGCCGTGGAGGGGGCCCGGAGTCAGATGCGGGGTGAGGGCCGCAGCGGCCTTCGCGAAGCCGTCGCGCCGACCGCGCAGATAGTCGGCGTCGGCGGGGTCGATCGCGTCGCCCGCGAGCCGAAGCCAGCGCTCGACGCCGCCGAGCAGCTCACGACGGGGCAGCGTGAAGTGATCCGGGGCGGGCAGTGCGTGGATCTGGGTGAGCAACGGGGCCAGATCGCGAGGTTCGGACGGGCGCACGGCGCCGGGCAGCCGGTGCCAGAGGGTCACCGGGTGGCCCTCGACCAGGCGGGCCGGGGATTCGGCGGCGCGTACGGCGGGTACGCCCGAATCGGCGAGCCACCGGGCGACGGCCACCTCGCGCTCGGCCCGCTCCCGCAGCTCCGGGTGGTGCGTGGCGTCACGGCCGACCTTGACCACCAGGTCGCCGACGCCGAACACCGCGTTCTCGCCCAGCGCGAGGAGCTCCGCGCCGTCGGGCAGCCCGGCGGCAGTCAGTACCTCGCGTGCGCGCATCTCGTCCATGGCCCGATTTTCTCATCCCCGCAGGCCACCTTGACGAACGGGCGGCCCGTCAGCACGATGACGGGGGCCGCCCGGGCGGCAATACAGGGATGAAACCGATCCAAGGGCAGCGAAGGGGTCGAATTCATGACACTGGCGACCGCGATGACGCGGTCCGGGCGCAAGGCCCCCGAGGGCGGACGGGGTGACGGCCGCCGACGGGACGGCGCCACCTGGTTCCTGGTACTGCCCGCTCTGATCCCGATCCTGATCCTGAGCGTCGGCCCCCTGCTGTACGGCATCATGCTGGCCTTCACCGACGCACAGTCGGGCCGCACCCGCTCCACCCAGTGGGTCGGTCTCCTCAACTTCCAGGACCTTCTGCACGACACGCTGTTCTGGGACTCCTTCCGGATCGGCCTGCTGTGGGCGGTCGGGGTCACGGTGCCGCAGTTCGTGCTGGCCCTCGGCCTCGCCCTGCTGCTCAACGCGAACCTGCGGATGCGCTGGCTCGCCCGGGCGCTGGCGATCATCCCCTGGGCCATGCCCGAGGTCGTCGTCGGAATCATGTGGCGCCTGGTCTACAACCCCGACGCGGGCATCCTCAACGAGACCATCCGCGATCTCGGCCTCGGCGACGGCAGGGACTGGCTGACCGGCCTCGCCACCGCGCTGCCCGCCGTGATCATCGTCGGCATCTGGGCCGGAATGCCGCAGACCACCGTCGCGCTGCTGGCCGGGCTGCAGAACACCCCGCACGAACTGCACGAGGCGGCCGCCCTCGACGGAGCCGGGGCCTGGCGCCGCTTCCGCACGGTCACCTGGCCGGCCATCAGACCGGTGGCCCTCGCGATCAGCGCGCTCAACTTCATCTGGAACTTCAACTCCTTCGCCCTGGTCTACGTCCTGACCAGCGGCGGACCGGGGGGCCGCACCCGGCTGCCCATGCTCTTCGCCTACGAAGAGGCTTTCCGCTACGGACAGTTCGGCTACGCAGCCGCGATGGGATGCGTGATGGTCGCCGTCATCTCGGTGCTGCTCGCCCTCTACCTCGTCGGCCGGCTCAGGGGAGGCGAGGACGCATGAGCCTCCGTACGGGCAGAACCGCGCGCGCCGGACAGTACGCCGCGCTCCTGTGCTACCTCGTCTTCCTGGCCTTCCCCTTCCTCTGGCTGATCTCCACGGCCTTCAAGCCGGCCCGTGAGCTCGGGTCGCTGCACCCGACGTGGATTCCCGAGGATCCGACGCTGGACAACTTCCGGCAGGCCTTCGACGAGCAGCCGCTGCTCCGGGCCGCGGCCAACTCGCTCACCGCCGCGCTCTGCGCCGCTCTGATCGCGGTCGTCATCGCCACGCCCATGGCATATGTGATGGCCCGCCACCGGGGGCGGCTGTCCACCGCTGCCACCGGCTGGGTCGTGGTCAGTCAGGCGTTTCCCTTCGTCCTGGTGATCATTCCGCTGTTCCTGGTCCTCAAGTACCTGCACCTGATCAACTCGCTGTGGGGACTGATCCTGGTGTACGTCGTCTGGTCGCTGCCCTTCGCGCTCTGGATGCTCGCCGGGTACGTACGGGCCGTGCCGCCCGAGCTGGAGGAGGCAGCCGCCGTCGACGGGGCCGGGAAGGCGCGGATCCTCGTCTCGGTCACCGCGCCGCTGCTGGCCCCGGGGATCGTCGCCACCGCACTCTTCGCGTTCATCACCGCATGGAACGAGTTCTTCTTCGCACTCGTCCTGCTCAAGACACCGGAGAAGCAGACCTTGCCGGTCGTACTCACCCACTTCCTGGGTGCGGAGGGGGTGGCCGACCTCGGGCCGCTCGCCGCCGCCGCGTTCCTCGCCACCCTTCCCTCGCTCGTGCTCTTCGCGGTCATCCAGAAGCGCATCACCGGCGGCCTGACGGCCGGGGCGGTGAAGCACTGATGCGCCGCCGCCTGCCCTCGCTCGCCGCCGCGGTGACCACCGCGCTCGCCCTCCTGCTGACCGGCTGTTCGGGAGACGGCGGCCGCACGGGCACCGACGGCGTGATCCGGCTCAGCTTCCAGTCGCTGGCCTGGCAGAAGGAGTCCGTCGACGCCAACAAGCAGCTCGTACGCGAATGGAACGCGGCCCACCCGGACATCCAGGTGGACTACGTCCAGGGCAGCTGGGACAACGTCCACGACCAGCTGCTCACCTCCTTCGAGGGCGGCGAGGCGCCCGACATCATCCACGACGCCTCGGACGACCTCGCGGACTTCGCGTACGGCGGCTACCTCGCCGACCTGCGGACCCTGCTGCCGGACCGGCTGACCGGGGACATCCCGCAGCAGTCCTGGGCGACCACCACCTTCGGCGACGGCGTCTACGGGGTCCCCTTCCTCCAGGAACCCAAGGTCCTGATCGCCAACACCAAGATCCTCGAGTCCTCTGGCGTCCGGATCCCGACCCCCGAGAAGCCCTGGAGCTGGGCGGAATTCCGCCAGGTCACCGAGAAGCTGACGAAGAAGGGGACGTACGGGGTCGCCTGGCCGCTCAAGGAGCCGGTCTCCGTCACCCTCAACCTGGGCCTCTCCTCAGGCGGGCAGCTCTTCCACCGCGGCGCGGACGGCAAGGTGACCATCCGCTTCGACGAGGGCGACCGGGTCATGCCCGGTACGGTCCGGGACCAGGTCAACTCCGACGGCAGCGCGGCGCGTCCGGCGCTCGGAATGGGCGGCTCGGACACGCTGCCCGGTTTCTTCGGCGGCAAGTACGCCATGGTCCCGCTGGGCTTCTCCTACCGTCAGCAGGTCGTCGAGCAGGCTCCCGAGGGCTTCGAGTGGACGGTGCTCCCCACTCCGGCGGGCAGTGGAGGGCTCGCCCAGGGGGTCAGCCCGCAGACCCTCTCCGTCGCCGAGGACAGCCCGCACAAGAAGGAGGCCGTGCAGTTCATCGACTTCCTGCTGCGCCCCGCGAACATGGTGCGGCTGGCCAGAGGCGACTGGATGCTGCCGACCGGCACCGAGGCGCTGGAGGATCCCGCGCTGCACACCGAGGAGAACGGCTGGGCGGCCGGCACCGCTCTCGCCCGGGCGCTGCGCCCCGCCCCCGCGCAGTCCGTGCGCGGCTATCCCGAGTGGAAGGACAAGGTCGCGACCCCCGCGCTCCAGGAGTACTACAGCGGGGCCATCGACACCGAGGAGCTGAAGAAACGCCTGGTCGGCGACGGGAACCGGGTGCTGGCCCGTTACCAGCGCTGACCGGGAGGCGACGCAGGACCGAAAACGAATGGACGAGACGTCTCGTCTCGCTTAATTTGGTGGCATGACAACGCCGCCGCGTGCCCACATCGCCATGTTCTCCATCGCCGCCCACGGGCACGTGAACCCGAGCCTCGAAGTGATCCGGGAGCTCGTCGCCCGTGGGCACCGTGTGAGTTACGCCGTCCCGGCCTCCTTCGCGGAGAAGGTCGCCGCCACCGGCGCCGAGCCGGTCATCTACACCTCCACGCTGCCCACCGATCCGGAGGGCTGGGGCAGTGAACCCATCGACTGGATCGAGCCGTTCCTCGATGACGCCGTCCAGGCCCTGCCGCAGCTCGCCGACGCCTTCGACGGGGATGAGCCGGAACTCGTCCTGCACGACATCACCGCCTACCCGGCCCGTGTCCTCGCCCACCGCTGGGGAGTACCCGCCGTCCAGCTCTGGCCCAACCTGGTCCCGTGGGAGGGATACGCGCAGGAGGTGGGGGAGCCCATGAACGCCGAGCTGAAGAAGACCGAAAGGGGGCGCGCCTACTTCGAGCGCTTCGCGGCCTGGCTCACCGGGAACGGCCTCGGCGGCCTCTCGCCCGACGACTTCGTCGCCCGGCCGCGCCGTGGCCTGGTGCTGATCCCCGAGGTGCTCCAGCCGAACGCCGACCGGGTGGACCACACGCGATTCACCTTCGTCGGAGCCTGCCAGGGCGAACGGGCCGACCAGGGGGAGTGGAAGCGGCCGGCCGGCGCCGGGAAGGTCCTGCTGGTCTCGCTCGGATCCGCGTACACCGACGAACCCGCCTTCTACCGGGAGTGCGTCAAGGCCTTCGGCGACCTGCCGGACTGGCACGTGGTGCTGCAGATCGGCGCGCAGGTCGACCCCTCGGCGCTCGGGGACGTGCCGGAGGGCGTGGAGGTGCACTCGTGGGTCCCGCAGTTGTCCGTGCTGAAGCAGGCGGACGCCTTCATCACCCATGCGGGCGCGGGCGGCAGTCAGGAAGGACTCGCCACCGGGACCCCGATGGTCGCGGTACCGCAGGCCGTCGACCAGTTCGGCAACGCGGACATGCTCCAGGCCCTCGGAGTCGCCCGGCACCTGCCGAAGGAGGAGGCGGACGCGGCCTCACTCCGTGCCGCCGTCCTCGCCCTGATGGACGATCCGGACGTGGCCGAGAGGCTCGCGGGGATTCGGGAGCGGATGGCGAAGGAGGGCGGGGCCGGGCGACTCCGAGGGCCTGGAGCATGTCCGCGTTGCCGAACTGGTCGACGGCCTGCGGTACCGCGACCATCGGGGTCCCGGTGGCGAGTCCTTCCTGACTGCCGCCCGCGCCC
>NZ_MAPV01000400.1 GCF_001700505.1 Streptomyces mutomycini
GTGTCCGGGCGCCCCACGGCCACGGTCTGCCGGGAAGAGATCGGATCAGAAAGGAACGGTGGAGTCGGGCGGGGGTACTGTCCCCGGCCCCGCACCGTTCATCCGATGTGACCCCGATGGCCTGGCGGGTTCGGGAGCGTCTGCGGCTTCCGGGTGCGCGCCGTCGTAGTCGTCATGGTCGTCGTACGAGGAGGAAGGTTCTCCGAAGACCCGTCGGATCTGCTCGGACTGATCCCCGTCCAGATGCTCGAATGCTCGCGTCAGCAGATCGGCGATGTAGGTGCTTGTCGCGTCCTGTGGGGAGAGCCCGGCGACCCGCAGAAATTCCACGAGCGCGTGCGCGACCGGCTCCTCTGCCGACGGTTCCCCGGCCGGTGACCCCGCAGGACCGGCCCCGGCGAGATCCCGCTCCATGTCCTGCGGGGGCAACGGCCGCGGTACGAGATGCCGCAACCGCTCCGACACGTCCACGTCGTTTGCGGCCGAGGTGAGCTGCGCCAGCAGACCGAGATCCTTGACTGCCTTGTCGACCCGATCCTCATTGCGGTGCAGCCACCATACGACCGCGCTGCCGGTGTTCCGCAGCACATCCTCGCCGAGATAGGCGCGACGGCTCTGTTCGTACTTGCGCTCGTGCTCCCACACGGCCTCGTCCTTGCGGACGGCCGCGAGCTTGGAGAGCCGAACTGAATCCTCCTC
>NZ_MAPV01000401.1 GCF_001700505.1 Streptomyces mutomycini
ACCTGGCATTTCGCAAGGTGCGCCACACGATCCTGCGCCTCATAGGCGACCACTACCGACGCCAGCGGGGGGCACACCGCTCCTGGCAGGGCTGCGACCTAGACCTCACCGGCGTCATCATCGACGGCCCCTTGAACTTCCACGGCGCGAGTTTCTCCGGCGCCAGGGTGTCCTTCGACGGCGCAACATTCTCCGGCGGCACGGTGTCCTTCGACGACGCGACGTTCTCGGGCGGCAGGGTGTCCCTCGGCGGCGCAACATTCTCCGGGGGCCATGTGTCCTTCCGTCGCGCAACGTTCTCCGGCAGCAACGTGGACTTCGAAGATGCGACGTTCTCCGGTGGCGGGATGTCCTTCTCTCGGGCGATAGGTGAAGCTCCGCGTGGGCTTCCTCTCGACAATCCCCCCGCGGAGGTGGGGGACATCCCCGCAGAGTGGCGAGTAAATCCGTAGCCAGTGGGGGCGGAAACGGTTGTCTTCGCCCCCTGGAGCCAATCCAATCCGCCGAAACGCCCAAACAGGTCAAAAAACGGGTGCCCGTTCCATTGGGATCCGTTCCGTATTGGCGCCCCCCCATTTAGCCCCCTAGGGTGCTGATCGGACGCCGACGCCACCGGGCCCGGCCGACTGAGGGGGCTTCATGGGCACACCCGCGCACGAGCACTGGACCGACCTCACGGTCCGCCGCCCCGACGACGTCCGCACGATCACCAGCGGACGGGTCTCGCTCTCCTGGCAGATGGAGAAGCGCGCAGGCCATGTGGACCGGCTGATGAACAGGACACTGCCCGCAGACTTCCCCGAGCCTGTCGAGCGTGGTGACGCCGGCGATGTGCTGGCCGTGCTCGCCCTGTCGGAGTCGATGCGGCGCGACCTCGCCGCCCGCCGCGGGGGCGACATCCGAGAGGCCATCCTCCTCGGGGCCACCTGGACCGAGATCGCGGCCGCGATCGACGCCACACCGGACGAGGCCCGCGCCGTCCTGCGCGACTGGACTGAGCGTCAGCACCTGCTCCACCAGAAAGAAGTCGAGCGCGGTCGGCCGC
>NZ_MAPV01000402.1 GCF_001700505.1 Streptomyces mutomycini
CCGCGTCCTATTGGTGCCGGTCTACAAGAACCCCGGCACCCTGCTCGGAGAGTTGGACGCTACGACGAGTGGTGGGAACGCCAAGCCAAGGACAGCCCCATGACGATGATGATCCCCCAGCCCGATGGCGGGGACCATAACCTTCTTCCGTACGACGCTTTGATCGCAGCCACCGAGCGCGAGATCGCGCGCCGCAAGCGGGACCTGAAGGAACTGCGTCGTAGGCGCCGCCGCGCCAAGCGGGCCGAGGCAGCCCGATTCGTCTACACCCACAGCCGCATCGGCGTCTTCTGGATCGGCACGACTGCCTTCGCGGCGGCGACGGTGTGCTTCGCCATGGGCGAGACCCAGGCCGGCGCCGAGCTGTTCATGTTCGCGGTCCAGGTCTGGCTGATGGTCTTGGGGCTGCCTCGGCGCTAAGCCCGGCGGGCGCCCGCGCCGCTCGCGACCAGATCGCACCCTGCTCCCTCACCTCTACTTCCGGTGTCGCTGGGTCCCGCGCGGTGGACCCAGCTCCGTCCCGGCCTGGGCGAAGAGGCCGCCGGCCGCCGGGTCTCCTTCACCACCAGGCGGTGCTCCTCGCGGGGGCGGGTGGCTTCTTCTTCCCACGATGCCGGCGAGCCCGAGACGCAAGCGACGTGATCGTGTATCTCGCGCGCGATGGGGCGGCTCCAGAAGTCCCGTGCAGCCCGAGACGGTAGCGGCAGCGGTCTGTACGGTCCGCGCCCATGACTTATACGAACAGCACTCAGCCCGCCCGTCGCAAGCCGCGCCGTCAGCCGGGCCGCCCTACGCTCCTCACCCCGGCCGTTACGGATCTGCTCACC
>NZ_MAPV01000403.1 GCF_001700505.1 Streptomyces mutomycini
ACGGTCGCGCTCCTGGCGCCCCGCCTCGTCCCCGGCAAGGTCCACGATCCTGCTGTGCCGCCGGGAGAACAGATCGCGGACAGGCTCGGGGATCCCGTCGACCTCCCAGGCGCCGGTGCGCTCGGCCTGCTGCCGGCGCACACCGAACCGTGCATGGGTGAGGGCGCGGACGCGGGCCTTGAAGAAGGCGTCGGCGGCTGCGGCGTGCCGGTGCAGGTCCTGGCCGGAGTTGCCGATCGAGCGCCACTTGCCGTCCTCGCAGAGGCCCATGTTGGCGATCGTCACGTGGAGGTGGAGGTGCGGGTCGCCAGGCGTCCCGTCGCCCATCGGCCGCGCGGACTGGTGCTCCACGGACCACGCCAGCAGGCCGCCGGCCGCGAGCCGGACCGGCCGCCCGTCCTCGGAACCGACCGCGTACCCGACCCACTGCTCCACTTCGCGGATCGTCTCCCGCGTCGCCTGGTGCACCAGGTCGCGGTACTCCCCTTCGTCCGCCTCGCCCATCAGCCCGGGCAAGACGGAGTCGGACTTGGGGACATCGAGCATCAGGTCCCAGCCGCGGACCCGGTCATCCGCCCGCTGATCCGCGTGCTCCCGCGCCTCGGCCAGCTCGGTCTCCCCGTAGACGTCGTCCAGCGAGAGACCGACGGCGCGGGCGAGCTTGTGCAGGGTGCCCACCTGCATCCGGTGCCGGTCACCGAACCGGTGAACCATCCGCTGCTGCTGCGTGAGCACCCTCTGCTGCTTCGGCTTGCCCTCCAGCAGATCCGCGGCCGCCACCCCGCGCTCGTCGGCGGCCGCCTCGATCGCCTCCACCAGGCGGGCCGTCGTCAACTTCGCCAGCGGGTGCGCACGGACTGACGTATGCG
>NZ_MAPV01000404.1 GCF_001700505.1 Streptomyces mutomycini
TGATCCGCCCGCGCCCGTCCATCGCCAGGTCGTCCACCTCGCCGACCTCAAGCACGGCCAGTCGGTGCCCGAGGCCAAGGGCAACGTCGCCACCCGGGTCACCACGCAGTACGAGGCGATCCTCATGCTGCGCGGCCTGGTCGCCGAAGCCGAGCGCCGCATGGCAGCCTACGCGGAGATGGGCCGCTCCGGCTTCGTCAAGGACGCCCCCGACCCGCTGACGTACGGGATCGTCGACGAAGCCAACCGCCTGCTGGAGAAGGGCGCCCCGTTCCGCGACGAGGCCGCCCTGCTCATCAAGGAACTCGGTCGCACCGGCCGGCCCGTGGGCGTCGGCATCATCATCGCCGCGCAGGCCGGACACCTCGACGAGCTGGGCGGCTCGGACACCCTGCGAGCCATGCTCAAGGAAGGCGAAGTCATCCTCCTCAGGTGGAGCTCCGCCATGATGCAGCAG
>NZ_MAPV01000405.1 GCF_001700505.1 Streptomyces mutomycini
CAGCCGGGGTCGGCCGGTCCTCCTTCCTGCGTTGGATGCGCGTTGGCGAGGACGTTGTCGAGGAGAAGCAGGGCGGGAGGCTCGACATCGACTCACCTGATCCGTGCGCGGCCCTGTACGCCCGAGTGACCCGGGCACGCGCGGCGGCGGCCGTCCGGGCCACAGGCAGCATCGAGGAGGCAGCCCGCGGCGCGGTCGTCTCCGAGACCTACCGGACGTGGACCGACCCCATCACCGGCGAGACCCGCAGCGAACGACGCATCCGCCGGCGGCCGGGCGACTGGCGCGCGTCGGCCTGGCTGCTCGTTCGACTGGACCCTGAGCCGAAGTCGCTCGACGAGCTGCTCGACGAAGAAGACGCGCGGATCCGGGCGGTGCGAGGGGAGAACAGCGTGGAGCGGGCCCTCACGCCGCACCTTCAAGACCTCGCCGCCCGCCTGCAGAAGACGCTCGCGCAGTACGAGGAGGAAGACCGGCCGGCGGGCGGCATCGATCTCGTCCCGGAGGACACCACGAATTGACCTCTTCGCGGG
>NZ_MAPV01000406.1 GCF_001700505.1 Streptomyces mutomycini
GGCCGAGACGACGTCCAGCCGGTCGCCAGGCGGGCTGGCGAGGGGTGGCAGTGCCGTTCGTGGTGATTCGGTCATGCGGCGAACCTAACCGGCCACTAGCCTTGCCCGGAACGCCCACCCCGTCACGAGCGTCGATCGTCTCTATGCATCTACGGGCTGCACGGTCGACAGCTGTTCCGGTGAGGCGACCGTGAAGTGCGCCCGGCGAGGCCGGCTGGCGAACGCTCGAGCGAAGCTGCGTTGGGGAGGCAGCAGCTCCCTACTTCTCGGCATCCTCAAGGGGTGGGGGAGTAGCTGCGATGAAGTCGGCGGTCAGCTGGGCGGCGTACGGGCCGAGTTCCTCGTGGTCGAGAACGACGGAGTTCACGATGCGGTTGATGCTGTCGGAGCGGGCCAGGCGTGCGCCGCGGGCCCGGTTCGCGGTGGTGGTAAACAGAGCGCCGGCGGAGGGGCGGGTGCCGTGTTCCGGGTTCCAGACCCGCTGGTCCTGGCCGGGGTCGGGAGCGAGGGTGCCATCAGGCTGCCTGCCGGTGTAGGTGTCCAGGAGCCGGGCGGCGTCCATGGCGAGGGTGGCGCCGATGATCTCGTCCACGTCACCGCCCGAGCAGAAGCCGCGCCCCTCTCCGGCCAGCACCAGGGCGCGTACCGAAC
>NZ_MAPV01000407.1 GCF_001700505.1 Streptomyces mutomycini
GTCCGCTTTCTGCCCGAAGTGAGCACCGTCGTCACCGAAATCGAATTCGGCAGGAAGCTGGCGAAGAACGAGACAGCGGTCATCGACTACACCATCTCCGTCGACCCGGGTGACGGCCGCGACGACCATTACGAACGGCGTACCCGCGTGCGGCTGCGCGAATATCTGCTGCATGTCTATTTCCATCCGGCGGCACTTCCGGTGGTCGGCCACCGCTACTACCGCGAGCGCTCAGGAGCGCGGAAGAGCTACAACCACCGCGTGGTCCTGGACGCCTCGCACACGGTGCACGCGGCGGCGGGCAGATGCCCCGCCGGCATCCACGGCATCTCCTGGGAGTGGCCGGGAGCCGACGGGGCCTGACGCCGTCCGGCCGGTCAGCAGTTCTTGAAGTCGGCCTTCGGGTTGTTGTACGAGCAGGTGTCGGCCTTGGCGCCGGACGCCTTGCGCAGCGTCGCGGTGTCCTTGTCGTTGTTCCACACGTAGGCGCCGCGGTTCTGGTAGCGGTTGACCGCCGTGTCCTTGCCCTTGCCGGTGCGTACGGTCACCGTCTTGCCCTTGCCGAGGCGGTAGCTCCCGAAGGTGTAGGTGTGCCTCGAGGCGTCGGTCAGCGTCCAGCCCTTGAGGCTCACGGCCTTCGACGTGGTGTTCCTGATCTGTACCCACTCACCGTTGAGGCTGGCGTTGGAGCGGTTGTCCGGTCCCGGGCTGTTGTAGTAG
>NZ_MAPV01000408.1 GCF_001700505.1 Streptomyces mutomycini
GCTCGTGCCCTTGTCCGCCTTGAGCAGGGGCGTTCCGGTGAAGCCGATGAACATCGCGCCGGGCAGCAGGCGCTTCATCGCGGCATGCATCTTGCCGGACTCGGTGCGGTGGGCTTCGTCGATGAAGACGAACAGGTTGCCCTTGGCCTTGAAGTCCTTTGGGACGTTGGCCTTGAGCTCCTCGATGAACTTGTCCTGCGCCTTCTCCTCGTCGCCTACCTTGCCCACAGAGCTGCCGAACTTGTGCACGAGGGAGCAGATGAGCCACTCGGTGGACTTGTTCAAGGTGTCCAGGAGATCCGCACCGGACTTGGTGCGGTAGATCTTCTCGTTGACGCCGTTGAAGACCTTCTCGATCTGCTCGTCCAGCTCCTCGCGGTCGGTGATGAGGAGGACACGGGGGTCCTTCTGGTTCTCACGGATCCACTTCGCCAGCCACACCATCGTGAGCGACTTGCCCGACCCCTGGGTGTGCCAGATGACGCCGCCCTCACGACGACCGATACGTTCCTGTGCCTTCTTCACGCCGAAGTACTGGTTGTGGCGGCACGCTTTGCGGACACCGGAGTCGAACACGGTGAAGTCGTGGATCAGCTCCAGGATCCGCTCCTTGTTGCAGAGTTGGACCAGGGCGCGGTCCAACGGCCCCTCGGAGGAGGACGCTTCCTCCGCCTCTTCCTCCTCCTTCCACTCCAGCCAGTACTTCTCCGGGGTGTCGATG
>NZ_MAPV01000409.1 GCF_001700505.1 Streptomyces mutomycini
ACCTGCACCGTGCGCTGCGCCGGATCGGGGCCGATGATCACGAGCGAGTACAGGTACTCGTTCCAGAAGGTCAGGAAGTTCAGCAGCAGTACGGTCGCGATGCCCGGCACGCACATCGGGGTGTAGATGTGCCGCAGCACCGAGAACGTGGACGCGCCGTCCAGCCGCGCGGCCTCCTCCATCTCGCGCGGGATGGTCCGCATGAACTGCACCAGGATGACGACGGAGAGCGGCATCGCCGTCGCGGGCAGGAACAGCACCATGAAGACGCGGGTGTGGAACAGCCCCGTGGCGGCGGAGAGCAGGAACGTCGGGAAGAGCGCGGCGAACGTGGGCACCAGGAACCCGAGCGAGAACACCCGCTCCACCAGCGCCCCCAGCGGCCCCGTCGCGCGGGCGATCGCGAAGGCCGCGGGGATGGCGAGCGCCAGCGTCAGGGCCAGCGCGAACACGGTGACGAGCGCCGAGTTGACGACGGCCAGGCCCAGGTCGGCGGAGGAGAACGCCTCGCCGAAGTTGCCGAAGGACAGGGAGGTGGGCGGCGCGAAGGGGCTGCCGAAGATCTGGTCGTTCGACTTGAACGCCGAGATCAGCAGGTAGTAGAGGGGGACCACCAGCAGCACCGCGTAGAGC
>NZ_MAPV01000041.1 GCF_001700505.1 Streptomyces mutomycini
CCGCCGCCGACAGCACACCCGTCGCATGACGCACCCACTCACCATCAGCATCATCAGCCGACCGCGAATGCACACTCACCACCCGACGCCCCTCCACCGAGGGCCCACCCACCGACAACTGCACCGACACCCCACCACGCCCAGGCATCACCAACGGCGCCTGCAGCGTCAACTCCTCCACAAACCCACAACCCACCCGCTCCCCCGCATACAACACCAACTCCACAAACGCCGTACCCGGCAACAACACCGAACCCAACACCACATGATCCACAAGCCACCCATGCGACTGAAGCGACAACCGCCCCGTCAACACCAACCCATCCCCCTCAGCAAGGGACACCTCCGCACTCAACAACGGATGATCAACCGCACGCGCACCAAGACCAACCCCATCAACCACACCCGCCGCAACAGACTCCAGCCAAAAATGCTCACGCTGGAACGCATACGTCGGCAGGTCCACGCGGCGGGCGCCGACGCCGGCGAAGTACGCCACCCAGTCGACGGACCGTCCGTGTACGTGGAGTTCGGCGAGGGCCGTGACGAGTGTCAGAGCCTCGTCGCGGTCCTTTCGCAGGGCCGGCACGAAGACCGAGTCCTCGACGCAGTCCTGCCCCATGGCGGACAGCACTCCGTCCGGGCCGAGCTCCAGGTACGTGGTCACTCCCTGGTCCCGGAGAGCCCGCATCCCGTCGAGGAAGCGGACCGCCTCACGGACGTGACGCACCCAGTAGTCCGCCGAGCACATCTCCTCGTCAGACACGACCCGACCGGACACGTTCGAAACGATGGCGGTCTGCGGGGCATGGAAGGTCAACGTCTCCGCAATCGTGCGGAAGTCGTCGAGCATGGCGTCCATGCGGGGTGAGTGGAACGCGTGACTGACGCGGAGCTGCTTGGTTTTACGGCCTTCGGCCTCGAAGTGCGCGGCGATCGCCAGGACAGCGTCCTCGTCGCCGGAAATCACCGTCGAGGAGGGCCCGTTGAGTGCTGCGATCGAGACGCCGTTGGTCAGGAGCGGCAGGACCTCGTCCTCAGCTGCCTGGAGCGAGACCATCGCCCCGCCCGCCGGCAACGCCTGCATCAGACGACCACGAGCCGCCACCAGCTTCGCCGCGTCCTCAAGTGTGAGAACCCCAGCAACGTGCGCGGCCGACAGCTCACCGATCGAGTGCCCCAGCAGATAGTCCGGCTTCACGCCCCACGCCGACACCAGGCGATACAGCGCGACTTCGAGCGCGAACAGTCCGGCCTGCGTGAACTGCGTCTGATCCAGCAGCTCACCACCCTCGAACACGACATCCCGGATCGGCTGATCCAGATGCCGGTCCAGCTCCGCACACACCGCATCGAACGCATCCGCGAACACCGGATACGCCCCATACAGCTCACGGCCCATACCCGACCGCTGCGCACCCTGACCCGAGAACAACACCGCCAGACCACCGGGCGCCGTCGAACCGCTTACCACCCGGTCGCCGACGACCACAGCGCGGTAATTCATCAACGCACGCGTCGTGACCAGCGAGAACCCGACATCCACCGGATTCCGGTCCGCAGCGAATGCCGACAGCCGCTTCACCTGCGCCGAAAGACCCGCCTCGGACCTCGCCGACACCACCCACGGCACCACCGGCAACGACGAGACATCCGCCGCGTCCGCCGGCTCCGTCTCAGGAGCCTGCTCAAGAATCACGTGCGCGTTCGTGCCACTCACGCCGAACGACGACACACCCGCCCGTCGCCGCTCACCCGTCTCCGGCCACGCCACCGACTCCGTCAGCAGCTCCACCGCACCCGACGACCAGTCCACCTGCGGCGTCGGCTCGGCCACGTGCAGCGTGCGCGGCAGCACACCGTGCCGCATCGCCATGACCATCTTGATGACCCCGGCCACACCGGCAGCTGCCTGGGTGTGGCCGAGGTTCGACTTGATCGAGCCGAGCCACAGCGGCCGGCCCTCCGGACGCTCCTGGCCGTAGGTCTCCAGCAGGGCGTGCGCCTCGATCGGGTCACCGAGCCTCGTCCCCGTACCGTGCGCCTCCACCGCGTCGACCTGTGAGGCCTTCAGGCCCGCGCTCGTCAAGCCCTGTCGGATGACGCGCTGCTGCGCGGGGCCGTTCGGAGCCGTCAGACCGTTCGACGCACCGTCCTGGTTGATGGCCGACCCGCGCACCACCGCCAGGACCTCATGGCCGTTGCGCCGCGCGTCGGACAGCCGCTCCACCACGAGGACGCCGACACCCTCCGACCAGCCGGTGCCGTCGGCGGTCGACGAGAACGACTTGCAGCGCCCGTCGCCCGCGAGGGCGCGTTGACGGCTGAAGTCCACGAAAGTGCCGGGCGTCGCCATCACCGTCACTCCGCCGGCCAGGGCCATCGTGCACTCGCCCTTGCGCAGCGACTGCACCGCCAGGTGCAGGGCGACCAACGACGAGGAGCATGCCGTGTCGACCGTGACGGCGGGGCCTTCGAGGCCGAAGGTGTAGGCGACTCGGCCCGAGACGACGCTGCCCGAGTTCCCGATGCCCAGGAACGCTTCCACGCCCTCGGGCACCGCCGCGAGACGGGCGGCGTAATCGTGGTACATCAGCCCGGCGAACACGCCCGTGCGGCTGCCGCGCAGCGTTGCCGGGTCGATGCCGGCCCGCTCGAGTGCCTCCCACGAGGTTTCGAGGAGCAGTCGCTGCTGGGGGTCCATCGCCAGCGCCTCACGCGGCGAGATCCCGAAGAAACCGGCGTCGAATTCACCCGCGTCGTGGAGGAATCCACCCTCCTCCGTGGCGGATTTACCGTTCTGACCGGAGTCGGGCTCATAGAGATTCCCGAGATTCCAGCCACGGTCGTCCGGGAATGCGGAGATACTGTCGGTGCCGGTGGAGACGAGCTGCCACAGGTCCTCGGGGCTCGCCACCCCTCCCGGATATCGACAGCTCATTCCAACGATCGCAATGGGCTGCTGGTCCTGGGCCTCGATGTCTCGGAGGCGCTGTCGCGTACGGCGCAGATCTGCGGTCGTACGCTTCAGGTACTCGCGGAGCTTCTCTTCGTTGTCCACTCAACCCAACCCGTCGCGGCGGTCAGCAGGTGAATTTCGACCCGCCGTCAAAAGGTCCGTCAACACGGAAAATCGGCTCAGCGTCAGCGCGATTTCCTTACGGTTGTTTCGCGGTGACGCTAATCCGAAGCACTCCGCAGCACTCGAATTGTTCCCCTTACTCGGGGAATCTACGGGGGGTCCGTAGAACCGGACAACCCCTAGGGGGTTGGCTCAGCCCCCTACCCCGAAGTCCCCTTACCCGGAATGCGCGCCCCGGGCGAGGAGAACGGCACCGCGCAGGGACGACAGGCCACCGAGCGCGGCGGCGCGTACCGGGGCGACAGGGTGGCCCGGTCTGGCGAGCGAGTACGCCCGCTCGGCCACTGTGCCGGCGAAGCCGGGCAGCCCGTCGGCGAATCCGCCGCCGATCAGGGCGAGTGAGGGCCGGATGAGTTCGTTGAGGTTGACGATCGCCACCGCGAGAGCGTCGCAGCTCTCCCCGACCGCTGTGACGGCCCAGTCCCGTTCGTGTCGCAGGCCCTCCGCGAGCTCGGCGAAGCTCACGGGCTCACCGCGCAGGTGGCCGGCCCGGCGCAGCGTGGCCGGCCCGGAGGCGACGGCCTGTACACAGCCGTGTCGTCCGCAGTCGCACTGCGGACCCTTGGGGTCGACGATCACATGGCCGACCTCGCAGGAGCCGCGGGCGGTTCCTGGGCAGAGGTGTCCGTCGAGGACGATGCCGCCGCCGATACCGGTGCCGACTCCGAGGTAGACGACGTCCTGGCAGCTCGCTTCGTCCGCCTCGGCGAGGGCGGCCAGGTCTCCGTCGTCGGCCCAGAGCACCGTGCTTCGGGGGAAGAGCGAGTGGAGTGCGGCGCGAAGGTCCAGTCCCGTCCAGCTGGGACGGCCCGGCCAGGTGGTCACCACGCCGTCCGTGCCGACGGTCGCCGGCATGGCGACGCCGACCGCCTCGACGGGTTGCGGAGTGTCGTCGAGCAGCGCGCGGACGTTCCTGGTGAGAGCGTCCAGGTCGTCCGCGACGCTGCTCGCCGGTGGCCAGGGGAACACCGCGCTGCGTGACGGTGTCCCGCCGTCGGTCCGCAGTGCGACCTTTGTGCCACCGACGTCGATGCCGAGAACGGTCACGCCGGTGAGGCGACGACGTCGAGGGTGAGGATCAGGTAGCGGGCGGTCATGCCCTTGTCGGCGGTGATACCGAAGGCGTACCGGTCGATCTTCGTCGTGGCGCGGAGGCTGATCCCGTCCGCCCCGTTCTGCGACTGCTCGATCAGGAGTTCCACCGGCCGGGTCGTGCCACGGACGGTCAGTTCGCCGTGCAGGGTGTAGATGCCCTGGGACTCGCGTACCGCGTCGGAGGTGAAGGTGATGTGGGGGTGCGCGGCGGTGGCCAGGTACTTGTCGGAGCGCACGACGCCGTCCCGTGTGCCGTTGCCCGTGGTGAAGCTGTTGGCGTCGATGACGGCCGTCGCGTCGGACTCCGCGGCTTCGGCCGCGACCCGGATGCGGCCGCTGAGGACGGAGAAGGACCCGTCGACGCCCGCGAGGCCGAAGACATGTCGGGTTCGGAAGGTGATGGTGCTTCGGCTGGGGTCGATGGTGTAGGTGCCGGGGGCCGGGAGAGTCAGGGGGTTCGCCGCTGTCTGGGACATTTCGCTACCTCTGCAGGGGGGTTCGGGGGCGTACGGAGAAGAGGAATGGGCTTCAGCCGCAGTCGAGTTGGGCTCGTTCAGTCTTGACCACATCACTGCGGAGATCCACAGGCAGGTCCTTTCGGCGTTTCACCTTGAGCTTCCGGTAGACGCGGGTGAGGTGCTGCTCGACCGTGCTCGCGGTGATGTGGAGCTTGCTCGCGATCTCACGGTTGGTGCAGCCCATGACGGCCAGCGAGGCGACGCGCCGCTCCGAGCCCGTGAGTGAGGGGATTCCGTCGATGCTGCCGGAAGCCGTATCGGGGCCGTTGAGGTCACCGGTGGCCGCGAGGAGTTCCTTCGTCAGCGGACCGGCGTCGCACAGGCCGGCCACGTGCCAGGCCCGTCGGGAGACCATGCGGGCCCGCCGGTACTCCTCGAGCTGGTGGTGACTGCGGCTGAGGTCGACGAGGGCTCTCGCCTGCTCGTAGCGGTCGCCGCAGTCCTCCAGCAGGTCGAGTGCCTCGCTCAGCAGCTCGGGACGTCGGGCGGCGGGCCCCGTCGCAGCGAGCAGCCGCAGGGCTGAGCCCCGGATACGCATTCTGTCCCTGCCCGCGCCGGCCAGCTGGTCGTGGAGGAGCCGCTTGGCCTGGTCCCGGTTGCCGAGGCGCAGCCATGCCTCGGCCGCGCCGGTCCGCCAGGGTATGAGGGCCGCGGCGTCAAGACCCCAGGTGCGCAGGAGTTCGCCGCAGGAGAGGAAGTCGGCGAGCGCCGCGTGCGGGTGATCGGTGGCGAGGTAGTAGTGGCCGCGGGCATGGAGGTAGTGCAGCCCGTACCGGCTCCGGAACATGGCGTCGGTAGCGGAGAAGGTGAGGTGCTTCGCTGCTTCCTCGTAGTCGCCCATCCTGGTGACGGCGAGGATGAGGCTGCCCAGCGGGAAGCCGATCGCGACGCCCCACGCCTGGGGTGGGAGCTGGGTCAGTGCCTGTCGGGCGTGTTCGGCACCCGCTGCCAGGTCGCCCTGCCTGACGGCGATCTCAGCGCGTGTCGCCGATGCCATCGCCGTCCAGACGGGGGCCTCCCGTGGTCCTGCCTCGGCCAGAAGGTTTTCGCACTGCCCGTCCGCGCTGCGCAGGCGTCCCACGCTGATCAGGACGAGCAGGGCCAGCTGCACGGCTTCCTCGGTCCAGGGCGACGTACGGCCCAGGCCGAGGCCGAGGCCGTCGAGGACCCGTTCGGCACGGTCCGCGGCGGGCTCACCGGGCCCGTGGGCCAGCAGACCCGCCAGTTCGGCTGCCGACCGCAGCCACGGGTCACCGCGGGGGTCGGCGAACGTGGGCGATCCGTCATCGGACGGGACGGGCCCCTGGTGTCGGCGGGCGAGCTGCGGGTGGGTTGCGGCCAGCCACAGTTCGGTGTTCCGTGCCGGTACGGCCTGTGGTGTCCCGTCCGTTTCCGGCCGGGCGCCGCGGATACGTTCGAGAACGGCCTTGGCCTCCCCCGTACGGCCGTGCCAGAGCAGGTGCCGGAGCAGGACGAGCAGGTCGCCGTGGCCCAGCTGGCCGTTGGCCGACGCCGCGGCCAGCGGGGTGAGATGACGCGCGGCCGCGGCGGGGTTGAGTTCCCATTCGGCCTGGGCCAGCCGCGCCCTGATGCCCGGACGTTCGTGCTCGTCGCCGCAGGATCTGTGGGCGAGTGCCAGGCATTCCGTCGCCAGCCGGGTCCTGCCTCCGAGCAGCGCCTGATCGGCGGCCTCCAGCAGTACCCGGACCGCCCAGGGCCCCTGCGTGTGCTTGGACTCGACGAGGTGGTGGGCGACGGTCATGGCCGGCGCTCCCCTGGCGTGCATCAGCTGTGCGGCGCGGCGGTGCAGGGCCGCCCGGTCCGGGGCCTGCAGGCCGTCGAGGATGGTCGAGCGGGCCACCGGGTGCCGGAACACGCCGTTGTCGGTCAGACCGGCCGCCTCCATGTCGTGGAGGGCACGGCAGACCGCTTCCGTGTCGGCTCCGGCCAGTTGGGCCAGCTCCTCGACGGCGCCCTCCTCGTCGAGGACGGCGAGGGCGCGGGCCACGTGCGCGATGGCGGGCTTGTCCCGGTACAGGCAGTTGAGGAGGGCCAGCCCGTAGCCCTGGGCCCGTACCTCACCGGCGATGTCGTGATCCTCGATGAGGGCGTGCAGGAGCAGGGGGTTGCCGCCGCTGATCCGGAAGAAGTCGTCCACGTCCCACAGGGCCGGCCGGCCCTCCGGCGGCTGCGGTGGGGCCGTTTCCTCCGGTTCGAAGGAGTGGCCGGAGTGCCGGCCACGGAGCACCTCGGCGACGCCCGCCCGGGTGAGCGGGGCCAGGCGCAGCCGGTGGAACTGCGACTGGCGTCGCAGTTCGGCGCGGAACGGGGAGTGCTGCGCCCCGAGTTCCGCGTCCTCGGTCAGGACGGCCAGGATCCGCGCCGATCCGATCCTGCGGACGATGTGGAGCAGGCAGTGCAGGGACGCCTCGTCGGCGTGCTGCACATCGTCGACGGCGATCAGCACCGGGGTCTTCGCGGCCAGGTCGAGCAGAACGACGCCGAGGCCCTGGAAGATCCGGACGGCTTCCGGTTCGACGGTATCGGGGCGGGTCCGGGACAGGGCGTCCGACGCCGCACCTTCCTTCAGCAGCTGAGCGGCCCGGTCCGCGATGTCCAGGGGCAGACCGGCGCTGTGCAGCAGCTGGGTCACGACTCCGAGGGGCAGGGTGCGCTCCGCGCGCGAGCAGGTCGCCCGGAGCACGACGACGTCACTCGATGCACGCTCGGTGAACACCCGCAGCAGCTCGGTCTTGCCCGTGGTGACCGGCCCGTCGAGCACGACGACGTGTCCCCGTCTTCCGCGGCACTCTTCCAGCAGCCCGTCCAGATACCGCACATGCTCGTCACGCTCGACCAAACGCACCCTTCGACCCCTGCCCTTGCACGCTATCGCTGTCCCAGCACGTCCCGCGTCCAGGTCGTACTCAGATCGCCGGTTTGCGGGCGACCGCGATCACGTAGTCAATGGTGTCCAGCTCTTTCTTCAGCAGTTCCTGGTCGCTCCAGTTCTGGCTGATTCCCTTGTACTGGGTGGGCGTGACCAGGTTCTTGTATCCCGGACTCTCGATCTTGTTCACCATGAACGTGCGGTACTGCTCCCAGACCCGGTCCCGGATCGAGTCGACACGGTTCTCCTCGAATCCGGCCTTGGCCAGCTTGTCGGCGTATACACCCGAGGTGTACCAGTTCTCCTCGTCGTAGCTGAGGAGAATCCAGCTGAGCGCACGGGACTTGAGTTCCTTGCGCACGACCGCGTCGTGTGTCGGGAGGACATCGGCGACGGCGAGTACACCGCCGGGCCGCAGGACCCGGAACGCCTCCTCGAAGAACGCGCTGCGCGGGTAGAAGTGGAACGCGGATTCGAGGGCGACGACCTTGTCGAACGTGTTGTCCGGAAAGGGGATGTCGGTGGCGGAACCCTGCTGGAATTCGAGTCGGTCCTCGAGCCCCTCCGCCTTGGCGCGGGCCTGGGCCGCCTCTATCTGGTGCGGGGTGATGTTCAGGCCGTGGATCTTCTTGGGCTGCCGGTTCCGGACCCAGGAGAAGTCCTGGTCGCCGTAGCCGAACCCGAGGTCGAGCACGGTGTCACCGGCCTCGATGCCGGCGGCGTCGCCCAGCCGGGTGGCGAGTTCCTCGGCGGCCTCGTCGAGGCTGACGCACCCGTCGTTCCAGTAGCCGAAGTTGCAGTACGTGGTGGTGCGGTCCACGAACTCGAAGCTGGGTGGCATGAACTGGTAGAGGCGTCGGGTCCGCTTGACGGGGTCGCCCGTCGAGATCATCTGGATGAGCTTCCCGAACTGCTTGGCCGCTTCCAACATGGAGGTAGTGCCTTTCGTGGGGTGGGAGTGGAGTTTCAGGTGGTGGCCCGGCCGAGACGGGCGCGCAGGTCGTCGATGAGCGCGACCAGGTCGTCCGGGCCGTGGGCGGCACCGAAGAGGTAGAAGTCCGGGCGTACGAGCATCGCGATCGCACCGTCCGGTCCCGGGCCCGGGAGCCCTGCCAGGTAGGGCAGGTAGAGGTCCTCGGCGTCGACGACGGCGTGTTCCCCCGCCTTCTCCGGCGCGGTCCCTGCCGGCAGTACCTGTACGAGGTGGCAGCCGAGGGTGTCGAGGAGGGCCAGGTCGGCGGTGTCGAGCAGCAGGCGAGGGTCTTCGGCGCAGAGCAGGACGAAGCCGGTGCCGACGACGTCGTCGAGGAGCCCCCGGGTGCTTCCGCGTGCGACTTCCGCCTGCGGGACGAGCCCGCCGGCCGATCGCGGGGCCCCGTCGGCCGGGGCT
This sequence comes from Streptomyces mutomycini, assembly GCF_001700505.1. GTDB lineage: Bacteria > Actinomycetota > Actinomycetes > Streptomycetales > Streptomycetaceae > Streptomyces > Streptomyces mutomycini. The sequence continues at coordinate 9,036 of NZ_MAPV01000041.1, forward strand.
GCGCCGGTACGCAGGAAACCCGCGCTGAGGGAGTCGGCCAGCGAGGGCCCGTCCGGGGCGGCCTGGTCCCGGCCGCCGCGGGCGCGCATACGGGCGGCGAGCATGAAGGCGTCACGCCCCGCCGCGGCGGCGCGGTCGGTCTGGCAGATGACGTTGCCCAGCGCGATCGACGTCTCGATGGCGGGCCGTACGTGTGCGCTGCGTTCGACGGTGTAGGTGTCGAGCAGTTCCTCGTCCGCGGTGCCGTCCAGGACGAGGTTCAGTTTCCACGCCAGGTTGGCCGCGTCGCGGAAGCCCGAGCACATGCCCTGCCCGACGAAGGGCGGCATGACGTGCGCGGCGTCGCCCGCGACCAGCAGTCTTCCCGAGCGCCACTGGTCGACGCAGCTGCCCTGTGTGGTGTAGACGGCGTGCCTCTCCAGGGTGGCGTTGTCCGGGGTGAGGCCGAACAGCCCGAGCAGCTGCCATACGGTCGTCACCCGGCCGAGTTCCTCGACCGTCTCGCCGGGCATCCGCATGAACTCCCAGCGCCGGTGCCCCGGCCCTGCGGAGACCGCGGTCCGGGGCCGGGCGGGGTCGCAGATCTGGAGGTTGTTGGGCGTGTACTCGCGTTTGTCGTGGGTCACGACGTCGCAGATGAGCCAGTCGTGCGAGAAGCCGTAGTCGGTGACCGTCGTCTCGATGTGCCGGCCGACGAAGCTGTTGGCACCGTCGCAGCCGATGACCCAGCGGGCCCCGTACGTGTGCCGGTTGCCGTCGGCGTCCTCCGCGACGACCTCCACGTGGTCCTCGTACCGGGTCAGTTCGACCGCCGTCCGGCCGCGGTGCACGGTGACACCGGGCAGTTCCGCACCGCGTGCGGCGAGGGCGGCCTCCAGTCCGGGCTGGTACATCGATGTGGACTCGGGCCAGCCCGACGGGCTCTTCCCGGGCACCTCCATGTGGATCAGCGTCTGTCCGCGGGCGTTCTCCCAGACGTACTCGCCGGTGGGTTCCCGGACACCTTCGAGGCGGTCGGCGACACCCACGGAGGCGAGGATTCGGGCCGCCTCGCCGTCGTACGCGACGGCACGGGGCATCGGGTAGGGCTGCGGCCAGCGTTCGACCACGGTGACCGTGCGGCCGTACTGGGCCAGCAGGATCGCCGCCAGCTGGCCCACCGGGCCGTATCCGACGATCAGCACATCGGAGTTCACCACGTCTGTATCTCCCTGAACGCTGCGGCGGGGACCCGGAACGGTGTTCAGGACGACCCCAGTTCTTTGTCGATGAGCCCGAAGATCTCGTCGTCGGAGGCCGTGTCGAAGTCGAACGCGTCCTCCGCGTCGTCGATGCCGCCCGCGGGCCCCCAGGAAGCGGTCAGTGCTTCCAGCCGCGACAGCCGCGACATGAGCTCCGTCCGCAGCTCCTCGTCGGGGTCCGCATGCGCGAACGCCGCTTCCAGCCGGTCCAGTTCGGCGGTCAGCACCAACGGCTGCGCGCCTGCGGCCACTGTGCCGGGCCGTTCCGGGCGGAGCCGCTCGGCCAGGCACCGGGCCAGCGCCAGTGGGGTCGGGTAGTCGAAGACCAGGGTCGCCGGCAGCCGGACACCGGTGGCGCCGACGAGCCGGTTGCGGAGCTCCACCGCCGTGAGGGAGTCGAATCCGACGTCCTTGAACGCCTGGTCGGAGTCGATGGTCCCGGTGGAACCGTGACCGAGCACGGTCGCGGCCTCGGCGCGTACCAGCTCCAGCAGCGCGGACTCCCGCTCCGCCTCGTCCAGGCCCGACAGTTCCTTCGCCGGCACCCGCGCCGCGTCCGAGGCGCCACCGCGAGAGCTCTTACGCGTGACGCGCGTCAGGCCGCGCAGCAGCGGCGGTACGGCGGCCGCTTCCGTGCCGTACGCCCCCAGGTCGAGCTTGGCGGGCATCAGTCTCGCGTGCCCCAGGTGCAGCGCGGTGTCCAGCAGCTCCATGCCCTCTCGTGAACTCAGGGCGTCCATTCCGCCGCGCCGGCCTCGCTCCAGTTCCGCACTGCCGAGGCCGCCGGTCATGGCGGATGCCTGGGCCCACAGCCCCCAGGCGAGGGACGTGGCGGGCAGCCCCTGGGTGTGCCGGTGCTGGGCCAGGGCGTCCAGGAAGGCGTTGGACGCCGCGTAGTTGGCCTGGCCGGGTGTGCCGAGGAGACCGGAGGCGGACGAGAACAGCATGAAGACGGCCAGTCCCGTGTCCCTGGTCAGCTCGTGCAGGTGCCATGCCGCGTCGGCCTTGGGCCGCAGGACGGTGTCCAGACGCTCGGGGGTGAGCGCCGTGAGCACCCCGTCGTCCAGCACACCCGCGGCGTGTACGACACCCGTGAGCGGCCGTTCGGCGGGGATCGCGTCGAGGACGGCCGCGAGCGCCTCCCGGTCGGCGACGTCGCAGGCGGCGAACGTCACGTGGGCGCCCAGTGCGGCTAGTTCGGCGTCGAGGGCCCGGGCCCCGGTGCTGTCTCCGCCGCTGCGGCTGACCAGCACCACGCTGCGTACGCCGTGCTCGGCGACGAGGTGCCGGGCGACCAGTGCGCCCAGGGTTCCGGTGCCGCCGGTGATCAGTACGGTTCCTTCCGGGTCCAGCGGCCGTCCCCCGGCCGGTGTCCCGGAGGGCACACGCGCCAGCCTGGGCACCTGTGCCCGGCCGGCCCGGACGGCGAGCTGCGCCTCCCCCGAGGCGACGGCCTGCGGCAGGGCGCGCCGGGAGTCCTCGTCGTCATCGATGTCGGCGAGGACGATGCGGTCCGGGTGCTCCGACTGGGCGGCACGCACCAGGCCCCACACGGCGGCGGCCGCCGGATCGTTGCCGGGCAGGCACGCGTCGCGGGTGAGCACCACCAGCCGTTCGGATGCGGGCCGCTCCTCGTCCAGCCAGGACCGTACGGCGTGCAGAGCCCGCCCCAGCAGGTTCCTCGCCCGGACAGGGCCCTCTCCGGCCGGCGTGTCCGTGAGGTCGGCGTACTCCAGCCGCTGAGCCGGGTCCGGGCGTTCGGGGATCGTCAGGGCCGGCCAGTCGAGGTGGAACAGCCGGTCGTACGTCGCGGGCCCCGCGTGCATCTGCTCGGCGGACACCGGGCGGAAGACCAGGGACTCGACGGACATCACCGGCAGGCCGTCCGTGTCGGTGGCCTCCAGTGCGAAGGCGCCCGGGCCGGCCGGGGTCACCTTGACGCGCAGGGCGCAGGCGCCCGAGGCGTGCAGCGTGACACCGGTCCACGCGAACGGCAGGAGGAGCCTGCCCTGCCCCATGCCGGCCAGGGCACCGAAGCTCGCGGCGTGCAGCGCCGCGTCGAGCAGCGCGGGGTGGAGGCCGAACTGCCGTGCGTCGTCCTCGTGGTCCTTGGGCAGGGCGGCCTCGGCGAAGATCTCCTCGCCACGGGTCCACACGGCCCGCAGGCCCGTGAAGGCCGGACCGTAGGCGTAGCCCGCCTCCGCCATGGAGGGGTAGAAGCGGTCGGTGTCGACGCGCCCGGCACCTTGCGGCGGCCACTCGCCGGAGGCGGGCGGCGGTGCGGTGACGCCCCTGGCCAGCAGCCCGCCCGCGTGCCTGGTCCAGGGGGCGTCGGGGTCCGCGCCGGCAGGACGGGAGTGGATGCCCACGGGGCGGCGGCCGGTCGCGTCCGGAGCGGACACGGCGACCTGCAGTTGTACGGCGGCGTGGTCGGGCAGTACGAGAGGGGTCTCGATGACGAGTTCGTCGAGTACCGGGAAGCCGGCCTCGTCGCCGGCCCGTACGGCAGCCTCCACCAGCGCGGTGCCCGGCACCAGGACCTGTCCGCCCACGATGTGGTCGGCGAGCCAGCCGTGGGTGGACACGGACAGCCTGCCGGTGGCGAGCACACCGTCGCTGTCCGGCAGCGTGACGGTGCCGCGGAGCAGCGGGTGCCCGGCGTCGGTGAGACCGGCCGCAGCCGCGTCGGGTGTCGCACCGGCCGGGTTCAGCCAGTAGCGCCGGTGCTGGAAGGCGTACGTGGGCAGGTCGACCCTCAGTGAGCCGCTGCCCTCGAAAAGGGTGGCCCAGTCCACCGGCACGCCCCGGACGTGCAGCTGCGCGAGGGCGGAGACGACCGCTTGCGGTTCCGGCCTGTCGCGTCGCAGGGTCGGGACGGCGGCGACGGTCTCCGCGACGTCGCTGAGGCAGTCCTGGACCATCGCGGTGAGGACACCGCCCGGGCCGAGCTCCAGGAAGGTGTCGACACCCTGGCTGTGCAGGGTGCGTACCGCGTCGTGGAACCGCACCGGCCGCCGCACCTGGTCGATCCAGTGGTCCGGGCCGCACAAGGCGTCGGAGCCGGTCGCCTCCGGGGTGCTGGTCGACACGACGGGGATGCGGGGCGCCTCGAAGCGGAGCTTCTCCACCACCGCCCGGAACGGGTCGAGCATCGGGTCCATCAGCGGGGAGTGGAAGGCGTGGCTGACCCGGAGCCTCCTGGTCTCCGTGCCGCGCGCGGCGAACTGCGCCGCCATCTCCTGCACGGCCCGCTCGTCGCCGGAGAGCACCACCGCGGACGGGCCGTTGACTGCCGCGATGCCCACCCGGTCCTCCAGGCCGGCAAGCAGGGGCAGCACCTCGTCCTCGGACGCGGCGACAGCGATCATGGAGCCGCCCGTGGGCAGGGTCTGCATGAGTGCCCCGCGGGCGGCGACCAGCGCGCAGGCGTCGGCGAGCGACAGGACGCCGGCGACGTGCGCGGCGGCGATCTCACCGACGGAGTGTCCGGCGACGGCGTCGGGCCGTACGCCCCAGGACTCCATCAGACGGAACAGGGCCACTTCCACGGTGAACAGGGCCGCCTGCGCCGTCGCGGTCCGTTCCAGCGGTGCGGGGTCGCTGCCCAGGAGCACGCTGTGCAGGGGCCGCTCCAGGCGCGGGTCGAGCTCCGCACACACCGTGTCGAAGGCTTCGGCGAACGCGGGGTAGGCGTCGTACAGTTCGCGCCCCATGCCGAGGCGCTGCGCGCCCTGGCCGGTGAACAGGACGGCGGTCAGGCCGCCCGCGCGTGTGCCCTGCACGAGGGCGGCGGCGCCCTCGCCGTGCGCCAGTGCGCGCAGCCCCGGCAGCGGGTCCTCGCCGTCGCCGGCCACGAGGACCGCGCGGTGTTCCAGATTCGACCGCGAGGTGAGTGAGTAGGCGACGTCGGCGGGTTCGGGGCCCTCGGGCCGCTCCAGGAAGGCCACGAGCCGTGCGGCCTGGGCGGACAGCGCCTCCGGGGTACGTGCGGCGAGCAGCCAGGGCACGGCCGGCGGGGTCCTGCGCACCTCGGGGGCGGACGGACCGCCGACGGGGGGCTGCTCCAGGATCACGTGCCCGTTGGTGCCGCTGATCCCGAAGGACGACACCCCGGCCCGCCGGGGCCGGTCCAGGTCGGGCCAGTCCCGGGCCTCGGTGAGGAGTTCCACCGCGCCCGACGCCCAGTCGATGTGCGGAGAGGGTTCGTCGACGTGCAGGGTCCGGGGCAGCACGCCGTGACGCATCGCCATCACCATCTTGATCACGCCGGCCACACCGGCAGCGGCCTGTGTGTGACCGATGTTGGACTTCAGGGAGCCCAGCCACAGCGGCCGGCCCTCGGGCCGGTCCTGGCCGTAGGCCGCCAGCACCGCGTGTGCCTCGATCGGGTCACCCAGTGTCGTTCCGGTGCCGTGGGCCTCCACGACGTCCACATCCGGCGCGGTGAGACCGGCATCGGCCAGGGCCTGGCGGATGACGCGCTGCTGGGACGTCCCGTTGGGCGCGGTCAGTCCGTTGCTCGCACCGTCCTGGTTGATCGCTGTGCCGCGCACCACGGCCAGGACGGGGTGCCCCTTGCGGCGTGCGTCGGACAGCCTCTCGACCAGCAGGAGCCCGGCGCCCTCGGACCAGCCGGTGCCGTCCGCGGAGGCTGCGAAGGCACGGCATCTGCCGTCCGCCGAGAGTCCGCGCTGGCGGGAGAACTCGACGAAGCCGTCGGGGGTGGCCATGACGGTCACTCCGCCCGCCATAGCCAGGTCGCACTCACCCGAGCGGAGCGCCTGGGCGGCCATGTGGAGGGCGACCAGGGAGGAGGAGCAGGCGGTGTCCACCGTGACGGCGGGGCCTTCGAGGCCGAGGGTGTAGGCGACCCGGCCGGACAGCACACTGGCTGCGTTGCCGGTGACGAAGTACCCCTCGGCTCCACGCCTGGCCGGGCTCTGCCCCGTGCCGTAGTCCTGGTGCATGGCGCCGACGAAGACCCCTGTCCGGCTGCCGTGCAGGGTTGCGGGGTCGATGCCCGCCCGCTCCACGACCTCCCAGGCCGTCTCCAGCAGGACGCGCTGCTGCGGGTCCATGGCCAGCGCCTCGCGCGGCGAGATCCCGAAGAAGGCGGCGTCGAAGTCCCCGGCGTCGTACAGGAAACTGCCGTGCCGCACATAGGACTTGCCGGTCTGTTCGGGATCCGGGTCGAAGAGGTTCTCGACGTCCCAGCCACGGTCGCCGGGGAAGTCGGACACCGCGTCGCCGCCGTCCTCGACGAGCTTCCACAGGTCCTCCGGCGAGGCGATGCCACCAGGCAGCCGGGCGCTCATGGCGACGATCACGATCGGGTCGTCGTCGCGTGCCGCACCGGGGACGGTTTGCACTGTTACGGCCTGTTCCCCGAGCAGCAGGCCGCGGAGATGGGTGGCCAGCGCGGTGGGGCTGGGGTGGTCGAAGACGATCGTCGACGGCAGTGCGAGGCCAGCCTCGGCGGCCAGGCGGTTGCGGAGGTCGAGCGCGGTCATGGAGTCGAAGCCCTGGTCCCGGAAGGCGCGGGTAGCGTCCACGGCGGCAGCCCCGGAGTGGCCGAGCACGGCGGCGGACTGGGCCCGTACGAGGTCGAGCACCAGCCGGTCGCCACCGGGGCCGGTGAGACCTGCGAGGCGTCCGGCCGGACCCGGTGTGCCGTGCTCCTCCTTCTCGTCCGTCCGCGTGTCCCGCATCCCCGGCAGATCGGCGATCAGCGGGCTGGGACGGGACATGGTGAACGCGGCGCCGAACCGCTGCCAGTCCATGTGCGTCACGGACACACAGGTGTCGTCGTTCTCGACGGCGCGCATCAGCGCCGATACGGCCGTACCGGGTTCCATCTCGCGGACACCCGCCCGCCGGAGCCGTTCGGAGGCACCGTCGCGCGCTCCGAGCCCGATGCCGCCGCCCCAGGCGCCCCAGGCGACCGAAGTGGCGGTGCGGCCCCCGGCGCGGCGCCGCTCCGCGAGGGCGTCCAGGAAGGCGTTGGCAGCGGCGTAGGCGCTCTGTCCGCCGCCGCCCCAGACACCGGAGTTGGACGACATCAGGACGAACGCGTCGAGGCCGGCGTCCCCGAGGAGTTCGTCGAGGTGCGCGGCGCCCGCCGCCTTGCCCGCGAGGATGGCGGCGAACTCCTCGGGTGTGGTGTCCGCGAGCAGGCTGTTCTGTCCGACGCCCGCGGCGTGCACCACCGCGGTGAGCCGGCCCGGCAGCGACGTGATGAGGCTGCGCACCGCGTCCCGGTCGGCGACATCGCAGGCGCTGAGGGTCACCTGCGCCCCCGAGGCACGTAGCTCTTCGGCCAGTTGCTGCGCTCCAGGGGCCTGCGGGCCGCGCCGGCCGGTCAGGACCAGATGAGCGGCGCCGTCGGACGCGAGCCGTCGGGCGATCTCCGCGCCGACACCCCCGGTTCCGCCGGTCACCAGGACGGTGCCGCGGGGGTTCCACCGGCGGGCGGCGGGAGCGCCGCCCGTGGGTGCGGGCGTGAGGCGGCGGGCAAAGACCCCGGTCGGACGGACGGCCAGCTGGTCCTCGCCGTCCGTGCCGCTCAGGGCGCCGGCCAGCCGGCGCAGTGCCCGTTCGTCGAGGGTGTGGGGCAGGTCCACCAACCCGCCCCAGCGGTGCGGCTGTTCCAGTGCGACGACTCTGCCGAGTCCCCACACCATCGCCTGCGCCGGGCTGGTCTCCGGGCTGTCGGGGCCCGTCGCGACCGCGCCGCACGTGAGCGCCCAGAGCGGGGCGTCGACACCGCTCGCCTCGAGGGCCGCCACGAGCGCGACCGTGGCGGCCAGGCCTGCGGTGTGCGCGGGGGCTCCGGCCACAGGCCGCTCGTCGAAGGCCAGCAGGGACAGCACACCGCTGATCCCGCCGGGCTGCGCGGCTTCCTCCCGGATACGTGCGGCGAGCTCGCCCGCGTCGGCGTCCGCGGCGTTCACGTCCATCCGTACGCACACGGAGCCACGGGCGCGCAGCCCGTCGAGGACACCGGCGGCGCGGTCGTCGCGGACGGTCGGCGCCGTGCGATCGCCGGGCCCGTCCGAGGACGTCCCGCCGTGGGGACCGTCCGGCGCGGTGGGCGTCATCACCAGCCATCTGCCGGGCAGTTCATCGCGGTCGGCGCCGTCCAGGCGCTTCCACGTCACCCGGTAGCGCCAGGCTTCTCCGGCGGACCTCTCCCGGTGCCGCCGACGCCATTCGGCCAGCACCGGCAGTGCGCCGGCCACCGCGCCGAGCCCGTCGGCGTCGCCCTGGCCACCCGCTGCCAGGGAAGCGGCCAGACCCTCGAGGTCTTCGCTGTCGACGGCCTTCCAGAACGACGCCTCCATGGGATCCGCCGGTGTTCCGGAGGCGTGTGCGCTCCGGTCCGACGAACCCTCCAGCCAGAAGCGGCGGCGCTGGAACGCGTACGTGGGCAGGTCCGCGCCCGGACGCGGCGACGCGGTCGGCCAGTCGACGGCCAGGCCGCGCACCCAGGCGCCGGCGAGCGAGGTGAGCAGTCGCCGGGTACCGCCGTCGTCCCGGCGCAGCGTGCCGACGACGGTGACGGCGCCGCCGACCTCGTCCTCCGCGGTGGCCTGCACCGCCGGAACCAGGACGGGGTGGGAGCTGACCTCGACGAAGAAGCCGAAGCCCTGGGCCAGGAGGGCTCGGATCGCCTCCTCCATCCGTACGGTCCCGCGGAGGTTGCGGTACCAGTAGTCCGCGTCCAGCTCGCGCGTGTCCATCCAGCGGTTGTGGACGGTGGAGTAGAACGGGATGTCCGAGCGGCGGGGGCCGATCGGTGCCAGTGCGCTCGCGAGGTCGGCCTCGATGCGCTCGACCTGGGCGGAGTGGGAGGCGTAGTCCACGGGGATCCGGCGCACCCGGACGTCCTCGGACTGCAGACCGTCGGACATGGCGTCCAGCGCCTCGGGCGTTCCCGCGACGACGACGGACGACGGCCCGTTGACCGCTGCGAGGGACAGTTCCTCCCCGTACGGGGCGCCGTCCAGCCACCTGCCCGCCTCCTCGGCGGACAGGGCGACCGACATCATGCCGCCCCGCCCGGCGAGGTGCTGGGCGATGGCGCGACTGCGCAGCGCCACGACCCGGGCCGCGTCCGGCAGGGAGAGCGCTCCGGCGATGCAGGCCGCCGCGATCTCACCCTGCGAGTGACCGACCACCCCGTCGGGCTCGACTCCGTGGGACCGCCACACCTGTGCGAGCGAGACCATGACGGCGAACGACACGGGCTGCACGACGTCGACCCGGTCGAGAGTGGGCGCTCCGGGAACCTGCCGGACCACGTCGGACAACGACCAGTCGACGTGCGGTGCGAGCGCCTCCGCGCACAGCGCCATGTGCTGGGCGAACACCGGTGACACGTCCAGGAGTTCGGCACCCATGCCGGCCCACTGGGAGCCCTGGCCGGGCAGGACGAACACCACCTTGCCCTCGGTGTCGGCGCTGCCCCGGACCACTGACTTGTCGGGGCGCCCCGCGGCCACCGCGTCCAGGGCGGACCGCGCCTCGTCGAGGTCGTCGGCCACCACGACGGCCCGCTGTTCCAGCGCGGCCCGGGTGGTCGCCAGCGCGTGGGCGACCTCGCCGAGACCGAGCTCCGGACGAGTCGCGAGATGTTCGCCGAGGCGTGCGGCCTGGGCGGCGAGGGCCTGTTCCCCGCGCCCGGAGACCAGGAGCGGCAGGGGGCCGTGTCCGCCGCCCCCGTCCTTCTCCCGCTCGCTCCCCCGGGCGGCCTCGGGGACGTGCTCCAGGATGACGTGGGCGTTGGTACCGCTCACCCCGAACGAGGACACGGCCGACCGGCGCGGGCGTCCCGCGTCGGGCCAGTCGCGGGCCTCGGTCAGCAGCTCCACCGCGCCCGAGGCCCAGTCCACGTGAGGGGTGGGCGCGTCGACGTGCAGGGTCACCGGCAGCACGCCGTGCCGCATCGCCATCACCATCTTGATCACGCCCGCCACCCCTGCGGCGGCCTGGGCGTGCCCGATGTTCGACTTCAGCGAGCCCAGCCACAGGGGCCGGTCCGCGGGCCGGTCCTGCCCGTAGGTCGCCAGCAGGGCCTGCGCCTCGATCGGGTCACCCAGGGTGGTGCCCGTCCCGTGTGCCTCGACGGCGTCCACCTCGTGGCCCTCCAGGCGGGCGTTGGCCAGCGCCTGGCGGATGACGCGGCGCTGCGCGGGTCCGCTGGGAGCGGTCAGCCCGTTGCTCGCGCCGTCCTGGTTGACAGCCGATCCGCGCAGCAGCGCGAGCACGCGGTGCCCGTTGCGCTGTGCGTCCGAGAGACGTTCGAGGAGCAGTACGCCGACGCCCTCGGACCAGGAGGTGCCGTCCGCGGCCGCCGCGAATGCCTTGCACCTGCTGTCAGGTGCCAGCGCGCGCTGACGGGAGAACTCGATGAAGGAGCCGGGCTCGGCCATGACCGCCGCGCCTCCGGCCAGCGCCATCGAGCATTCGCCGGACCGCAGTGCCTGCGCCGCCAGGTGCATCGCCACCAGCGAGGAGGAGCACGCGGTGTCCACCGTGATCGCCGGGCCTTCGAGACCCAGGGTGTACGCGACCCGGCCGGAGGCGACGCTGCCCGCGGTGCCCGTGCCGATGTAGCCTTCGGCGCCCGCGGGGGCGTCGGTGCCGTAGTCGTGGTGCATGAGCCCGGAGAACACGCCGACGTTCTGTCCGCGCAGCGAGGTCGGATCGATTCCCGCCCGCTCGAAGACCTCCCACGACGTTTCGAGGAGGAGGCGTTGCTGCGGGTCCATCGACAGTGCCTCACGCGGGGAGATCCCGAAGAAGTCCGCGTCGAAGTCGCCCGCGTCGGCGAGGAATCCGCCCTCGCGGACGTATGTGGTGCCCTGCCTGTCCGGGTCGGGGTCGTAGAGCCCCGCGACGTCCCAGCCGCGGTCCTCGGGGAACGCCGTGACACCGTCCAGGCCGAGCGCGACGAGCTGCCAGAGCTCCTCGGGGGAGCTGATTCCGCCGGGCAGCCGGCAGCCCATGGCGACGATGGCGACGGGTTCGTCGGACGCCGCGGCGGAGGGCGTCGACGGGGTGACGGCCGGGGCGTCGTCGAGCAGCAGGGCACGCAGGTGGCGCGCGAGGGCCACCGGTGTCGGGTGGTCGAAGGCGACGGTCGCCGACAGGCGCAGGCCGGTCGCCCCGGTCAGGGTGCCCCGCAGCGCGACGGCCGCGAGGGAGGTGAAGCCGAGTTCCTTGAACGCCTTGTCCGCACCGACGGTGGCGCCCTCCGGCAGGTCCAGCACACGGGCCGCGTGGGTGCGTACGAGCTCGAGGAGCACCCGCCCCCGCTCGTTGTCCGGCACGGAGAGGAGCTGTTCGCGAAGCGCCGCGCTGCCGGCCTCGTCCGGGGCGGCAGCGCGGGAGGTCACCTCGATGACACCGCGCAGCGGCGCGGGGACCTCGTCGGTGTGCAGCGTCGCGGAGTCCAGCCGCATCGGCACCAGGACGGCGTGGTCCACGGTACGGGCGGCGTCGAACATGGCGCGGCAGTCGTGCGGGCTCAGACGGCCGACGCCCGCGGGCGTCGCCGTCCCCGTGTCGCCGTCGTACGCCTCCGAGGGCCCCCAGGCCAGGCACAGCGCGGTGTGTCCGGCGGCACGGCGGTTCTGTGCCAGTCCGTCGAGGAAGGCAGCGACAGCACCCTGTCCGGGCGAGTCGGCCACACCGAGCAGACCGGCCGCCGAGGAGTGGAGGACGAAGGCGTCGAGGTCTGCGTCGAGGGTCAGTTCGTGCAGGTTCAGGACCTGGAGGGCCGCCGTGCGCAGGGGGTCGCGCCCGGCCCCGGCGGCCGCCCCGGGGGTGTGCACCACAGCGGTGAGGGGGCGTCTGATCCGGGTCAGTACGTCGGCGAGCGCCGCGCGCTCCGTGAGGTCACAGGCCGCCAGCACGACCCGGGCGCCGGCCCGGGTCAGCTCGTCCTCGAGCTCGACGGCGGCGCGGTCGCGCGGGCCCTGTTCGCTGACCAGCAGCACGTGGCGGACGCCGTGCCCGATCACCAGGTGCCGTGCGGCCGCCGCTGCGGCGGGCCCGTCGGCGCCGGTGATCAGGACCGTGCGCCGGGGGTCCGGCGCAGGTTCCCGTTCGCCCGGTGCCGGGGCGGCGGCGCGGGTGAGCCTGGGCAGCAGCGCGATGCCGGAACGGACCGCGAACTGCGGTTCGTCGCCGGGCAGCAGAGTGGGCAGCACCGCACCGGACCGCGCGTCGAAGACGTCCAGGTCGGCGAGGACGATGCGCCCGGGGTGCTGCCTGCGGATGTCACGCAGACGGCCCCACAGCGCTGCCTGCCACAGGTCGGGGATGACCTCGTCGGACGCGGTGGCGACCGCCCGCCCGGTCGCGAGCAGGAGCTGACCACCGCTGAACCGGTCGTCGGCCAGCCAGGCGGCGACGTTGCCGGTCAGCTCACGTACGACCCCGTCGTCGTCGGCGGATCCCGCGACGGGGGCGAACACCGTGACGTCCGGGGCCTCTTCCCCGGTGACGGCGTCCAGCAGCGCCGCCGGGTCGGAGTGGTGCGACACCTGCATGCCCCGGTCGAGCAGTCCCGCCGCCAGATCCTCCGTGCGCGGGCCGACCAGTGCCCACCGGCCGGGGACCACGGGTGGCGGCGGTACCGAGGGCAGCGGGATCCAGTCCAGCCGGAACAGCGACTCGTAGTGGCTGGCGCCGGCCGCTCGCAGTCGCGCGGGCTGTTCCAGCAGGACGTGCCGGGTGATCTTGCCGGACGCCGTACGGGGCACCCGGGCGACCTCGTAGAGCTCCTCCGGCACCTTGTAGTACGAGAGTTCCTTGCGGCAGGCCGCGAACAGGGCCTGCGGGTCCAGCCCTTCGGGCCCGGGGACGAGGCAGGCGACCGGCACCTCACCGAGCGTCTCGTGCGGCCGGCCGACCACGGCCACGTCCGCCACGCCCGGGACTCTCCGCAGGACCTCCTCGATCTCGCCGGGGTGGATGTTCTCCCCGCCGCGGATGATGAGTTCCTTGATGCGGCCGGTCACGGTGAAGTAGCCGGCAGCGTCACGCCGGGCCAGGTCGCCGGTGCGGTACCAGCCGTGCCGGATCGCTTCGGCGGTCGCCTCGGGCTGGTTGTGGTAGCCGGCCATCACACTGGGCCCGCTCACCCAGACCTCGCCCTCGCGCTCCGCGGGGACGTCCTCGCCGGTCTCCGGGTCCACGAGCCGTACTCCGAGACCGGGCACCGGAAGCCCGCAGGAACCCTCGACCCGGGCGCCGGTCGGCCAGTTGATCGTGATGGAACCGCAGGTCTCGGTGGACCCGTACGCGTCGAGGAGCGGCGCGCCGAAGGCCTCCTCGAAGGAGCGGCGCAGCGAAGCCGTGGTGATGGCGCCGCCGACGAGGCACATCCGCAGATGGGGCGCCTCGAAGCCCTGCCGTCGCGCCGCCCGCACCAGGTAGTGGTACATGGTGGGCACACCGGCCAGGAAGGTCGCCGAGTCCTCGCGCAGTGCGTCCAGGACCTCCTCGGCCTCGAACCCGTCCACGATCCGTGCCGTCGCGCCGACCGCGGTGACGCCCAGCACGCACGCGATGTGGGACAGGCTGTGGAACAGCGGCAGGGGCCACACCACCCTGTCCTCGGAGTTCAGTCCCGGTACGGGTGCGTAGCAGGCCGCCACCGACCAGAGGCAGTTGCGCTGTGTGGACAGGACACCTTTGGGCCGGCCCGTGGTCCCCGATGTGTAGAGCATCCACGCGAGGTCGTCCAGACCCAGGTCGTCCCGCGGCCCGACAGCCGGCTCCGTACCCGCGAGCGTCTCGAAGCGCAGCGCCCCCGCGGGCGCGTCGCCCGTGACGACGACCCGTACGTCGCTCCGGTCCGTCAGGACCCGCCCGAGCTGTTCGGCGTGGGCCGCGTCGGTGATGACGACGCGCGCGTTGCTGTCCTCGAGCAGATACGCGAGCTCGGCATCGGTGGCACGGGGGTTGAACGGTGATCCGATGGCACTGGCCCTGACGATCGCCAGATAACTCTCGATGACTTCGACGCAGTTGCCGAGGTAGATCGCCACACAGTCGCCCCGCTGGAGCCGCATCCGGGCGAGGTGACCGGCGATCCTCCCCGAGCGCCGCTCAAGCTCGGCGTAGGTCACACTCCGGCGTGCGTCCCGGAAGGCCACCTTGTCCCCGAACCGGTCGGCGTGCGCCTTCAGGAGTTCGGGCAGCGGCCGTATCAGTTCGGTACGCAGCATCTCACCACTCCGTCGGTCGGCGAGGCACCTCGCACGGGCCGGTATCCGTTGCCACCCACGGCAGTGGGCGAGTCACTGCCCAGTGTCGGCCGCTCCCCACCCCGCGCCCTACCCCTAGCGGCCCCCTAGGGCATCCCTAACTCCGCAGGGCTCCGGGTCCCCCCGGAACCGAGCCGGCCGGCCGGTCACCACACGTGTCCGGCCGGCCGGGCGGAGGTTCAGCCGGCTCCTCCCGCCGGCCACAACGCCAGCAGGTCCCCCGGCTTGTGGAGCACCGCATCAGGGGACGCGGCAAGCAACGCGGCCTCGTCCGTCTCGCCCCAGAGCGCCGCCAGCGCCGCCACGCCCGCACCGTGCGCGCTCTCTATGTCGGTGACAGCGTCCCCGACCATCACCGCGCTGCCGGGCTCGGCTCCGAGCAGTTCCAGCGCCCTCAGCACGATGTCCGGAGCGGGCTTCGGGTGAGCGATCTCGTCCGACCCGATGACATGGTCGAAGAGGTCCAGCACCCCGAGCTGCGACAGCAGCGAGCGCGCCCGGGGCCCGCTCTTCCCCGTGGCCACGGCGAGCCGGAACCCCCGCTCGCGCAGCGTGTGCAGCATCTCCGGCACCCCGTCGAACATGGGCACCAGGTGAGCCATCCGATAGCTCTCCCTGACGAAGGGCTCCTGCATCGCGAGCGGCAGGTCCATGATCCGCATGATGTCGGGGAAGTACCGGCCCAGATGCCGGTTGTACTCCGCGAACGGCGCCGGCCCTTCGCCCACGACCTCCGCGTAGGCGATGGAGAACGCCTCGCGCATCACCTCGGTGCTGTCCACCAGCACACCGTCGAGGTCGAACACGACCACACTCCGGGGGTGCTCCAGCGTCCCGACGGCGGGTGTGTCCTCCGTGAGCCCCGTCATTCGCCTGTCCATCCGGTACTCCCTGGTCGCGTCGTGGTTCGGAACGGTGTGCCGGGCACTGGCGTAGAGACGCTCGATGACCCCGATGGTCCGGCGTGCGTCCGCCACCGCCCGCCCCGCCATGGCCGGGTCACGCAGCGACCCGGCCAGTTCGTCGAGCTGCCGGTCGTACTCCGCACCGATCCGCTCGGCCTCGAGCGGCACCTGCGTCGTCTCACCGTCGGCGGTGAACGTCAGGCCGGACCCGCCTTCACGGTTGGGGCTGAACCCGAAGGTGCAGCGCAGCGAGGCCACGCCCGCACTTCCCTCGACCGTGATCAGCGTGACGTCGCGCGCTTCGTGCGACGCCCAGCTCGCGCGAAGCGCGACGGAGACGCCGTCCTCGGTGCGCAGGAAACCCCGGACGGTGTCCTCGACGTCCCCGCCGGCCGCACCCGTGCCCGCAGTCGGTACACGATCGCGCCAGCCGGCCCGCGCTCCGGCCGTGTTGACGAAGTCGTCGGACACCGTGCCGACCACCTGTGTCACGGCTGCCGGTCCCAGGATCGGCGCGACGCAGTCGAGCAGGTGCCACCCGAGGTCCACCAGCGCTCCGCCGCCCGCGAGCCGCGCCTGTGTGAACCAGCCGCCCGAATCCGGAACGCCACGGGCCCGCACCCAGGACACGTCGATGTGCCGGATGCGTCCCACCGCCGACGCCCGCTCGTACAACGCCAGGACGTCGGCCCGGTACCGGGCCGCGCTGCCGGCGAGCAGCACCGCGCCTCCGGCGCGTTCCGCTTCCGCGAGCCGGTCGGCCTCGGCGGAGGTCAGGCACACCGGCTTCTCGAGGAACACGGGAATGCCCCGGGCCAGCAGCTTCTCGGCGATGTCGGCGTGCAGGTGGTTCGGCACGGCGACGACCGCGAGGTCGACCGTCCCGGACTCGATCTCCGCTACGTCACCCAGCAGCGGCACCCCCGCGTCCACGGGGCCGGCCACCGGGTCCACCACAGCCGTGACCTCGAAGGCCGGGTGCTCGACCAGCCTGGGAAGCCAGATCTCCCGGCCCGCCCAGCCCATCCCGACCACCACGACACGGATGGGCGCGTTCACGCCCCGGCCATGCTCTCGGCGATGACGGCCGCGATGTCGTGCATCTGCTGCTCGGTGCCCAGCAACGTCCGGTGGTGCAGCCAGACGGAGTCCCGGGTGAGTGCCTCGGAGTTGGGGCAGCGGCGGGCGATGTCCTCCACGGACTCCTCCGGAGCCGCGGACTCCCAGAAGCCGTCGCTGCGGTAGATGGCGCGGAAGCCGACGAACGCCGGGAGCCCACGCTCGATCAGGGTGTCCACAAGGGCGTTGCGGCGCTCCTCACCGAGATCGGGCACCCGGAACATGGCCATGTAGTGCGGATTGCGGTCGTTGCGCTCGTCCCTGGCCTGGGGCACGACACCGGGGATCTCGGCGAGCAGGCTCGCCAGCAGCGGCCAGCGCTCCTCACGTGTGTCGATCTGCCCGCCCAGACGGCCCAGTTGGGCACGCAGGACCGACGCGCTGAACTCGTTCATCCGGAAGTTGGAGCCCGAGGTGTTGTGGAAGTACTTACGGTCCGTCGGGGGCCGGCCGCAGCTGTGCCGCAGGAACGCACTGTCGTACAGCTCACGGGTCGGGAAGGTCACCGCGCCCCCCTCGCCCGCGGTCATGAGCTTGCCGTTCTGGAAGCTGAAGGCGGCCACGGAACCGAGCTCGCCGACCTTCTTCCCCTGCCACCGCGCACCATGGGCATGTGCGGCGTCCTGCAGGATCGCCACACCCGCGTCGGCGGCCAGCTTCTCCAGCGCGTCCATGTCCGCTATCTGACCGGCCATGTGAACGGGCATCACGGCCTTGGTCCTGGGTCCCATCGCCGCGGCGACGGCAGCCGGATCGATGCAGTACGTCTCCGGATCGACGTCCACCGGGACGGCCACCGCACCCAGCCGCTGCGCTGCCTGCGAGGAGGAGATGAAGGTGAAGGCGGGAACGATGACTTCCGATCCGGGGCCGACCCCGAGCACCTGAAGGGCGAGCTCCAGCGCATGCGTCCCATTGGTCACCGCGAGCGCGTACGGGGCGCCGTGGTATTCGGCGAACTCCTCCTCGAAGGTGTCGACCTCGCTGCCCCCGATGCGCCACCACTGCCCCTGGTCGAGGGCACGGTTCAGAGCGTTTCGCTCCTCCTCCCCGTACTGCGGCCAGGCGGGGAATTCAAATGACTGCGGCGAAGAACCCATTGACTACACACTCTCCGAGTGAATTGAATCGACCTGGGCCATGACGCTAACGCAGCAATGTATTCAGGCATCCCCCTCCTCTTTCCCCTACTACCCCCCTATCCGCGTGCAGGACGACAAATCAGCCGCACTGATATCGACTCCGCCCGAGACGCGCTTGTCGATCTTGATGCTTCAAGACGCCGACGCGCCCGGGAGGGAGGCGGGCCGGGATGTCATGTCAGCGAGGTTTCCTCAACGGAATGGCCCCGTGAGGTGACTCGGCCCAGGGGGTTCCGCGAGCCACACGATTCCTGCGACGCCCGACGGGCCATACTGCTCGAAACCGTTACCGAGGAGGACTTCTCATGCGCAGCGTGACCTATTCGATGGGCGTCTCACTTGACGGCTACATCGTCGGACCGGACGGCGACTTCGACTGGACGGCGCCCGACGACGAGGTCTTTCGCTTCTGGATCGACGATATTCGGGAGATCGGCGTCCACCTGCTGGGACGACGGCTGTACGAGACGATGCTGTACTGGGAGACCGCCGACCAGGATCCGTCGCTCGACGACTCGACGCGCGAGTGGACCTCACTCTGGAAGCCGCTCCCGAAGGTGGTGTTCTCCAAGACCTTGTCAGCGGTACAGGGCAATGCCCGCCTGGTTTCCGGCGGCCTGGCGGAGGAGATCGAGCGGTTGCGAGCCGAGCCGGGGGAGGGCGACATCGCGATCGGCGGCGCGGCTCTCGCCGCGGAGGCAGCCGCACTGGATCTGATCGACGAGTACCGGGCCATGGTCCACCCGGTGCTGGTCGGCGGTGGCATTCCGTTCTTTCCCCGGCGCGAACGCCGGGTGGATCTCGAACTCGTCGAAACCCGCACCTTCAGCTCGAAGTTCGTCTATCTCCGCTACCGCGTGGCACGTAACTGAGGCTGAACTCGTGATGCCGTGAGGGGTGACGGCTGGCCGGCTGCTGCGGTATCACCGGAATCGTGCGGTATCCACAAGGGGCGGGCTTACCGCCGAACGGCAACAGCTCCGCGAGGAGTTACGGCTCAAGGCGGCCGAGCGGTTCGCCCCGGGCGAGGGCAGCACATCGATCGCAAGAGATCTGCGGGTCAGTGTTCGCTCGTCCAACGATGGCGTCACGCGTGGAACCAGGGGCGGCCCACGATCCTTGCGGTCGCAGGGGCCTGTATCGCTGCCGAGGGTGAGCGAGAAGCAGTTCACGCAACGGGAGGCGGGAGCTCGCCAAGGGGCCGGCCGCACACGGGTGGGAGGACCAGCGCTGCCGCGTCATGGCCGGCCTGCGCAACTTCGCCATCGGTGTTCACCGCCAGGGCGGCCAGACCAACATCACCGCCCTCCCGCTCATTGCGCCGGCTGTTGAAGAAGCCGTCGATGTACCCGGAGCGCGCGAGGTTCGCCTCGGCTCTGGTGGTGCAGTTCCCCTGCCGATGTGGGCGACCTGGCCTTGCCGCCCCATACCGGCCTCCGCGCGAGGGCGATCAAAGCGTGATTTCATGCTGCGGTGGGACAACAGACCGACCCTCCTTCGGAAGAGGCACCCGGCTGCAGGGTCCGGCGGCGTGAAGGCTCCGACCTCGACGCCTGCGTGCAGGTGCTGGCCGACGTGCACGAGTGCGACGGCTACCCGGAGGAGTGGCCCGAACGCCCCGGTGAGTGGCTGGCCCGGCCCTCTCTGTTCGCCGCCTGGGTGGCCGAACTGGACGGGAAGATCGTCGGCCATGTCGGCCTGACGGGGGGCGGGGCGGAGGACCGGGCGCCGGGCCTGTGGAGCCGCCGTACGGGTGTGCCCGTCGAGAAGACCGCCGTGATAAGCCGTCTGTTCGTCTCCCCCACCGCACGTGGCCACGGTGCCGGCGCCCTGCTGATGGAGCGGGCGGCGTGGGAGGCCCGGCGGCGCGGGCTGCATCCGGTGCTGGACGTCCTGACCTCCGACGCGTCGGCCGTCGCTCTGTACGAACGCCTGGGGTGGACCTGGCTGGCCACCGTCGACCAGCGATGGGGCCCGGACCGGACCGTGACGGTGCACTGCTACGCAGCGCCCGTCACGCACGGACCGTCGCGGGGCCAGTCCGGGCCGTGAGCGTGCCTCCCCCCGTGCGGGTCACTCGAAGGTGAAGGTGAAGACCGAGCGGACCTGTTCGGCTGTCCTGTGCAGCTCGGCGACACTGCCGGCGGCGATCAATGCCTCGGCGAAGAAGTTCTCCCGGTCCATCGTCACCACGCGGAAATTCTCGAACAGGTAGCCGTCCACCACCCCGGGAATCCGCATGAGCTCCTCGACGGAGGTGGCGCTCGCCAGGGTTCCGACGCGGTCGGCCTCGAAGGGGAGCATGGCCAGCAGCTCGGTGCCGCCGGTCGTCGCCTCGGCCAGGACGCCGTCCAGGCGCTCGCCGAGCGCCATGCGTACCGACATGTCGATGGAGTCGACACCGCAGGCCCGCCGGGTGGCGTCCCGGTACATGCGGCCGCCGGGGCGCGGGTTGATCTCGACCAGTTCGCAGGTGCCGTCCGCACGCGCCCGCCCTTCGACGTGCAGCCAGCCGTCCCCCAGGCCGAGAGAAGCGCACAGCGCCCCGACCCGCTCCGACAGCTCACCCACGGCAGAACGCACATGCACGGAGACCGGAGGCGAGATGAGAAGTCCCGCGTCGTGGTGCCGCCCGTTGTCGTGCCCCGTCTTCTCGACCTCGAAGAGCGGATGGAACCGGCCGTCCAGCACCGGCCCGTCGACGGAGAACTCGATGCCGTCGATGTACTCCTCCACGACGACGTCCGCCTCCGGACCCGCGGCGGCGGCCAGCTCCTTGAGGCAGGAGACGAGCTCGGCAGCGTCCTCGGCGCGGCGGACGAGCCGTGAACCGCCGGAGTCCTGGTCGGGCTTGACGATGACGGGGTACGAGGTCACCGCGTCCGTGTCGAGGGAAACGGCGGTTCCGGTCGCGTAGGCCAGCGAG
>NZ_MAPV01000410.1 GCF_001700505.1 Streptomyces mutomycini
ATCAAGAACCAGGAGCGCTACCGCACCGTCACCACCAGCGACCGGCTCACCCTCACCGACGCTTTCCGGCGCACCGACGCCTGGCGGACGGTCGGCATCATGCCGGGCGTCACCCGGTCCTGGCCCGAGGGGAAGTTCTACGGGCTCGACAACATCTACGACTCACGTCAACTCGGCTACCAGGGGCCGAAGTTCAGCTGGGCCCCGGTGCCCGACCAGTACAGCATGGCGGCCTTCGAACGGCTGGAGAACGGCAAGAAGGACCGCAAGCCGCTGATGTCGGAGATCATCCTCGTCTCCAGCCACAACCCGTGGGCGCCCATTCCCGAGATACTCGACTGGGACGAGATCGGCGACGGCTCCGTCTACGACTCGATCCAGCGGTCCGGGAAGGATCCCAAGGAAGTGTGGAAGGACCGGGAGAACATCCGTACGGAGTACCGGCGTTCCATCGAGTACTCGGTGAACAGCCTCGTCTCCTGGGTGGAGGAGTACGGCGACAAGGACACCGTCCTCGTCTTCCTCGGCGACCACCAGCCCAACGCCACGGTCACCGGATCCGGCGCGGGCCGCGACGTACCGATCTCGATCGTCGCCCACGACCCGGACGTCATGGACCGGATCGCGGACTGGCACTGGCAGGACGGCCTCACGCCAGGACCGGACGCGCCGGTCTGGCGGATGGACCGGTTCCGCGACCGCTTCCTCACGGCGTACGGCCCGACCGGCGGCGCCCGTTAGGCGACCGG
>NZ_MAPV01000042.1 GCF_001700505.1 Streptomyces mutomycini
AGCAGGGCCCAGCCGTCACTGTTGGGCCCGCCGAACACGGGGCGCAGAATCAGCCACAGGAAGAGCGGTACGCCGACGAGACGAGCCATGCTGAGGATGTGGGACACCTCTCTTCGCACCCCTGTGCGCCGATGCCCGGATGGTGAGGGTAGGGTCAGGGGGCATCATTGGCACGTTCTTCACAGGAGGCCCCCGGGTGGAGGTCCAGGAGACTCGAGTTCAGACGGACCGAGTACTCACCATCCCCAACATCCTCAGCATGGCTCGTCTCGTCGGCGTACCGCTCTTCCTGTGGCTGATTCTGCGCCCCGTGTTCGGCGGGCCCAACAGTGACGGCTGGGCCCTGCTGGTCCTGATGCTGAGCGGGATCAGTGACTATCTGGACGGCAAGCTCGCCCGCCGCTGGAACCAGATCAGCAGGCTCGGCCGGCTCCTGGACCCGGCCGCCGACCGCCTGTACATTCTGTCGACCCTCGTCGGGCTCACCTGGCGCGAGATCCTGCCACTGTGGCTTACGGCAGCGCTCCTCGCACGTGAGCTGATGCTCCTCGTCATGGTGGGAATCCTGCGCCGCCACGGCTATCCGCCGCCCCAGGTGAACTTCCTCGGCAAAGCTGCAACATTCAACCTGATGTACGCCTTCCCCTTGTTGCTGCTCAGCGACGGAAGTGGTTGGCTTGCTTCGCTGGGCACCATTTTCGGATGGGCGTTCGCCGGATGGGGTACAACCCTCTATTGGTGGGCAGGAATCCTTTACGTGGTCCAGGTCCGCCGTCTCGTCAAGGCGGATCAAGTAGCCGATTAGCTCGTTGACGTGGTGCCGTGCAGCGTCGCCGGCCCGCACCGGATAGTCGTGGTGTTGCCCCGACGGGCTAAGTCGGCCGGACCGTCGTCTCTTCGAGGAGGACGTTACCGATATGAAGGCCGTCGTGATGGCAGGCGGTGAAGGCACCCGCCTTCGCCCAATGACCTCAAGCATGCCCAAGCCGCTCCTGCCCGTGGCCAACCGGCCGATCATGGAGCACGTGCTACGGCTGCTCAAGAGGCACGGGCTCAATGAGACCGTGGTGACCGTCCAGTTCCTCGCCTCCCTCGTCAAGAATTACTTCGGTGACGGCGAAGAGCTCGGGATGGAGCTCAGCTATGCCAACGAGGAGAAGCCACTCGGTACCGCGGGGAGCGTGAAGAACGCCGAGGAGGCACTGAAGGACGACACCTTCCTGGTCATTTCAGGCGACGCCCTCACCGACTTCGATCTCACGGACCTCATCGCCTTCCACAAGGAGAAGGGCGCCCTCGTCACGGTGTGCCTGACCCGGGTCCCGAACCCGCTGGAATTCGGGATCACCATCGTGGACGAAGAAGGAAAGGTCGAGAGGTTCCTCGAAAAGCCCACCTGGGGCCAGGTCTTCTCGGACACCGTGAACACGGGCATCTACGTCATGGAGCCCGAGGTCTTCGACTACGTCCAGGCCGACACGTCGGTTGACTGGTCGGGCGACGTGTTCCCTCAGCTCATGAAGGACGGCAAGCTGATCTGCGGCTACATCGCAGAGGGCTACTGGGAAGACGTGGGCACGCACGAGAGCTACGTGAAGGCCCAGGCCGACGTGCTGGAGCGCAAGGTCGACGTCGAACTCGACGGCTTCGAGATCTCCCCGGGGGTCTGGGTCGCGGAGGGCGCCGATGTCCACCCCGACGCGGTCCTGCGGGGGCCGCTCTACATCGGTGACTACGCCAAGATCGAAGCCGGCGCCGAGATCCGTGAACACACCGTGGTCGGCTCGAACGTCGTCGTGAAATCCGGTGCGTTCCTGCACCGGGCGGTCGTGCACGACAACGTCTACGTCGGACAGCACAGCAATCTGCGTGGCTGTGTGATCGGCAAGAACACCGACATCATGCGGGCTGCACGCATCGAGGACGGTGCGGTCATCGGCGACGAGTGTCTGGTCGGCGAAGAATCGATCATCCAGGGCAACGTCAGGGTCTACCCCTTCAAGACCATCGAAGCCGGCGCCTTCGTCAACACCTCCGTGATCTGGGAGTCGCGTGGCCAGGCGCATCTCTTCGGTGCCCGCGGTGTCTCCGGGATTCTGAACGTCGAGATCACCCCGGAACTCGCCGTACGGCTCGCCGGGGCGTACGCGACGACCCTGAAGAAGGGCGCTACTGTAACCACCGCCCGTGACCACTCCCGTGGTGCCCGTGCGCTGAAGAGAGCGGTCATCTCGGCGCTGCAGGCGAGCGCCATCGACGTCCGGGACCTGGAGAACGTGCCGCTTCCGGTGGCCCGGCAGCAGACCGCGCGGGGCAGCGCCGGCGGCATCATGATCCGTACGTCCCCGGGCGTGCCGGACTCGGTCGACATCATGTTCTTCGACGAACGGGGAGCCGATCTCTCCCAGGCGCGGCAGCGGAAGCTGGACCGCGTCTACGCCCGTCAGGAATACCGCAGGGCCTTTCCCGGAGAGATCGGGGACCTGCACTTCCCGTCGAGCGTCTACGACTCCTACACGGGCTCCCTGCTCCGCAACGTCGACACGGCGGGCATCGCGGACGCGGGTCTCAAGGTGGTCGTCGACGCGTCCAACGGCAGTGCCGGGCTCGTCCTGCCCAGCCTTCTGGGACGCCTCGGCGTGGACGCGCTGACCATCAACCCGGGCCTCGACGAGTCCCGGCCGACCGAGTCGGCCGAATCGCGGCGTGCGGGACTCGTGCGCCTCGGCGAGATCGTGTCGTCCGCGCGGGCCGCCTTCGGCGTGCGGTTCGACCCCGTGGGTGAGCGGCTGTCCCTGGTGGACGAGCGGGGCCGCATCATCGAGGACGACCGGGCACTCCTGGTCATGCTCGACCTCGTGGCGGCGGAGCGGCGGAGTGGCCGGGTGGCCCTGCCGGTCACCACCACCCGTGTCGCCGAGCAGGTCGCGGCCTACCACGGGACGCAGGTGGAGTGGACGACCACGTCACCCGACGATCTGACCCGGGTGGGCCGGGAGGACACCACCATCTTCGGAGGCGACGGACGCGGTGGCTTCATCGTCCCCGAGTTCAGCAGCGTCTTCGACGGTGCGGCGGCCTTCGTCAGGCTGATCGGCCTGGTGGCCAGGACTCAGCTCACTCTCAGCCAGATCGATGCGCGTATCCCGCGCGCCCATGTGCTGCGTCGCGACCTCGCCACACCGTGGGCCGTCAAGGGCCTCGTCATGCGCCGGGTGGTGGAGGCCGCCGGAGACCGGAGCGTGGACACCACCGACGGCGTCCGCGTGGTCGAGACCGACGGCCGCTGGGTGATGGTCCTGCCCGACCCGTCCGAGGCGGTCACCCATCTGTGGGCAGAGGGCCCCGACGACGCCTCGGCCCAGGCGCTGCTCGACGAGTGGGCGGCCGTGGTGGACAGCGCGGGCGACTGAACCGATGATCCCTCGGTCCGGAAGCCGTGTGCCACGGCTTCCGGACCGCCGGTGGGGCCATTCGGCGGTAGCAGGCATGACGTGCGACGATGTGCGGCATGTCGCAGCCGCCCCCCGATCGGAGTAGCGCTCCGCCGCGTGCCCGCCCCGACGCGTCCATGTCGCTGCTGACCACCGTGATGGAACACAGCCTCGACGAGGGATACGCCGAGGCTTCGGCACGTCGCAGAGCCGAGGGCAAGGAGGGTATGCCCCGCACCCTCAAGGCGAAGCTGGGCCTCGCCGCGGGTCTGGTGCTGGCCGCTCTCGTGGTGACGCTCGGTGCTGCCGAGGCGCAGGTCGCGGCGCCGGTCGTCGCCAAGGAGCGCGAGGAGCTCATCGACCGGGTGAACGCCGAGACATCCACGGCGGACACCCTGGAGGCGGAAGTCGAGAGCCTGCGCAAGGACGTCGGCGAGCGCCAGCGCAAGGCTCTGCAGCAGCACGGTGGGGACCAGGGCGGTCTGGTGGCGCTGCTGTCGGGCGCCACCCCCGTCGAGGGCCCCGGGATCAAACTGGTCGTGGACGACGCCGAGGACACCGACCAGGGCGGTGGCGGGCCCCGTGAGTCCACCGGCTTCGCCGACACCGGGCGCGTACGTGACCGCGACATGCAGCGCGTGGTCAACGGGCTGTGGCAGTCCGGCGCCGAGGCGGTCGCCATCAACGGGCAGCGGCTGACGGCCCTCTCAGCGATCCGGGCGGCGGGCGACGCCATACTGGTCGACAACAGGCCGCTCGTGCCGCCGTACACGGTGCTTGCGGTGGGGGACGGGAAAAAGCTCGCCACGGCCTTCCAGGACAGCGCAGACGGCCAGTATCTTCAGGCGCTGCACGAGAGCTTCGACATCCGCACCAGCCTCTCCGAGCAGGAGAAGGTGCGCCTTCCGGCCGCGCCCAGCCTGATCGTACGTACAGCAGAGCCTCAGGCCGCAGACACGGGCAGTGGTGCGGCAGACACAGGGAAGGGCACATCGTGATCGCCGTACTGGGCCTCGTCGTGGGAGTCGTGGTCGGACTGTTGGTCCGGCCCGAAGTGCCGGCGGTGGTCGAGCCCTATCTGCCGATCGCCGTGGTGGCCGCGCTGGACGCCGTCTTCGGCGGTCTGCGGGCCATGCTCGACGGGATCTTCGTGGACAAGGTCTTCGTGGTGTCGTTCCTGTCGAACGTCGTGGTGGCCGCGCTGATCGTCTTCCTCGGCGACAAACTGGGCGTCGGGGCCCAGCTCTCCACCGGCGTGGTGGTCGTGCTCGGCATCCGCATCTTCTCCAACGCCGCGGCCATCCGCCGGCACGTCTTCCGGGCCTGGGGCCGATGAGCAACGAACAGAACCCGAGCGGCGAACAGAACCACCACCGCCACGCGCGCCCCGGCGGCGCGCTCCCGCCCGAAGCGCCCGCACCGGCACCGCCTCCCGCGGCCCGGCCCGAAGGGACATCGGGGCGCCAGCGGCTGCGGGCAGGACTCTGGCCGCCCAGGGTGAGCAGGGCCCAACTGATCGTTGCGCTCCTGCTGTTCGTCCTCGGTCTGGGGCTGGCCATCCAGGTGAGGTCGAACAGCGACAACAGTGCGCTGCGCGGTGCCCGTCAGGAGGACCTCGTCCGCATCCTCGACGAGCTCGACAACCGCACCCAGCGCCTGGAGGACGAGAAGCAGCGTCTCGACGACCAGCGCACTGAGCTGGAGAACAGCTCCGACCAGGCGGAGGAGGCGCGTAAGCAGACGCGCGAGAAGGAGCGCCAACTCGGCATCCTGGCGGGTACGGTCGCGGCGCACGGCCCCGGCATCACGCTGACCATCAGCGACCCGACCGGTGCGGTGGAGGCGGACATGCTCCTCGACACCATCCAGGAGCTGCGTGCCGCGGGCGCCGAGGCGATCCAGATCAACGGCGTGCGGGTGGTGGCCGATACATACTTCTCCGGTGACGGGGGAGAGCTGGGAGTCGACGGCCGGAAGATCGAGGCCCCGTACGAGTTCAAGGTCATCGGCAAGCCGCAGGACCTGGAGCCCGCTCTGAACATTCCCGGTGGCGTGGTGCAGACGCTCGAGAAGGAGCAGGCCACGGCGGAGGTGACCCGCGCCGAGGACATCGTCGTGGACGCCTTGCGACCGGCGGAGCGGCCTGACTACGCTCGATCGTCGTCCCAGTGAGGCGGTGGCGCGCGGTGTTCGAAGGAGACGGGCGGCAGGTTGCGGGGGGTCGGCGCAACAGATCGGTGACGCGTGGTGGAAACTGTCGGGTGGATACGGACGTTGTGAAGATGTCCGGGTCGGCAGGTGTGTTCATTCAGGGTTCGTCCTGCCCCACGGGCGGGTCTATTTCGGTCAAGGGGAAACGCCCGTGAAGTTGTTTGCGAAGTTGTTCGGAAAGAGTGCCCGCGAGGACAGCAACAGCGCTGCCCGCCACCGCGCTCCGCGTCAGGGTGCCGAGGAGCAGGGCTCGGAGCGCCCCCTGTTCCGCGACGAGGTCCAGGGAGCCGCCGGTGGGTCCGGCGCGCCGTCCGTTGACCCTGGAGGCGCAGGGCGCATAGGTTTCGATGAATCATCGACCTCGAACACGGGTGGAGGCTTCGGCCCCACTGCGGAGGGTTCGTCCATGCCGGTTTGTACGAGGTGCGGGCACAGGAATGCCGAGGCCAGCCGTTTCTGCTCCAACTGCGGTGCGCCGCTGCGGGGCGGAGTGCCCGAGCGCGCCACGGAGACGACCTCGACCATCTCCATCTCCGGGATCGAGGCGTACGAGGCCGAGGCGACAGGCCAGAGCGCCGTTCCCTCGCTCTCCCCGGAGGCTCAGGCCGCCGTCGACGCCCTGCCGGCGGGGTCGGCGCTTCTGGTGGTCCGGCGCGGTCCGAACTCCGGCAGCCGCTTCCTGCTGGACGCCGACCTGACGACGGCCGGCCGCCACCCGCAGGGCGACATCTTTCTCGACGACGTGACCGTGTCGCGGCGTCATGTGGAGTTCCACAGGAGCCCGGACGGTAGTTTCACCGTGGGCGACGTCGGCAGCCTCAACGGCACCTATGTCAACCGCGAGCGCATCGATTCCGTCGCGCTGACCAATGGCGACGAAGTCCAGATCGGGAAGTACCGGCTGGTCTTCTACGCGAGCCAGCGGGGCGTGTGACCCTCCCCCGGACTCCGTCCGGGGGGACCCCCAGGAAGGTCCATGCTGCGAACACCGACAGGCGGTGCCGGTAACGGCACCGCCGCCGCAGGCGAGCGCGCGATGAGCATCGGCACGGTGCTTCTGCAGCTGCGCGACGAGTTTCCTGAAGTCACCATCTCCAAGATCCGCTTCCTGGAGGCGGAAGGCCTGATCGATCCCCAGCGGACGCCGTCGGGCTACCGGAAGTTCAGCCCTGCCGACGTCGAGCGGCTGGCTCAGGTGCTGCGCATGCAGCGCGACCACTATCTGCCGCTCAAGGTCATCCGTGAGCACCTGGAAGCCCTGGCTCGCGGTGAGCAGGCGGCCCTGCCGTCCCACGGCGGGCCGGGAGAGCCGGTCGACCCGCTCAGGGAGCAGGACCCGGGGCAGGCCACAGCTGCCCGTATCGGACGCCCGGAGCTCCTGGCCGCCACGGAGGCCACCGAGGAGCAGCTGGACGAGTGGGAGGCGTACGGGCTGATCGTGCCCGCCTCCGGCGGCAGCTACGACGCCGAGGCGGTGAACGTGGCGCGTCTGGTGGCGGACCTGGGCCGATTCGGCCTGGAGCCCCGGCACCTGCGGGCCGTCAAGGCGGCCGCGGAGCGCGAGGCCGGGTTGGTCGAACAGGTGGTCGCGCCCCTGCGCCGGCACCGGAATCCGCAGACCAGGGCCCATGCGGAGGCCACGGCGAAAGAGCTTGCGGAGCTCTCCGTCCGGCTTCACGCGGCGCTCGTGCAGACCGCACTGAAGGTCAGCTTCCACTGAGTGTGGAGGAGCCCGACTATCCAAACATGGCGGGCACGTCCTAGGGTTGCTGTGTGAACGAGCTCGACGTTGTGGGTGTCCGGGTGGAAATGCCCTCCAACCAACCGATCGTGCTCCTGCGTGAAGTGGGAGGCGACCGGTATCTCCCTATCTGGATCGGCCCTGGGGAAGCGACCGCGATCGCCTTCGCCCAGCAGGGCATGGCTCCGGCCAGGCCGCTGACCCATGATCTCTTCAAGGATGTGCTCGAGGCCGTGGGCCAGGAGCTCACCGAGGTCCGGATCACGGACCTCAGGGAAGGGGTCTTCTACGCGGAGCTGGTCTTTGCCAGCGGGGTCGAGGTGAGCGCCCGTCCGTCCGACGCCATAGCGCTCGCCCTGCGCACCGGTACGCCGATCTACGGCAGTGACGGGGTGCTGGACGACGCAGGCATCGCCATTCCGGACGAGCAGGAGGACGAGGTGGAGAAGTTCCGGGAGTTCCTCGACCAGATCTCGCCGGAGGACTTCGGTACGAACAGCCAGTGACCGTCCTGATGACGGTTGTGTCTGCGCATCCGGCAAGCCGTTCCCGGAAATCAGTCACGGGAAACCACCCTCAGGGTGATTATCACTCGGCGTGCCGAGTGTGGCGATCGTTGACGCACCCCTGGTGACTGCCTACCTTCGAGGTGGCAGGTCTAGGACGGAGGTCGGCGTGAGAAGCAGCGGCGACGGTACGGCTGCGGGTGGGCCGTACCGGCAGCACGGGAGTGCAGCCGACCACTCCATCAGACAGCCGGTTCAGCCGGCGGTGGTGGCAGCGGACGGTGTGGCAGCAGGGGCAGGGGACATCGGCTACCGGGGGCCGACAGCGTGCGCCGCGGCCGGGATCACCTACCGACAGCTCGACTACTGGGCGCGTACGGGGCTGGTGGAGCCGAGCGTGCGCCCGGCATACGGGTCGGGGACACAGCGTCTCTACAGCTTCCGGGACGTGGTTCTCCTCAAGATCGTCAAGCGGTTCCTGGATACGGGGGTCGCTCTGCAGAACATCCGCACCACCGTTCAGCACCTCAGGGCCCGGGGATTCACGGATCTCGAGCGGATGACCCTGATGAGTGACGGTGCGACGGTTTACGAGTGCTCCTCGCCCGACGAGGTCGTGAGTCTGCTGCAGGGCGGCCAGGGCGTCTTCGGTATCGCCGTGGGTGTCGTCTGGCGGGATGTCGACGCGGCGCTGTCCCAGCTCCACGGGGAGCGTGTCGACACCGGCGAGACCCTGATCGGCAACAACCCCGCCGATGAACTGGCGAGGCGTCGCAACCGCGCGGGCTGAGCCGCCGGACGGTGCGGCGCGTGTGCCGGGCGGGGCGGTTGTCAGTGGCGTAGGGCAGCATCGGTCGGTGTGAGAGCCGCGCCGACCATCCTGCATCTGGACATGGATGCCTTCTACGCCTCTGCGGAGCAGGCGGCGAAGCCCAGCCTGCGCGGCAAGCCGGTGGTGGTCGGTGGTCTGGGGATGCGCGGCGTGGTCGCCACCGCGTCGTACGAGGCCCGGCGTCTCGGCGTGCACTCGGCGATGCCCATGGCCCAGGCGAGGCGGCTCGCGCCCAACGCCGCGTATCTGGTCCCGCGTTTCGCGCTCTACCGGACGGTGAGCGACCAGGTGATGGAGCTGCTCGGCCGGCTGTCGCCGCTCGTCGAGCCGCTCAGCCTTGACGAGGCCTTCGTGGATCTCGAGGCGGGCGGGGTGGCGGACGACTCGGCTTCCGCCCGTCTGGTCGGTGAGCAGCTGCGCACGGTGATCAAAGGGGTCACCGGACTCAGTGGTTCCGTCGGTCTGGCCGGCTCCAAGATGCTGGCCAAGATCGCCTCTGAGGAGGCGAAGCCGGACGGGCTGCTGCTGATCGAGCCGGGCACCGAGCGTGAGCTCCTGGCGCCCATGCCCGTGCGTACCCTCGCGGGTGTGGGGCCCGCCACGGGCGACCATCTCCGGCGCGCCGGGATGACCGTCGTCAGTCACCTGGCGGAGGCCGGCGAGGCGGAGCTCGTGAGGCTGCTCGGCAAGGCACACGGGGTGGCGCTCCACCGCATGGCGCGGGGCTACGACGATCGTCCCGTCGTGGCCGAACGGGACGCCAAGTCCGTGTCGGTCGAGGACACCTTCGACGTCGACCTGCACGACCGGGTGCGCGTCAGGACGGAGGTGGAGCGGCTCGCGGACCGGTGTGTGCGGCGGCTGCGGAACGCGGAGCGGTCCGGGCGCACGGTCGTCCTCAAGGTGCGCCGCTACGATTTCTCGACCCTCACCAGGTCCGAGACGCTGCGTGGCCCCACCGACGACCCCACGGTGGTCAGGGAGGCCGCCGCGCGGCTCCTGGAGGCCGTGGACACGACAGGCGGTGTGCGGCTGCTCGGAGTCGGTGTCACCGGGCTGGCGGACTTCACGCAGGAGGACCTGTTCGCGCAGGCGGCCGACGCGGAGCACGCCGCCGAGGAGTCCGCGGTGGCGGATGCCACCCCGGAGGAGCGGGACGGCGCGTCGGAGGGGGCGGCGGGAGCGGAGGCCCGGGGGAGCGAGGGACAGCCGGCCGCGCGGCGCTGGCAGGCAGGGCATGACGTACAGCACGACGTGCACGGTCACGGCTGGGTGCAGGGCAGCGGCGTCGGCCGCGTCACCGTGCGCTTCGAGGAACCGTGGACGCCGCCCGGACGGGTGCGCACGTTCCTCGTCGGTGATCCGGCGCTGAGGCCCGCCGACCCGCTTCCCCTGGTGCGTGACCCGGTGGACTACTCCTCCTGGCCGGCCAGCTTGCCGAAGTCCCTGTCGGGGCCGGTCCCGGCAGAGGAGGACGAGTCGAGTCCGTAGTGGCGGTAGAGCTGCAGTTCCTGCTCAGGAGACAGATGGCGTCCCACGCCGAAGTCCGGTGCGTCCTTGATCAGCGACCTGTCGAAGGGGATCAGCAGCGCACCGTCGACGAATTCGCTCGGCTCGAGTGGGACGAACGCGTCCCTGGTGAACAGGCCGGTGCGGACGGCGGCCCACTCGGGCACCCCGGTGGCGTCGTCGAGGTAGACCTCGTCCACCGTTCCGATCTTGGCACCTTGACGGTCGAAGGCCTTACGGCCGATCAGGCTGCGCGGATCGATGTCGGTCTGCACGGTGCCTCCCACTGTTCACGACTGGATGAGGTGTCGCGGCTGCTCCACAGGCACTACGAAATGCCAGATCCGGACCGTCGGCCACTCGAGACGGCCCGCGCCTGCCCCGCTGGTAGGCTGGAACACGGCTGCTGACCCTGTGCGGGAGAGTCCTCCGGAATGGTCCGGAGGCGCCGAAGGAGCAACTCCTCCCCGGAATCTCTCAGGCCCCCGTACCGCACGGACGAGGTCACTCTGGAAAGCAGGGCGGGATCCGTACGGCAGCGCGCCGCGACGGGTGCCTCCCTCACCGACGGTGAAAGCCGGTATGCCCAGGCGTGCCGGTGAAGCTCTCAGGTCAGATGACAGAGGGGGAGGCCGTCCGGGCAGCCACGCCGTGGCGCCCCTCGCAGGTCGTGACAGACCAGGAGGCCTCCATCATGACCCCCCGTCGCACTCCGCTCTCCCAGCTGGAGCAGGGCATTCCGTTCGAGCACCGCCACATCGGGCCCGATGCCGGGGCTCAGGCGAAGATGCTCGCCCAGGTCGGCTACGGCTCCCTCGACGAGCTCACCGCCGCCGCCGTGCCCGACGTGATCAGGAGTGCCGAGGCGCTGAACCTCCCCGAGGCCCGCACCGAGGCCGAGGTCCTGGCCGAGCTGCGCAGTCTCGCCGACCGCAACCAGGTCCTCGCACCGATGATCGGGCTCGGCTACTACGGGACGTTCACCCCGCCGGTCATCCTGCGCAACGTCATGGAGAACCCCGCCTGGTACACGGCCTACACGCCGTACCAGCCGGAGATCTCCCAGGGACGTCTCGAGGCCCTGCTGAACTTCCAGACGATGGTCGCCGACCTCACCGGGCTGCCGACCTCGGGTGCCTCGCTGCTCGACGAGGGCACGGCCGCGGCCGAGGCCATGGCTCTGGCACGGCGGGTCGGCAAGGTGAAGGGCGGCGTCTTCCTGGTCGACGCCGACACCCTGCCGCAGACCGTCGCCGTGATCGAGACCCGCGCCGAGCCGACCGGTGTCGAGGTCGTCGTCGCCGACCTCACCGACGGCATCCCGGCGGAGGTCGCCGAACGCGGCGTCTTCGGCGTGCTGCTCCAGTACCCGGGTGCCTCCGGCGCCGTACGCGACATCAGGCCCGTCATCGAGCAGGCGCACGGGCTGGGCGCGATCGTGTCCGTCGCCGCCGACCTGCTGGCCCTGACGCTGCTCACCTCGCCCGGCGAGCTGGGCGCGGACATCGCCGTGGGCACCACGCAGCGCTTCGGCGTCCCGATGGGCTTCGGCGGACCGCACGCCGGCTTCATGGCCGTGCGCGAGAAGTTCGCCCGCAGCCTGCCCGGCCGCCTCGTCGGTGTCTCCGTCGACACGGACGGCAACAAGGCCTACCGGCTGGCACTGCAGACCCGGGAGCAGCACATCCGCCGGGAGAAGGCCACCAGCAACATCTGCACGGCCCAGGTGCTGCTCGCCGTCATGGCCGGTATGTACGCCGTCTACCACGGGCCCGAGGGGCTGCGGACGATCGCCCGGCGCACCCACCGGTTCGCCGCCATCCTGGCCGAGGGCCTGCGTGCCGCCGGGACCGAGGTCGTGCACGACGCGTACTTCGACACGCTCACCGTCCGGGTGCCGGGCACGGCGGCCGACGTGGTCACCGGTGCGCGTGAGCGCGGGGTGAACCTGCGCCTCGTCGACGCCGACCACGTCTCCGTCGCCTGCGACGAGACGACCACCCGGGCCCGGATCGCCGCCGTCTGGGCGGCCTTCGGCGCCGGTGGCGACATCGAGGCCCTGGACGCCGAGGCGGCCGACGTGCTGCCCGAGGGACTGCTGCGCTCCGACGCCGTCCTCACCCACCCGGTGTTCCACCAGTACCGCTCCGAGACGGCGATGCTGCGTTACCTCCGCAAGCTCGCCGACCGTGACTACGCGCTGGACCGCGGCATGATCCCGCTCGGCTCCTGCACCATGAAGCTCAACGCGACCGCCGAGATGGAGTCGATCACCTGGCCCGAGTTCGGCGCGCTGCACCCGTTCGCGCCGGCCGAGCAGGCGCAGGGCTTCCTCACCCTCATCCGTGAACTGGAGGAGCGTCTCGCCGAGGTCACCGGTTACGACGCCGTCTCCATCCAGCCCAACGCGGGCTCACAGGGCGAGTTCGCCGGGCTTCTGGCCGTCCGCGCATACCACCGGGCGAACGGGGAGCACGGGCGCACCGTCTGTCTGATCCCGTCCTCCGCGCACGGCACCAACGCCGCGAGCGCCGTCATGGCCGGCATGAAGGTCGTCGTGGTGAAGACCGCCGACGACGGCGAGGTCGACATAGACGACCTCCGTGCCAAGATCGCGAAGCACCGCGACGAGCTCGCCGTCCTCATGATCACCTACCCCTCCACGCACGGCGTCTTCGAGGAGCACGTCGCCGACATCTGCGGCGAGGTGCACGACGCCGGCGGCCAGGTCTACGTGGACGGCGCCAACCTCAACGCGCTGGTCGGTCTCGCGAAGCCGGGCCATTTCGGTGGCGACGTCTCCCACCTGAACCTGCACAAGACCTTCTGCATCCCGCACGGCGGGGGCGGCCCGGGCGTCGGTCCGGTCGGGGTGCGCAGCCACCTGGCGCCCTACCTCCCCAACCACCCCCTCCAGCCCGCAGCAGGCCCGGAGACCGGTGTCGGACCGATCTCGGCCGCGCCGTGGGGCTCGGCGGGCATCCTGCCGATCTCGTGGGCCTACGTACGCCTCATGGGGGGCGAGGGTCTGAAGCGTGCTACGCAGGTCGCCGTACTCGCGGCCAACTACATCGCCAAGCGTCTCGAACCGCACTTCCCGGTCCTCTACAACGGCCCTGCCGGTCTGGTCGCGCACGAGTGCATCGTGGACCTGCGGCCGGTCTCCAAGGCGACGGGTGTCAGCATCGACGACATCGCCAAGCGGCTGATCGACTACGGCTTCCACTCGCCGACCATGTCGTTCCCGGTGGCCGGGACCCTGATGATCGAGCCGACCGAGAGCGAGGACCTCGCCGAGATCGACCGGTTCTGCGACACGATGATCGCCATTCGCGGCGAGATCGACAAGGTCGCCTCCGGTGAGTGGAGCGCGGACGACAACCCGCTGCGCAACGCCCCGCACACGGCCGCGGCGCTCGGCGGGGAGTGGACGCACGGCTACAGCCGCGAAGAGGCGGTCTTCCCGTCCGGCGTCACGCCCTCGGACAAGTACTGGCCGCCGGTCCGCCGGATCGACGGCGCGTTCGGCGACCGCAACCTGGTCTGCTCCTGCCCGCCGCTGGACGAGTACGACCAGTAAGCCGGGCGGACACGCGTCGGGGCCGGTACGGAGACCTCTCCGGGCCGGCCCCCCCGTGTTCCGTCCGGCCGCGGTCAGGCGGCCTTCACCACCCGGCCGCCCTTCAGCGGGCGGTGGGGGGCGATGATCTGCCCGTCGGGGAGCAGCTCACCGGTGTCCTCGAACAGCAGGACGCCGTTGCACAGCAGGCTCCAGCCCTGTTCCGGGTGGTGAGCCATCAGGCGTGCCGCTTCCCGGTCGTTGGAGTCGGCGGTCGGGCAGGGTGGCTGGTGCTGGCACATGGCTGGGTTCTTTCGCTGCGTCGAGTCGAATGTCCTGCGGCCGGATGATGTGATCATGGCCGCCCCCGTATCTAGTCGGTCCGGTTCCAGTGTTGCCCTGCGGACGTCTCTCCGCAGGGATTTCGCGGCAGCTGGTGTTCTCCTTCCGTGACGCATCACCCGGCCGGACGGTTCAATCCAACTGCACTGTCCGTTCGGATGGTTCGGGGTGACCTGTCCGGACTAGTCCGGACAGGCAGTGACGCGCCCCCGCCGGGCAGCGGCTCGGCGGGGGCGCGTGAGGAAGGAGGGTCAGGCGGGCGACCCGAGGAGGCCGGGGATCTCGGGGAGGTCCGGAAGCGGTGCCGGGGCGACACGGAGTGTCATGACGGGAAGCAGGTCGGCGACCCGGTGCGGGCGGTGGGCCGTGAAGCCCGGAGGAGCGGGTGCCAGGGGCACCAGCACATCGGTCGGCGCGAGTGCGCCGCTGCCGGCGTCGGCGTCGACGTCGTGGTGCAGCCACAGCGTGAACATGTACAGCTCGGGCACCGACAGGAGACGTGGCTGGTACTGAGCCGTCGTCGACTCCGCCTGTCTCACTGCCAGTTCGGTGGAGACGATGTACGGGCCCTCGAAGAAGTGCGAGAAGGTCCAGCCGTCGGCGGTGAGCATCGTGTCCGCGGCGGCGACGACGCGCTCACCGCTGCGGATCAGGAAGCGCCAGCCGGCGAGGCGAGTGCGCGGTGCCGTCTCGTTCGGCACGATCCGGTCCAGCACGTGGACGGGAAGCGGCAGTTCGGGACTCAGTGCTCCCTGGACGGAGCGGAGAGCGGGCGTGTGGGCCTCACGGACTGCGGTATGAGAACCGAGTGCCGCGAGAACGCTGCGCAGTGCGGGCGCTGGGGCCGGGGAAACATGCAGCGGCATAATGGGTCGCCTCTCACTTCGGAGACACGGTGATGCGTGGGCGGGTGCAGACGGCGCTGTCGGCGTGTGGGGCCAGAGGGAGGCCGGTGACGGGGCGGACGGGCCGATGCGTCAACTCTCTGCCTCGTTCGCAGAGTTTATACGACAAATGTTCACACCATGTTTCGGCTACCCGTCCCGAGTATTGCGCGCAAGGGGGATTCGAGTCTTTGTATTGCGCGGTTTCTGTGGATCCGGGTCGTGCCCGACCCCCGTCGCCAGGTACTTTCCCGATGCGGCGGTAGGCTGAAACCCATCGGTGTATCAGCCGTGTACCTCGGCCGCGCAAACTGCATATGCCCCATGCCTTCGGAATGTGCCTCCGGCTTCAGGCAACAGACTACTGGGCACCCGTGAGCCGCGGGGGCGTTACGGATCATCTCGGCGGGGCATTATCGATCGTGATACGAGCGGCCTGGGCCGCGGGCCGCCCACTCGAGGAGGGACCCTTCGATGGGCGAGAAGGTCGTGGCGGGTGCCTTTGCCCCGTCCGATCGGCAGGCGTACCGCGAGAAGCTCACCCAGTGCCTGAAGGGACTGGAGAGGCTCCTGTCGGAGCGGAGGTTCGATCGCCCCAGAAATCTCATGGGGCTGGAGATCGAGCTGAATCTCGCGGGTTCGGACGGCATGCCGAGGATGCGGAATGCAGAGGTGCTCCAGCGCATCGCCAGCCGGGATTTCCAGACGGAACTGGGGATGTTCAACCTGGAAGTGAATATTCTTCCCCACCGGCTGAGCGGCCGGGTATTCGATCAGCTGGCTGAGGAGTTGCGCACGGGGCTCGCCTATGCGCACCGGAAGGCCGCGGAGGTAGATGCCGGGATCGTGATGATCGGCATCCTGCCGACCCTGGGGCGGGACGACGTGGTGTCGGCGAACCTGTCGGACGTCGACCGTTATACGCTCCTCAACGATCAAATGGCGGCCGCGCGCGGCGAGGAATTCATCCTCGATATCGAAGGGGTCGAGCGATTGGTCTCGACCTCTGCTTCGATCGCGCCGGAATCGGCGTGCACATCGGTTCAGCTGCACCTGCAGGTGACGCCGGACCGCTTCGCGGACGTATGGAACGCGGCCCAGGCCGTCGCGTCCGTGCAGATCGCCCTCGGAGCCAACTCTCCCTTCCTGTTCGGCAAGGAGCTGTGGCGCGAGTCGAGGCCGCCGCTCTTCCAGCAGGCCACGGACGTGCGGCCGCCCGAACTCCGTAATCAGGGGGTGCGCCCGAGGACCTGGTTCGGGGAGCGCTGGATCAGTTCCGCGTACGAGCTCTTCGAGGAGAACGTGCGCTTCTACCCGCCCCTGCTGCCGATCTGCGACGAGGAGGACCCACTGAGGGTCCTCGACGAGGGCGGTGTGCCGGCGCTGGCCGAACTCGTCCTGCACAACGGCACGGTCTACCGGTGGAACCGGCCGGTCTACGGGCTGGCCGGCGGCGTCCCTCATCTGAGGGTGGAGAACCGGGTCCTGCCCGCCGGCCCCACGGTCGTCGACGTGATCGCCAATGCGGCCTTCTACTACGGGCTGGTGCGGGCGCTCGCCGACGAAACCCGGCCCGTTTGGACCAGGCTGCCCTTCGAGGCGGCAGCGGAGAACTTCGACGCCGCGTGCCGCCACGGGATCGACGCCAAGCTGCTCTGGCCGCGCTCCGGCCGTTCCGGCGGCGTGGCGAAGGTGTCCGCCGTCGACCTCGTACGGGATGAACTGCTGCCGCTCGCGGCCGCAGGGCTCGACGCCTGGAACATCGAACCCGCGGACCGTGACCGCTACCTCGGCGTCATCGAGGAGCGCTGCCGGCTCCGCGTGAACGGCGCGTCCTGGCAGGTCGACACGTACCACCGAGCCTTGGAGGCGGGCCTCGAACGGGAGGGCGCACTGGCGGCCACCACCCGCCGTTACGGGGAGCTCATGCAGGTGGGCGAGCCGGTGCACACCTGGCCCGTCGGCTTTCCCGCCCCCTGAGGGGGACGGCCGCCCGGTGTCCCGCCGCCGCGGCCCCGTCGGGCAAGCTATGACGACGCATGGCTGACGGCAGGTGTACAGGTGGAGGCGGGGCGCGTGGCTGAATCCATTCCTCACGAGGAGGTGTCCCGGCGGGTCCTCCGGTCGGAGACGCTGCTCGTGCTGGCTCTCTCACTCGGGGCCAGCGGGGTGTCCGCCCTGATCAGCTTCATCGGGTCGCTGACGAAACCGGGCGGCCTCAAGGACCAGGCGGCGACGCTGAACGGCTCGTACGCCCCCGGGCGGCCTTGGCTGGACCTTGCCTGGCAGCTGTTCGGCATCGCCTCGGCCCTGGTGCCGGTCGCGCTGGTGGCGCACCTGCTCATCCGGGAGGGCGCCGGTCTGCGGACCCTCGGTCTCGACCGCGCCAGGCCCTGGCCGGACCTGGGCCGGGGCACCCTGGTCGCCGCGGGTATCGGCAGCGCGGGGCTGGCGTTCTACCTCGTGGCGCGGGCCGCGGGATTCAACCTGACGGTGGTTCCCGAGTCCCTGCCCGACGTGTGGTGGAAGTTCCCCGTACTGATCCTCTCCGCGTTGCAGAACTCCCTCGTGGAGGAAGTCATCGTCGTCGGCTATCTGCTGAGGCGGCTGGGGCAGCTCGGGTGGACGCCGATGGCCGCCCTGGTGGCGAGTTCCGTGCTGCGCGGCTCGTACCACCTGTACCAGGGGATCGGCGGTTTCATCGGGAACCTGGTCATGGGCGTCGTCTTCGTGCTGCTTTACAGGCGCTGGGGGCGGGTCGGGCCGCTGGTCGTCGCGCACGCCCTGCTCGACATCGGGGCGTTCGTCGGATACGCCCTGCTCGCGGGCGAGGTGGACTGGCTGCCCACCCCGTGAGCGGGCGGCCCGCTGCCGCCGCTCTCAGAGCCCGGCGAGCAGCTCACCGTCGATCACCGTGACGGCGCTGCCCGTCAGCAGGGTGCGCTCACCGCGCAGCGAGGTCCGCACCAGGCCCGACCGTGCCGAGGCCTGGACCCCGACGAGGTCGTCGCGGCCGAACCTGGCCGACCAGAAGGGCGCGAGAGCGGTGTGGGCGCTGCCGGTCACCGGGTCCTCGTCGATGCCCACCGCGGGGAAGAAGCCGCGGGAAACGAAGTCGTACGCGTCTGCGGGGTCCTCGGCTGCCGCGGTGGCGATGACTCCGCGGCGGGAGCACGAGGCCAGCGCGGCGAAATCCGGCCGCAGAGTGCGAACGGCCCTCTCGTCGGCCAGCTCCACCAGGAGGTCACCGACCTGCTCGCCCGTGTCGTGGACGGACAGCGGCGCCACGCCCAGCGCCGCTGTCAGTCCGGGCGGGGCGGAGACGGGCTTCAGCGGCGCCGTCGGGAAGTCCAGGGTCAGGGTGCCGTCGGCGTGGGCGGTGGTGCGCAGGACGCCGGAACGGGTGGCGTAGCGCACCGTTCCGCCGGCGACTTCAGTGGTGTGCAGGACGTGGGCGGCGGCCAGTGTCGCGTGCCCGCAGAGATCGACCTCGGTGGTGGGGGTGAACCAGCGCAGCGCCCAGTCGGCCTCCCCGCCCGGCGGCAGCGGATGGACGAACGCCGTCTCGGAGAGGTTCACCTCGGCGGCGACGAGCTGGAGGCGGTCCGCTCCGGGGAAGGCCCCGGAGTCCAGGATCACGACGCCGGCGGGGTTACCGGCGAAGGGGCGGTCGGTGAACGCGTCGACGATGCGGATCTTCATGCAGCAGACCGTAGGCGGGGCCGCTCCGAGTGGTCCAAGGCCAATCACGAATGTGCGGCTCCGGATACTTCGGGCCTTACACGCGCGGGGTCGAGATGGAGTTCGTACGCCGTGTAGCACTCGCTGATCTTCGTGCCCACCGAGGCGCCACAGGAACAGAGTTGGTTCGGCCCGTTCCAGCCGTGCAGCCCGCAGCAGCCGGAGTGGTCTCCGTCCCGGTCGGTGTGCAGCTCCGGGGCGTCGTCGCAATGCAGCACGATCGTGTTGCGCGGCCCGCCCGACATGAGAAACCCGTCCCCGTCCGGAGGGGACGCACTGGGGCCGCCCGGAAACATGGGGACCGGCTCGTCGGTGGGCAGGAACGGGGCACCCCAGGGCTCGGGATCGAATGCGTAGAACCCTCTTGCCACGGTGGAGGGCGCCCGCCGGTATCCATCAGGTCCGATCCGGCCGTCGAACTCCGGCCTGGCCGGCATCTCCGACAGCTGGACGTCCCCCGTCAAGGGACCTGAACAGGCGGCGCACAAGAAAATGGTCACGGAGGAGTCCTAGCCCCTCACGGGTGTGGGAGCAAGTGGCTTTCGCCGCGCCCGACTCGCCGTCCGCGAGGCGAGGCGGACGGGTCCATGCTCGGCCTGCCAGGGCATTCCTGATCTCTTCCGGAGTGGGTCCGTCTGTGTCCTGTGCGCACCACCCGTCGGGGTGGGCGGTAGCCATACTCGTGCTGCGGCGCCACCGGGCGCCGCAGCACGAGGGGAGCGAAATGGCTGAGGTGCTGGTGTTCCACCACGGGCACGGGCTGACCATCGGCGTCCAGCAGTTCGCCGAGCGGCTGCGACGGGGCGGGCACACCGTCCACGCCCCGGACCTGTTCGAGGGGCAGGTGTTCGACAGCCTCCGTGAGGGCTTGGGCTACGCCGAGGACGCCGGGTTCGACACGGTCATCGCGCGCGGTACCGCCG
The DNA here is from genome assembly GCF_001700505.1 of Streptomyces mutomycini. Lineage (GTDB taxonomy): Bacteria > Actinomycetota > Actinomycetes > Streptomycetales > Streptomycetaceae > Streptomyces > Streptomyces mutomycini. Next base: position 19,683 of record NZ_MAPV01000042.1, read on the forward strand.
CCGCCGAGGAACTGCCCGCGGAACTCGTCTACCTCGGGTTCTCGCTCGGCGTCCTGCCGGCGCAGAAGCTGGCCCAGACCCGCTCCGGCGCGAAGGGCGCGCTGTTGCTGGAAGCATGCGTCCCGGTCGCGGAGTTCGGCGGCGCCTGGCCCCACGATGTCCCGGTCCAGGTCCACGGCATGGACGCGGATCCGTTCTTCGCCGGGGAGGGCGACGTGGACGCAGCCCGGGCGCTCGTCGCGACGGCGGCGGACGCCGAAGTGTTCCTCTACCCCGGCGACAGGCACCTGTTCACTGACAGCAGCCTGCCGTCGCACGACGAACACGCCGCGACGCAGGTTGCCGGTCGTGCTGGGTTTTCTCGACCGCATCGGATAGCCCGACATTTCGGCGAGGAGCACCCAGGCCGAAGGCGGCCCGCGCCGGCCATCACTTCCAGGACTGGCGCGTCGCCGACCCCGAAGCCCGCGTCCCCGCCCCGGGAACAGCGGCGTGGTCCTGTCTCGCTGACCACACCGAGGCCCGTCCCCCGCCCTGGTGGACGGGCCGGCCCATGAGGCCACCGGGACGCGCCGTCACGGAACCGCCCCCGTGGAGGCTGTGTGACCCCGGTTATCCGGGGTGGCTGTTCAGCCGTGCTGCTCGCCTCCTTCGCCGGCGAGGAGGTGCTTCCTCCACGCGTCCAGCGCGACGTCGGCGCTGGACGCCAGGAAGGCCGTCGCTGCCCAGCGTGTGAAGCGCCTTGCCGGGTGATAGTTTCCGATATATCGTTGAGGTATCGCGACAGTTCGGAGAAGGGTCGCGCAGCGATCATGACGAGAGGAGTGCAGTCATGCGTTCACATGGAGACGGCCATGGATGCGGCCCCGGGCGCCGAGGCGCCGGCAGGGGAGAATTCGAAGGCGGCCGCGCCGCGTTCGGCCCGTTCGGGCCGCCCTTCGGCGGCGGGCCCTTCGGCGGCGGCCGCGGCCGGGGAGGTGGCCGGGGGAGGGCCAGGCGCGGTGACGTGCGCGCGTCGATCCTCGCGCTGCTCACGGGCCGCTCGATGCACGGTTACGAGATGATCCAGGAGATCGGTGAGCGCAGCGGAGGGGCCTGGAAGCCCAGTCCCGGCTCGGTGTACCCCACCCTCCAGCTACTGGAGGACGAGGGTCTGATCGTCAGCGCCAGCGAGGGCGGCAAGAAGATGTTCACCCTCACCGGTCTCGGTCGCAGCGAGGCCGAGTCGGGCCCCGACGCCCCCTGGGAGGAGGCGGGACGCGGTGTCGACTGGGAGGGCGTGAACGAGATCCGGCAGGCAGGCTTCGGTCTGATGGAGGCGTTCGGCCAGGTCTGGAAGACCGGCTCTGCCGACCAGCGGCAGAAGGCCCTCACGGTGATCAACGACGCCCGTAAGAAGCTGTACCTGATCCTCGCCGACGAGCACTGAGCCGTGCGGCACACGCAAGCGGAGAAGGGCCCCCTCGTGGGGCCCTTCTCCCGTCCGCCGCGCGGCACGCGGGGGGCGCGGCCTCATCCGCAGGGATGAGGGACCTCCCTCCGGTGCCCGCCTTTGGCGGGATGGCGGATGGGCCGCGCCGGGGATGTGTTCGCTCGCCGGGACTGATGGGGTGGAGATGTGCATATCCGGACGTCAGGGATCCCCGAACAAACCCCGCCGAACCACCCGTGGGCCGGTGCCGGGCTGAGCAGCGCGATGACCGTCGTGGTGACCGGGGCGCGAAGGCGGGCCGTGCGCGACGGCGACCGTCATGTCGATACCGCTCATCTCCTGCACTCCCTCGTCGAGGCGGACCCCGCGGTCCGTGAGGTCTTCGACGGCGGGCCGCAGCTGGCCAGGGTGCTCGGATACCTCGTGCAGCGCAGCATCGGGTACGGCCTCCGCTGGCAGGGAGCGCAAGCGGATTCGGGCGGGTTCCCGGCCGTACGGGCACCCGCGGGTGAGGGGTGGTCGCCCGCGGCGGTGGCGGCACTGGACCGTGCCGGCCGCGGAGCGCTGCTGCGCGGGGAGCTCCACGCCGATGGGCTCGATCTGCTGGCGGCGCTGGTCGCGGATCCGCGGAGCCGCGCCGTCGAAGTGCTGGAGCGGGCCGGAGTCGAGGCCGAGTGGCTCGGCGCCCGTGCGGCGGACAGAGAGGGTGGGGGGATCCGCAGGGGTGATCACTGACACTGTGTGGACAGGTGTGAAAGGGGTGACGCTGATGACGCCTGCTGCCATGATGTGCCGATGCACGCGTCTCAGGCGAGAAGTGCCGGTCTGGGCCTGGCCCTTGCCTCGGCCTTCGCATTCGGTGGTTCAGGGGTGGCGGCCAAGCCGCTGATCGAGGCGGGGCTCGACCCGCTGCACGTGGTGTGGCTGAGGGTGGCCGGCGCCGCTCTCGTCATGCTGCCGGTTGCCTGGCGGCACCGGAATCTCGTGCGGGAGCGGCCCGTTCTGCTGGCCGGCTTCGGGCTGTTCGCCGTAGCCGGGGTGCAGGCCTTCTACTTCGCCTCGCTCTCGCGCATCCCGGTCGGCGTCGCCCTCCTCATCGAGTATCTGGCACCCGCACTCGTCCTCGGCTGGGTGCGCTTCGTGCAGCGGCGGCCCGTCACCCGCGCCGCCGCGGCCGGTGTGGTGCTGGCGGTCTGCGGACTCGCCTGCGTCGTCGAGGTGTGGGCCGGCCTGAGCTTCGACGTGATCGGGCTGCTGCTCGCTCTCGGCGCGGCGTGCTGCCAGGTGGGCTACTTCGTCCTGTCGGACCAGGGCGCCGGCCACGGGGACAAGACGGAGGCGGAACCCCCGCATCCCGTGGGCGTGATCGCGTACGGACTGCTCGTCGGCACGGCCGTGCTCACGGTGGTGGCCAGGCCGTGGGGCATGGACTGGTCGGTACTCGGCAGCAGTGCGGACATGGACGGGCGCGACGTCCCCGCGTGGCTGCTGCTCGGCTGGATCGTGCTGCTCGCGACCGTGCTCGCCTATGTCACCGGTGTCGTGTCGGTACGGCTGCTCTCCCCCCAGGTCGCGGGCGTCGTCGCCTGCCTGGAAGCGGTCATCGCGACCGTGCTCGCATGGGTCCTGCTCGGTGAGCACCTCTCCGCGCCGCAGCTCGTGGGTGGCGGCGTGGTGCTGGTCGGCGCCTTCATCGCGCAGTCGTCCGCGCCCAGACCGCCGTCGGGGCCCGTGGCGTCGGGTCCGGGGGTGGCGGCCGCGACGGCGGCGGAAGCGCCCGATCCGGCAGCCGCCGGAAGCGAGTTGTCCCGGCCTCAGGCACCGTCGTAGGGTGTCGATCATGCCGCAGACCGTACTTCCGCCTCCTGCCGCCTAGCGCGAGGCGGCCACTCCGGACGAAGACCGGGCTCGGGTACGCCCCGAGCGGTTCGTCGCTGCCCGCGCGCGGAGCCGAGCGACCGACCACCTTCTTCTGGAGAGTCACGTGTCCCACCCTGTTTCCGGCCTGCCCGTCGGGCGGAGCCTGGTCTATCTCGTCGTCGCCGGCATCGCATGGGGTACGGCGGGCGCGGCCGCGTCCCTGCTGTACCGGATCAGCGATCTCGGGCCTCTGGCCCTGTCGTTCTGGCGCTGTGCGGGCGGTCTCGTCCTGCTGGCCGGGGCGCTGGCGCTGCGTCCCCGCCGCCCGCGTACCCCCACCGAGCCGCGCCGTCGGCGGCTGCTGCGCATTCTGGGAACCGGCATCGGTCTCACCGTCTTCCAGAGCGCGTACTTCGCGGCGGTCGAGGCGACCGGGCTCGCCGTGGGGACCGTGGTCACGCTGGGCGCGGGGCCCGTCCTCATCGCGGTCGGCGCGCGGCTGACCATGGGGGAGCGGCTGGGCAGGGGCGGGCTCGCCGCGGTGGCCGGAGCGCTCGCCGGACTTGCCGTGCTGGTGCTCGGTGGTGAACCGGCCGAAGTGCGGCCCGTGGGGCTGCTGCTGGCCGTACTGTCCGCCGCAGGCTACGCGGCGATCACGCTGCTGACCCGGTATCTCGGCAGGGGCGGCGAGGCGGGCGACTCCCTTGCCACCAGCGCGTGGGCCTTCGGCATCGGCGCCGTGGGGCTGCTGCCCATGGCGGCTGCCGAAGGCATCGTGCCGCACACCGCCGAGACGGGCCACGTGCTGTTGCTGCTCGTCTACGTGGCGGCGGTGCCGACCGCACTCGCGTACGCGCTCTACTTCGCGGGCGCCGCGGCGGTCCGCTCCGCCACCGTGTCCGTGATCATGCTGCTCGAGCCGGTGAGTGCCGCGGTCATCGCGGTGACCGTGCTGCGGGAACGGCTCACCGCGGCCACGGTCGTCGGGACGCTGATCCTGCTCACCGCCGTGGCGGGGCTGGCCCTTGCCGAGACGCGCGGTGCCGCCGCCGCCCGCCGTCGGGCAGCCGTGGCGGCCTGACCCGCCGGATCACGGCGCGGGAGACAGGCCGGCGTCGGGCCGGAGCGCGGTGAGGTAGTCCGGCACCTGGACGTCCGGGTCCAGATCGCCGGACGGCACCGGTGCCGCGTACGACGGGGCCACCGGAACCACGCCCGCCCAGTGCGGCAGCGAGAGGTCCGCCGGCTCGTCGTTCGGGCCGCCCGTCCGGATCTTGGCGGAGACCTCGTCGAGGTCGAGACGGATCACCGCGGTCGCGGCGAGCTCCTTCGCGTCCGCCGGACGCGAGTCCTTCGACCGGCCCGGCACCACCTGGTCGACGATGGCGTCCAGTGCGATGCGCCGTTCCTCCGGGTCCGTCACCGTGCGCGCCGTGCCGTGGACCACGACGGAGCGGTAGTTCATCGAGTGGTGGAAGGCGGAACGGGCCAGCACAAGGCCGTCCACATGCGTCACGGTCAGGCAGACGGCCAGGCCGGGATCCGCCGCGCCCGCCGCCCGCAGCGGGCGCGAGCCGGTCGAACCGTGCACATAGATCCGCTCACCGACCCGGCCGAAGAGCGTCGGGAGGACGACGGGCGCGCCGTCGCGGATGAAGCCCAGGTGGCAGAGGTATGCCTCGTCGAGTATGGAGTGGACCGTCTCCCTGTCGTACGAGGCGCGTTCCTTGGCGCGGGTCGGGACCGTGCGCTCCGTCGTCGGGTAGGCCGCGGCCCCGGGAAGGCCGGTGCTGTCGTGCATGGCGGTGTCCGGCATTTGCTTACTCCATTGCACTAGTGCATAGTAATTTTTGTGCTAGGAGAGTATCGGATCGGTGGGCGGCGTGCATCCGACATTGCCGCGAGTGTGGAGCAGGGTGTCGCTGCGGGTGACCTGGAGCCCGGTCATGTGCTGCCGCCCATGCGGGAGTTGGCGACTCTGCTCGGCGTCAATCCGAATACCGTTGCCGCCGCATACCGGACACTGCGCGAGCGCGGAGTGATCGAGACGGCGGGGCGGCGGGGGAGCCGGGTGAGGTCGCGGCCCGCGAGTACGGCGCGTGGATCGCTCCGGGTGGAGGCCCCGGCGGGGGTGCGCGACCTCGGTGACGGCAATCCGGACCCCGCGCTCCTGCCCTCTCTCGGGCCGGCGCTGGCCGCCGCCTCGGACGCGTACGCCCGCCGGCCCGGCATGTACGGGGACGACCCGGTGGTCCCGGAGCTGGCGGAGCTGGTGCGGGCCGGTCTTGACTCCGACGGGGTTCCGTCCGGCCCGGTGGCGCTGGCGTCCGGGTCGCTCGACGCGATCGAGCGGGTGCTGTCGGCGCATCTGCGGCCGGGTGACGCCGTCGCGGTGGAGGATCCGGGGTGGGGCGCACTGCTGGACCTGATCCCGGCGCTCGGCATGCACGCCGTGCCGGTGGCGCTGGACGACGAGGGTCCGCTGCCGGAAGGCGTGGAGCGTGCACTGCGGGCGGGGGCCAAGGCTCTGGTGGTCACCGACCGGGCGCAGAATCCGACCGGTGCCGCCGTGGGGCGGGTGCGGGCAGCTGAGCTGCGGACCGTTCTCGCGGGGCATCCCGGGGTGCTCCTGATCGAGGACGATCACGGCCACGCGATCGTCGACCTGCCGGTCCACCCCCTCGCCGGTGTCACGGAGCGCTGGGCGTTCGTCCGGTCCGTCTCCAAGGCGTACGGACCCGACCTGAGGCTTGCCGTGCTCACCGGGGACGCGCTGACCGTCGACCGGGTGACGGGGCGTCAGCACCTCGGGCCCGGCTGGGTCAGTGGGCTGCTGCAGCGGACCGTGGCGCACCTGTGGGCGACGGGCGCCGTGGACGCTGCGGCGGTCGCCCGCTCCTACGGGGAGCGCCGGGACGCACTGGTGCGGGCGCTGGGGGAACGGGGGATCGCGGCGTACGGGCGGACCGGGATGAACGTGTGGGTGCCCGTGAGTGACGAGACCGGGGCTGTGGCCAGGATGCTGCACTCGGGCTGGGCGGTGGCTCCGGGGGCGCGGTTCCGGCTGGCCTCGCCGCAGGGGGTGCGTCTGACCGTCTCGACGCTGTGCGCCGCCGACATCGACCCACTGGCGGACGCGGTCGCGGCAGCGGTGCCGCCCGCCCGCCCGCTCAGCCATGGCTGACTGCCCGGGTGCGCGCGATCCGGCTGAGCCGCGCGCCCGGCCCTGGGGAGTGCGGCTCCCGCGAGGATCGCCGGTACGGCCGGGGGGTGCTCCCGGCGCACGGAATGACGTAGGACGGCTGATGTTTCGTGTGGCACCTGGCGTAGCATCGCTTATGTGTTGAATCTGGAGCGCCTGCGGACACTGGATGCCCTCGCACGGCACGGCTCGGTCAGCGGGGCGGCCGACGGCCTCCACGTCACCACCTCGGCGGTCTCTCAGCAACTGGCCAAACTGGAACGCGAGGTCGGGCAGCAGCTCCTGGCCAAGAACGGCCGGGGGGTCCGTCTCACCGACGCCGGCCGACTGCTCGCGGGCCATGCCGCGAAGATCCTCTCGCAGGTGGAGACCGCGCAGTCCGACATCGAGGCCCAACGGGGCCAAGTGGTGGGGGAGGTCCGGATCGCGGCCTTCCCGACGGCGGCCCGGGGGCTCTTCCCCGGCGCCCTCACCACACTCCGCGCGAGGCATCCCGAACTCAAGCTGCGTACGAAGGAGCAGGAGCCGGAGAGCGGCATCCGGTCGGTGCTCCGGGGCGATGCGGATCTCGCCGTGGTGCTCGACTGGAGCAACAAGCGCCTGCCGGTCCCCGGCGGTCTGGGCAAGGCCGAACTGCTCGACGACGCGCCGGACATCGCCATGCCCTCGGGTCATCCCCTCGCGGACCGGGCGGAGGTGGACATCGAAGATTTCGCCGAGGACGACTGGGTGTCCTGGCCGGAGGGCGAATTCTGTTACGACTGGCTGATGTTCACCCTGCGGTCCAAGGGGGTCGAACCACGCATCGCGCACCTCGCGGGCGAGCACCACACGCAACTGGCGCTGATCGCTGCCGGATTCGGCGTATGCGTGGCGCCCCGGCTGGGGCGGGGGCCGGTGCCGGACGGTGTGCGTCTGGTGCCCGTGCGGCAGCCGATGCGACGTCATGTCCACGCGGTGTGGCGAGCGGACGCGGACCGGAGACCGTCGATCAGGGCCGCCGTGGATGCCCTGCGCTCCGCGGGCCGGGCACTGCACAGCCCTCAGGCCGGCCCGGACAACTTCCTGAAGTCCCAGGACCTGACGGCCTGCGGTGTCAGCCGGAGCCAGGCGTGCCGTTCGTCGTGAGGCATGGACTCGAGGCCGAAGTACTTCGACGCGAACAGCCGCTCCGGAGACTCCAACTCCGCGCATTCCGCGCCCCTGCGGGGGGCCTCACCCACGAAGGTGACCTCACCGGCGAGCTCCACCCCGCGTAGCTCGCCGTACTCCACCCCGTCGTCCACCACCACGGCGATCTTCGGGTCGCGCCGGAGCTGTGCCCAGCGCAGGCTGCGGGTGAGGGAGTAGAGCCAGACGGAGCCGCCGTCCCACACGAACCACAGGGCCCCCACGTGCGGCATGCCCTCCGGGGAGACCGTGGCGACCCGGCAGGTGCGCCGCTGTGCGAGATAGGCGTCCCGTTCCGCGTCGGTCATCATGATCCGACGGCCACGACGCTGGGCAACGGTCACGGGACGCCCTTCCTGTGTTCCGGCCACGTTCCGGGCATCATGGAGGCTCACTCGCGTTCACGCAACGGGCCCGCCCGGCCCGGTCCCTCAGGCCAGCGTGATCGAGCCGTTCGCCACCCGGATCTGCTTCTCCGGCAGCGGGACGGTCGCCGGCCCGCCGGTCGCCTCGCCGGTCGTGGCGTCGAACGTACTGTTGTGGCACGGGCATGTGATGACGCCGTCGGCGATCCCCTTCACCGCGCAGCCCTGATGGGTGCACTTCGAGGAGAACGCCTTGTACGTGCCGGCCGTGGGCTGCGTCACCACGACGCCCTTGTCGGCGAAGACCATGCCGCCGCCCTCGGGGATGTCGGAGGTCTTCGCGAGGACCATGCCGTCGCCGGTCGCTCCGTCACCGCTCCCGGCCGGCCTGACCGTGTCCGAACCTCCGGTGTCCTGCGTACCACCGCACGCGGTGAGGGCGGCGGCCACGCCTGCGGCGCCGACCGCCGCCACGACCGAGCGACGCCCGAAGTGGGCCTGGCTCTCCTGCGATGCGCTCATGCCAACATTCCCTTCATCGGAGTGACAAGACCTCGGAAGTGGATACGCATCGGTGGCCCCACGCGTTCAGCCGCGTCCGGCCAGGCAACGATCGTGAGGAGCGGCACGGCGAGCGAGGCGGGCCCCGGCGAGGCGGTCCAGGCAGGTCATACGGGCGTGCTCAGCCGTGCAGCCGCACCGGCAACGCCCGCACGCTGTTCCCCACGAAGGAGGCGTGCCGCGGCAGTTGGGCCTCCGGAACGGCGAGGTCAAGGTCGGGAAAGCGCGCGAACAGCTGCGCGAGCGCGACAGTGCTTTCCATCCTGGCCAATGGCGCTCCCATGCAGAAGTGGGCGCCGTGCCCGAGTGAGAGGTGCCTGTTCCCAGCGGTGCGGGTGATGTCGAACCGGTCGGCATCGTGGCCGTGCGCCTTCCTGTCGCGGCCGGCCGCGGAGTAACCGGCGAGCACCGGAGTCCCCTTGGGGATCACGGTGCCTTCGAGCATCAGGTCGCGGGTCGGGTAGCGGAAGGGGAAGTAGCTGACGGGGCTGTCCCAGCGCAGAGTCTCCTCCACCACGTCCGCCCAGCTCGCCTCGCCCGACCGGACGAGCGCGAGCTGATCCCGGTGGGTGCACAGGGCGCGTACGGCGTTGGTGATCAGATTGAGCGTCGTCTCGTGTCCCGCGATGATCGTGAGCATCAGAGTGCCGATCAGTTCGTGGGGGCCGAGCCGGTCGCCGTCCTCCTCCCGGGCGGCGATCAGGGCACTGGTCAGGTCATCCCCCGGCTTCTCGGCCCTGGCGGCTGCGACGCCGCTGAGCACCTCGACCATCTCCCGGTTGGCCGCGACCGCCTCCTCGGGACCGATGTCGGTGGCGACGACGCGGTTGGACAGATGGTGCAGCCGGTCGTGATGTCCGGCGTCCACTCCCAGCAGCTCACAGATCACGCCCATGGGCAGCGGCAACGCGAAGTGCGTACGCAGGTCGGCCACACCGCCACCGGAGGTGGCGGCACGGTCGAGACCGTCCAGAAGCGATGCGGTCAACGCCTCGACGTGAGGGCGCAGTTCCTCCACCCGTCGCGTGGTGAACGCTTTGCTGACGAGGGCCCGCAGCCGTCGGTGGTCGGCCCCGTCGGCGGTGGTCATCCCCTGCACCGTCGCGAAGGTCCTCAGTGGCCATCCGTCCGGGATCCCACCGGCCTGGAGCGCCGCGAAGTGCCGGGCGTCCTTGGCCACATCGGGGTGTGCCAGGAACTCCTTGAGGGCCGCATGGCCGAGCACGGCCATGCCCTCCACCCCGCCGGGCAGGAGCACTTCGGTCACCGCTCCCCGGGACAGCAGGCGGGCGTTGGCCGCGTGCGGGCAGCCGCCGGAGGGGTCCATGGGGTGCGGGCTGCCGGGTGCGGCGTTCGCCGGTGACGTATTCACAAGCGCTCCAGTTCGAAGGGCGGACGGGTGTGCGAGTCGGGCACATCGCGCTCTACGGTGGGTGGCCTCGGCCTCTCGGGTGGGCCGGCGCACTCTCGGGCAGTTGCTGGGCGGGCCCCGCAGCCCTCGGTCACGCGAGCGGGAGCCCCGGGACGCGTCGAACTGGGCTGTGATGCTGGGGACATGGGCAGCGTAGACCAAAGGGTGCTGTCCGGCACCGGTCATCTTCCGGCGGCGCGTTGTGCGCGTGAGAATCCGGGCAGGAGGTGTCCGCGGCTCGGGGCAAGGGGGCCTCAGGGGAGGGCGTCCCTGTCTCCCCTGCCACGCACGCGGCACGTCAAAGACGGCTCGCGAGCGGGAGGACCGAAGGGGCCCGGCTCAGGCACCGTGCGGCAGCCGGATCGACCGCTCCCGAACCGCCCGTGCCCGTGCGATCGTCGCAAGCGGGGCGGTGCGACGTGGGCGGGTGCAACGCCGGTCCGCATCCGGACCGATGAGTTTCCGTGTTCCGCGGTGTCCAAGGAGCGGAGGCGGTGGCGCCTCCCGCCTGACAAGCTGAAACGGCCATCGAGGCCGAAGAGGAGTGGTGCACCGTGAAGCTGGTTGTGCAGGAGTTCCTGACGCTCGACGGTGTCTCCCAGGGACCCGGTTCCCCGGACGAGGACACCAGCGGCGGGTTCGAACGGGGTGGCTGGTTCGTGCCGTACCTGGACGAGGAGTTCGAGCGGGTCGCCGGCTCCTGGCTCGGCGAGGCGGACGCCTTCCTGTTCGGCCGCCGTACGTACCAGAACTTCGCGCGGGACTGGCCGACCATGACCGACCACCCCTTCGCCGCCGTCCTGAACGGCCTGCCGAAGTACGTGGCCTCCCACAGCCTGACCAAGGCTGAGTGGAACCCGACCACGATCCTGTCCGGCGACATCCCCGCCCAGGTCGCCGACCTGAAGAGGCAACCGGGCCGCGAACTGCAGATCCACGGCAGCGCCCGGCTGGCACAGTCCCTGCTGGCCGCCGGGCTGATCGACACGCTGCGGCTGGTGATCGCCCCAGTCGTGGTGGGCCAGGGCCGACGCCTGTTCCCGGACGGCGGCGCACCGGCCGGTCTGCGGCTCGTCAGCCACCGGACGACACCGGGCGGCCTGTCGGTGCACATCTTCGAATCCGCGGGGCGTCCGGAGTTCGGGACCTACGGGGCCGACACGCAGTAGGCCGTGGCTGCGCCTGCGCCGGGTCATGACACGGGTTGGAACGGTGCTTCTCGTCAGTCGGCCGGCCCGGTGCGGAGCCGCCGTACGTCCCGCACGAGCGTGTACGAAGCGCTCAGAAAGATCACAGATGCAGCCCCGAACCAGAGTGCCGACGCCCCGGAGCCGTACTCGCGAACGGCGAGAACAAGCAGCATCAAGCCGGCAAGGACGCCGAAGGCTGAGATCAGAGCGCTGATGCGGGGCGTCATACAGGCATCATCAACGACAACCCCGGCCAACGCCAGTGATCCAGTGGACAGCTGGGCACGTTGCGTCCGTACGGACCGGGTCGGCGGCAAGCGTGGACCGGGGCAGCCCGGATGCACAGGCTCATATATCGTCTGCCGATGTCGGATGCCGTAGCAGAATGCGGCTGTGCCGCGAGGAGCGACCTGATGGGCAAGCCACCGACCTCCGACGAACTGCCTGACGAATTGCAACGCCGTCTCGGGCTGCCCGATGCCGTGGTGATCGGCCTGGGATCGATGATCGGCGCCGGTATCTTCGCGTCACTCGCTCCGGCGGCGCACGCCGCCGGGTCCGGGCTGCTGCTCGGCCTGGCCCTGGCCGCCGTGGTTGCCTACTGCAACGCTTCCTCCTCCGCGCGGCTCGCCGCCCGGTACCCGGCGTCCGGCGGGACCTACGTCTACGGGCGCGAGCGCCTCGGCGACTTCTGGGGCTACCTGGCAGGCTGGGGCTTCGTGGTCGGCAAGACGGCCTCGTGTGCCGCCATGGCGCTGACGGTCGGCTGGTACGTGTGGCCGGGCCAGGCACACGCGGTTGCGGTGGCCGCGGTGGTGGCGCTGACCGCGGTGAACTACGCCGGTGTACAGAAGTCCGCACTCCTGACCCGCGCGATCGTGGCAGTGGTCCTGGCGGTGCTCGCCGCGGTGGCGGTCGCTGCTCTCAGCTCGGGCGACGCGGATGCCGCCAGGCTGGATGCCGGCTCCGACGCGACGCCCGGCGGGGTGCTCCAGGCGGCGGGTCTGCTCTTCTTCGCCTTCGCCGGATACGCGCGCATCGCGACCCTGGGCGAGGAGGTCCGTGACCCCGCGCGCACCATTCCCCGTGCCATTCCGCTCGCACTGGGCATCACCCTCGTCGTCTACGCCGTCGTCGCTGTCGCGGTCCTGAGCGTTCTCGGCCCGCAGCAACTGGCGGAGGCCACGGCGCCGTTGTCGGACGCCGTCCGGGCCGCGGGCGTGGACTGGATGACACCGGCGGTACGTGTCGGGGCGGCTGTGGCGGCGCTCGGCTCACTTCTCGCGCTGGTCCTCGGTGTCTCCCGCACCACGCTGGCCATGGCCCGCGACCGGCATCTGCCGCACGCGCTGGCCGCCGTTCATCCACGGTTCAAGGTGCCGCACCGGGCCGAGCTGGCTGTCGGCGCCGTGGTGGCGGTGGCCGTCACGACGGCGGATGTGCGCGGGGCGATCGGGTTCTCGTCCTTCGGGGTGCTCGCGTACTACGCCATCGCCAACGCCTCTGCCTGGACCCTGACCCCGGAAGAAGGCCGCCCCCCGCGTTTCGTTCCGGTCCTCGGGCTGGCCGGCTGTCTGGTTCTGGCTTTCGCCCTGCCCGTCTCCTCGGTGATCTCCGGGAGCGCGGTGCTGGCTGTCGGTGCCGTCGCCTACGGCATCCGGCGCGGCCTTACGCAGTAACCGTTCCAGCGCCGTCCCGAGATCACCGGCAGTCCTGTCACGCGGTCGGTGGATCTTCGGCGGCGGGGGGAGCGCGGGCGCCGGGTCGGATCGTACGATGACCGCATGACCAGCACGATGCAGCCGTCGAGTCGTCGCCCTGCCGGGCGCGGCTTCCTGCTGCTCGTCCTGGCGGTGCTCGCCGGTGTGCTCGCGATGCACGGCCTTGCACCGGGGTCCGCTCCCACGAAGGCGTCGGCGGTCGCAGGCGGCCACGCCATGATGCCGGCACACGAAGAGGCCGGTCACCAGGTGGTCGGAGACTGCTCGCACGGCGATGGCGGAGCGAATCATCACGCGGACGCCACCTGCGCGGCGACCGGCACCGGTGCTCCGTACGCGCCTCCCGTCCCGGCCGCGGCACTCGACGCCGGGCCCGTACCCGTGGCGCTGCCCGGCAGTGCGGCGGGGACCCCCGAGAGCGGCCGGGCGCCGCCCGACCTCGCTGAGCTGCAACTTCTGCGGATATAGGACCGCCCGCACGGCACCTCCTCGCCCGGCTCGGCCGGCGGGTGATGCCGCGCTTCGGCACATCCTCGTTCCGCATCCGCGCCTGCCTGATCAGGGCGGCGCACCAAGGAGTCGCACCACCATGAAGAAGAACCTCATCCGCCGGACCGCCCTCGTCGTCGCCGCAGGCGCCGCTTCCCTCGTGCTCGCCGGGTGCGGGTCGGGTGACGGCACCTCCGGCGCGCATGACGGTCACGGCTCGTCGTCCTCGGCCTCCTCGTCCGCTCCGGCCCCCCGGGGCCAGCACAACGCCGCCGACGTCGCGTTCGCCAAGGGGATGATCCCTCACCACCGTCAGGCCGTGGAGATGGCCGGCCTCGCGACCGGCCGGGCCGAGTCCGCCGAGGTCAAGAAGCTCGCCGACGAGATCAGGAAGGCCCAGGACCCGGAGATCAGGACACTGTCGGGCTGGCTGACATCCTGGGGTGAGCAGGGTCCCGCCGAGGGCGCCATGGACCACTCCATGCACGGGTCGGGCGGCATGATGACGCCCGAGGAGATGGGCAGTCTGAAGAAGGCGTCCGGCGAGGCGTTCGACACTGCCTTCATGGAGATGATGATCAAGCACCATGAGGGTGCCGTGGCGATGGCCAAGACGCAGAAGGCCGACGGCGCCTTTCCGCAGGCCATGACGATGGCGGATGCCATCATCACCTCGCAGACCGCCGAGATCGCCACCATGAACGGCTTGCTCCGCAAGAGCTGACTCACCCGACAAGGGGGGGTGTGCCGGGCCACACGGCCCGGCACACCCCCCCTTGCCTTGCCGGGCTCACTGCGGGGAATACCCCCAGGGGGTATGTTGTTATTCGGTGGGTCCGCGGGGAGCGGGTCACACTGGACGGGAGATTGGGGTTGACGGTCATGGACCACAGCGCACACCACACCGGCATCGCTCACGACCACGCCGCGCACCGGGCGCACGGCGGCCACGGGCAAGGGGGCGCGTCCTGGGGGACAGCGGCGAAGGCGACGCTGCACTGCCTGGCCGGTTGTCTCATCGGCGAGGTCCTCGGCATGGTCATCGGCACCGCCCTGATGTGGGGCAACATCCAAACGATGATCCTGGCGATCGTTCTGGCGTTCACCTTCGGCTACTCCTTCACCCTCTTCGCGGTCCGGCGGGCCGGCCTGGACTGGAAGAGCGCGGTCAAAGTCGCGCTGGCCGCGGACACCGTCTCGATCGCGGTCATGGAACTCGTCGACAACGGCATCATCGCCCTGACGCCAGGGGCGATGGACGCCCACTTGTCCGACGCGCTGTTCTGGACGGCGCTGCTGGGCGGCTTCGCCGTGGCTTTCGTGATCACGACGCCGGTCAACAAGTGGATGATCGGCCGGGGCAAGGGCCACGCCGTCGTCCATGCCCACCACTGATCCGTCGGCTCGGCGCCGCGCCCGGCCGCACCCTTCACGGTGCGGCCGGGCGCGTTCGCACGGCTGACCGTCCTCCGCTGTCCGTCCTGCGCGGCCTCAATCCGCAGGAGGGGCATCCGGTCGCTGGTGAAAGGGTGATCGGCATCCTCACTGCCGCGAACCTCGACCGGCTCGCCACCGCCGTGAAACGCGGCTCAAGAAGACTCAGTACCCGGAGCGTGCCGCCGGTCAGCACGCCCCGGATTCTCCCCAGGGGCTGATCGGTGCGATTCCCCAGGTTCCATGACCCTGCCCCGGTCCATGGATCTTCAGGGAGCCCGGCCGTATAACCTGGGGAAATGCTGACAGAAGTCACCGCGACCCGCTATGTCACGCCCCTGCGGGAGGGCGGATCGCTGCCCGGGATCGTCGAGGCCGACGACCTGGGCACGTATGTCATGAAGTTCACCGGAGCGGGGCAGGGCCGCAAGACCCTGGTCGCGGAGGTCGTCTGCGGGGAGCTCGGCCGTAGGCTGGGGCTGCGGGTGCCGGAGCTGGTGACCATCCAGCTCGACCCCGTCATCGGTCTCGCCGAGCCGGACCAGGAGGTGCAGGAGCTCCTCAAGGCCAGCGCCGGACTGAACCTCGGGATGGACTACCTTCCGGGCTCGCTCGGATTCGACCCGCTCGCCTACGAGGTCGGCGCCGCTGAGGCCGGAAGAGTCGTGTGGTTCGATGCGCTGATCAACAACGTGGACCGTTCGTGGCGGAACCCCAACATGCTTGTCTGGCACGGCGATCCGTGGCTGATCGACCACGGGGCCACCATGATCTGGCACCACAACTGGCCCGGCGCGCAGGCCTCCGCGGCGAAGCCGTACAACGCCTCCGACCACGTCCTCGCGCCGTTCGGGCCCGACATCGCCACCGCGGCTGCCGAGCTCGCGCCGCTCGTCACGGAGGAACTGCTCACCGAGGTGACGGCGGCGGTGCCGGATGAGTGGCTGGCAGGCGAACCGGGCTTCGAGACAGCGGATCAGCTGCGCCGCGCATATGTGGAGCCCCTGCTGGCACGCGCCGGCAGCATCCACGAGCGCATCGTCCTGGAAGCGCCCACGAAGACCCGGCCGTCCCAGGCCCCCGGATGGCTCACCGGACGCCTGAGCCCACGGCCGAATTCCACCGAGAAGGACCGCGACGTGCAGGCGGGCGCCGCACACGACAGCAAGGGCGGCGGCCGATGAGCAAGCGCGATGTCTTCGAGTACGCGGTGCTGCGCGTCGTTCCCCGGGTGGAGCGCGGTGAGTGCTTCAACGCGGGTGTGCTGGTCTACTGCCGGGCCAAGTCCTTCGTCGCCGCGCGGACACACCTGGACGAGCGCAAGCTCGAGGCCCTGGACCCGCAGGCCGACGTGCTCGGTGTGCGGGCCGCCCTGCGGGCGGTCGAAGGCCTCTGCGGCGGCGGTGAGGCGGCGGGCCAGGCGGCCGGTGACGACGCGGGGCGGCGCTTCCGCTGGCTGATCGCGCCACGCTCCACGGTCGTCCAGCCCGGTGCCGTGCACAGCGGTCTGACCGCGGATCCGGCCGCTGAGGTCGAGCGCCTGCTCGACCTGCTGGTGCGCTGACCTGAGGGCCGTCGCCGCCACCCGGGGGCGTGGGGCGGCGGCGCCGTCGGGTGTGACATGCGCCCATGCCCCCGTGTGCCGTTGACACCGGGTGCCGTGGCTTCTAGCGTCTCGTCTGCTGAAGGTACTAAGCGGTTGCTCAGTTATCGGGAACTTCCTGACGTCCGCTGAGCCGCGATCCAAGGGCGAGGAGAACCAAGCATGTCCACCACCGAGCAGCGCGTCGCCATCGTGACGGGAGCGGCACGGGGCATCGGCGCCGCCACCGCCGTACGCCTGGCGGCCGAGGGCCGCGCCGTCGCCGTACTCGACCTCGACGAGGCGGCGTGCAAGGACACGGTCGAGAAGATCACCGATGCCGGGGGCAGGGCCCTCGCCGTCGGCTGCGATGTGTCGGACAGCGCCCAGGTGGAAGCCGCCGTCGCGCGTGTGGCCGCCGAGCTCGGCGCCCCGACGATCCTCGTCAACAACGCTGGTGTGCTCCGCGACAACCTGCTCTTCAAGATGAGCGAGTCCGACTGGGACCTCGTGATGAACGTGCACCTGAAGGGCGCGTTCCTGATGGCGAAGGCCGTCCAGGCGCACATGGTCGAGGCCAAGTTCGGCCGCATCGTCTCGCTCTCGTCCTCCTCGGCGCTGGGCAACCGGGGCCAGGCCAACTACTCCGCCGTCAAGGCCGGTCTCCAGGGCTTCACCAAGACGCTCGCCAAGGAGCTCGGCAAGTTCGGTGTGACCGCCAACGCCGTCGCCCCGGGCTTCATCGTCACCGAGATGACCGCCCAGACGGCGGAACGCGTCGGCATGGGCTTCGAGGAGTTCCAGGCCGCCGCCGCCACGCAGATCCCGGTGCAGCGCGTGGGGCGTCCCGAGGACATCGCCAACGCCATCGCCTTCTTCACGGGCGAGGACGCGGGCTTCGTGTCCGGGCAGGTCATGTACGTCGCCGGCGGACCGCTCAACTGACCCCGGAAGGGCAAAGGACAACATGACTGTGCAGGACACTGGCAAGGTCGCGCTCATCACGGGCGCGAGCCGGGGCATCGGCTACGGCATCGCCGAGGCGCTCGTCGCCCGCGGCGACCGGGTCGTCATCACGGGCCGCGGTGAGGACGCCCTGAAGGAGGCCGTCGAGAAGCTCGGGGCCGACCGGGCGGTCGCCATCGCGGGCAAGGCGCACGACGAGGCGCACCAGGCCGCAGCCGTCGAGCGTGCCATGGAGGCGTTCGGCCGGGTCGACTACCTGGTCAACAACGCGGGCACGAACCCCGTGTTCGGGCCGATGGCCGAGCTCGATCTCAACGTCGCCCGCAAGGTCTACGAGACCAACGTGATCTCGGCGCTCGGGTTCGCCCAGCAGACCTGGAAGGCATGGCAGAGGGAGAACGGCGGGGCGATCGTCAACATCGCCTCCGTCGCGGGCGTCTCGGCGTCCCCCTTCATCGGCGCCTACGGCATGAGCAAGGCGGCCATGGTCAACCTGACCCTCCAGCTGGCGCACGAGTTCGCTCCGGTCGTGCGGGTCAACGCGATCGCCCCGGCCGTGGTGAAGACCAAGTTCGCGGAGGCGCTGTACGAGGGCCGCGAGGCCGAGGCGGCGGCCGCCTACCCGCTGGGCCGGCTCGGTGTCCCGCAGGACATCGGCGGTGCGGCGGCGTTCCTCACGTCCGAGCAGTCCGACTGGGTCACGGGGCAGACACTCGTGGTCGACGGCGGTATTTTCCTGAACGCCGGCGTGGCCTGAGAGAGGCCTGCGCCGGTTTGGCCTGATTGGATCAAGTGCCCTGCCGGGCCATCGGATTGTTCCGGCAGGGCGCTGCGGTATGGTCTGCCGACCCCCAGGCCGATCGAGGAGCGTGCACGTGTTCTACCGGGCCAGTCTGCAGGCTGCTGCAGCCCTTGCATCCCTGTCACTGCTAGCCGGCTGCGGCCTGCTGTCCGACAGCAGTTCGGAGACGGACCAGCAGATATCGGTCGGTACGACGAGCTCGCCCTCGACCCTCGACCCGGCGGCGGCTTGGGACGGCTCCTGGGAGCTGATGAGGAACGTCTTCCAGACCCTGGTGAGCTTCCCGACCGGCAGCACCAGCCCCGAGCCCGACGCGGCGGAGGAATGCCTGTTCACCGATGCCACGAGCATGGCCTACCGGTGCACCCTGCGTTCCGGCCTGAAGTTCTCCAACGGGGAGAAGATCGACGCCGAGGCCGTGAAGTACTCCATCGACCGGATCATGAAGATCAAGGTCAAGGGCGGTCCCGCCGGCCTCCTCGGATCCCTCGACCGGGTGGAGACAAAGGGTGATGACACGGTCATCTTCCACCTCGCCAAGGCGGACGCGACCTTCCCGTTCATCCTTGCCACTCCCGCGATGTCGATCGTCGCCCCCGGCGACTACCCGGCGGACAGCCTTCGCGACGACGGCAAGGTCACCGGTTCGGGTCCGTACGTCCTCGATTCGTACGAGCAGGGCAAGCAGGCCGAGCTGACCAAGAACCCCGGTTACAAGGGTTTCGCGGACCGGAAGAACGACGCGGTCACGATCCGGTACTTCGAGGACTCCGCCCCCATGGTGGAGGCGCTGAAGAACAAGGAGATCGACGCCACCTACCGCGGCCTGACCGCCGAGGAGGTCATCGGCCTCGAGGACAACAAGAAGGACAACGACGGCCTGCAGATCGTCGAGTCGGTCGGCGCCGACATCCGTTTCCTCGTCTTCAACCCGGACGACCCGGCCGCCGGCAAGCTCGCCGTCCGGAAGGCCATCGCCCAGGTGGTGGACCGCGACGCCCTGGTCGCCAAGGTCTACCGCGGCACCGCCGAACCGCTCTACTCCATGGTTCCCAAGGGCATTGCCGGACACGCCACCAGCTTCTTCGACTCCTTCGGCGACCCGGACGTGGCCGAGGCCAGGGCGCTGCTCACGGAGGCGGGCATCACCGAGCCGGTCAAGATGACCTTCTGGTACACCACCGACCGCTACGGTTCCTCCACCGCTCCCGAGTTCGCCGAGCTGAAGCGCCAGCTCGAGGCGTCCGGACTCTTCCGGATCACGCTCAAGAGCGCACCGTGGAAGACCTTCCAGGAAGGGTTCACCAAGGGCGACTACCCGGTCTTCGGGCGTGGCTGGTTCCCCGACTTCCCGGACCCGGACAACTTCATCGCCCCCTTCGTGGGCCAGGACAGTGTCACCGGCACCCCGTACGTGACCAACGAGATCACCCAGGAGCTGCTGCCGACCTCCCGCAAGGAGAGCGACCGCGGTGCGGTCTCCGACCAGTTCAAGCGGGCCCAGGAGATCCTCGTGAAGGACGTGCGCCTGCTGCCCCTGTGGCAGGGCAAGCTCTACGTGGCGGCGGGCGAGGACATCGGGGGCGGCGAGCGCGCGCTCGACCCGCAGACGGTCATGCAGATGTGGGAGCTGTACCGCAAGACGAGCTGGTAGAGGGGCTGCGGCGGCTCGGCCGGGCCCGTTGTCAGTGGCCCCCGGTAGGTTCATGGTCAAGAACCGATTGTTTACCGGAGGTTGTGGACGTGACCGACATCGACCTGCTGCCCGAGTCCTGGCGCGGCGTCCTCGGCGAAGAGCTGCGGAAGCCCTACTTCGAGGAGCTCGCGGCCTTCGTCGAGGAGGAACGGGCCCGGGGGCCGGTGTATCCGCCGAGGGAACAGGTCTTCGCCGCGCTGGAGGCCACGCCGTACGACCGGGTGAAGGTGCTCGTCCTCGGGCAGGACCCCTACCACGGTGAGGGCCAGGGCCACGGACTGTGCTTCTCTGTCCGGCCCGGCGTCAGGACGCCGCCCTCGCTGCGCAACATCTACAAGGAGATGAACGACGAGCTCGGCCTGCCGGTCCCGGACAACGGATATCTGATGCCGTGGGCCGAGCAGGGCGTGCTGCTGCTCAACGCGGTGCTGACGGTCCGGGGCGGCGAGGCGAATTCGCACAAGGCCAAGGGCTGGGAGAAGTTCACCGACGCGGTGATCCGTGCGGTGGCCGAGCGCCCCGACCCGGCCGTCTTCGTCCTCTGGGGCAACTACGCCCAGAAGAAGATCCCGCTCATCGACCAGGACCGCCATGTGGTGGTCAAGGGCGCGCACCCCTCGCCGCTCTCCGCCAAGAAGTGGTTCGGCTCCCGCCCCTTCACCCAGATCGACGAGGCCGTCGCCGCACAGGGACACGAGCCCATCGACTGGCGGATCCCGGACCTGGGCCTACAGCCGACCCGGCCGACCGCGGGGGCCCGCGCCTGAGCGGGATCGCCGATGCCTGCGACTAGCGTCTGAGTGACCGGAACAGGCCGGGCGGTGATCAGGGAGACCTCTGTAGTGGATCAGCGGGAAGTGCCGGGCGACGCCGTCATGACCAGGATCGGCCAGGCGGTCATGCTGCTCCACGCGGGGGACAGAGAAGAGGCCCGGAACCGGTTCGGGACCCTCTGGTCGGAGATCGGTGAGAGCGGCGAAGCTCTGCACCGCTGCACCCTCGCCCACTACATGGCCGACACCCAGGACGATCCCGGGGACGAGCTGGCCTGGGACCTCCGGGCACTGACGGCCGCGGAGGGCCTCGCCGGGGCGGTGGTCACGGAGCCGGACGCGGCGTGCCGGGACGCGACCGCGGTGCGGGCCCTCGTTCCGTCGCTGCACCTCAATCTGGCGGCGGACTACGTGAAACTGCAGCGCTTCGAGGCGGCCCGGGTCCACCTGGACAGGGCCTGGGACGCCGTCGAGGTGCTGGAGGACGACGGATACGGTGGAGGCGTCCGCGCCGCCATCGGACGCATGGAACGGCGCATGCGGGGGAGCGCGGCGGGGGAGTGAGACCGGGAAGCGATGGCCCGCCGCCCGCGCGGCACCGGTGTTCCCGTCACCCGCCGGTCGCGGCGTCACCGGACGAGGCCGGCGCGGCCGTTGCGCCGGGACCGAGCATGCCCCGTAGCAACTCGGCGCATCCTGTGGCCAGTTGGGCCTCCGTCGGCACGGCCCGGTGGTAGGACCCCACGGCACACGCGAACATCATCCCTTCGGCCCATGCCACGACCGACAGCGCATGGCGTTCCGGTTCCGCGGACCCCGCCGCGGCCATCAGGGCGACCAGCGGTTCGCGGAACCGTCTGCCCGCCTCGTCGTAGAACGTCCTGAGCGCGGGGCGCCTCGTGGCCTCCAGGGCCAGCTCGTAGCGGCACACCAGGAGCTCGGCGCTGCCGGTCAGATAGCGGTGCAGCGCGTGTGCGAGCCCTGCGGCCATCTCTTCCGGACCGCCGCTCGCCGCCAGTTCCCCGGGTGCGAGCACCTGCCCCTCGAGCTCGGCGAGCCGGCGTACCGCGGCCTCCAGCAGCGCCTCCCTCGTGCGGGCGTGGTTCGACGTCGAACCCTGGGGGAGGCCGGCCCGCTCGTCCACCGCCCGGTGCGTCAGACCCCGCATTCCGCGTTCCGCCAGGAGGCCGAGCGCGGCGTCGGCGATCAGGGCGGCGCGGAGGCTGCCGGCCCGCGGAGCGCTGTCTGGGAGTGTCGAACGTGTGGACATGGAGCCCAATCTACCGTCGCCACTACACCTGTAGTACGGTGAGGTGGTTACTACAGATGTAGTGCGAAGGGGGTTCAGTCATGGCGACATCCCGAGCGGTGGTCATAGGCGGTGGCATCGGCGGACTCGCCGCCGCCGCGGCATTGTCCCGGAGCGGCTGGCAGGTCACCGTGCTGGAGCGCGCCGCCTCGCTGGAGCCCGTCGGAGCGGGCATCAGCCTCGCCCCCAACTCACAGCGCGCCCTCGACGTCATCGGGCTCGGCGACGAGGTAAGGGCCCTGGCCGCCTGGCAGGGCGACGGGGGCATGCGTACGCCGTCCGGGCGCTGGCTCGCCCGAACGGACAGTGCCGCCGCGGCCGAACGGTTCGGCGGGCCGCTCGTGCTGCTGCGCCGGTCCGCACTCATCGGCCTGCTCCGCGCCCTGCTCCCCGAGACCGCAGTCCACACCGGCACACCGGCACAGCTCGTCGCGCCCGGCCGCGCGGACGGGCGCCGGGCCGTGGTCAGGACACCCTCCGGAGACATCGGGGCCGACCTGGTCATCGGCGCCGACGGCATCGGCTCGGCGGTACGCACCACGCTCTTCCCGCGCCATCCCGGACCCTCGTACAGCGGCTTCACCACCTGGCGCGTCATCTCCCCGGGACTCGGCCGCACCTTCAGCTCCCACGAGACCTGGGGCCGCGGCGCGCTGTGGGGCAGCCACCCCCTGAAGGACGGCGGGATCTACGCCTACGCGGCGGCGGCCGTCCCTGCGGGAGCCCGGGCGGCAGACGACGAGAAGGCGGAGCTGCTGCGCAGGTACGGCGCCTGGCACGATCCGGTCCCCGGGATCATCGCCTCGGTCGGGCCGGACCAGGTGCTGCGCCACGACGTGTACCACCTGGACGACCCGCTGCCCTCGTACCACCGCGGCCGCACCGCGCTCGTCGGTGACTCCGCGCACGCCATGGTGCCGTTCCTCGGCCAGGGCGGCAACCAGGCCATCGAGGACGCCGTCGTGCTCGCCCACCACGTGACGCCGGACGGGGACCTGGGCGCGGGCCTCGCCGCCTACAGCGCGGCCAGGGTGCCCCGTACGACCGCCGTGGTCCGCAAGTCGGCGCAGGTCTCCCGGATGACGAGGCTGTCCGGGGCGCCGGCCGTCGCCGTCCGGAACGGGCTGATGTCCGCGGTCTCCCGGCTCGGCCCGGGGCTCGTCCTGCGGACGTTCGACGGCATCTGCGACTGGCAGCCGCCGCAGCGCACGTATGCTGCCGGAACCAGGGAAGGACAGAGCACGCGACCGTGACAACGCCCTGGTCAAGGCGACAGGGAGAACCTCGTGAAGGTCGGCTGCATCGGGCTCGGCGACATCGCGCAGAAGGCGTATCTGCCGGTACTGACGACCCTGCCCGGCGTCGAACTGCATCTGCAGACCCGTACCCCGGCCACGCTGGCAGCCGTGGCCGGGGCACACCGGATTCCCCCGGCGCGGTGTCACGAGGACCTCGGCCCGCTCCTGGCCCAGGGGCTGGACGCCGCCTTCGTGCACGCCCCGACCGCCGCTCATGCGGAGATCGTCGGCCGGCTGCTCGAAGCGGGCGTCCCCACGTACGTCGACAAGCCCCTCTCGTACGAACTCGCCGAGTCCGAGCGTCTGGTGGCCCTCGCCGAGGAGCGCGGCGTCTCGCTCGCGGTCGGGTTCAACCGCAGGCTCGCCCCGTCGTACGCGCAGTGTGCCGAGCACCCGCGCGAACTGATCCTCATGCAGAAGAACCGGGTGGGGCTGCCCGAGGACCCGCGCACCATGGTGCTCGACGACTTCATCCACGTCGTCGACACCTTGCGCTTCCTGGTTCCCGGCCCCGTGTCGAGCGTCGTCGTGCGGGCACGGGTCGCCGACGGGCTGATGCACCATGTGGTGCTCCAGCTGTCCGGCGACGGATTCACCGCCATCGGCATGATGAACCGGCTCAACGGATCGACGGAGGAGATCCTCGAGGTCTCGGGGCAGGACGCCAAGCGGCAGGTCCTCAACCTCGCGGACGTCGTCGACCACAAGGGGCAGCCGACCCTGCGCAGACGCGGCGACTGGGTGCCGGTCGCCCGCCAGCGTGGCATCGAGCAGAGCGTGCTGTCCTTCCTCGACGCCGTCCGGGCCGGGCGGGTGCTCAGTGCCCAGGACGCTCTGGAGACCCACCGGCTGTGCGAGCGGGTCGTCCTGGACGCGGTGGAGCAGGCGTCCTGAAAGACCTCAGCCCCGCCGCGCCGAGGAAGACGGCCAGGACCGCGAGCGCGCCGTACACGGGCCAGGCGCCCAGCCGGACGTAGAGGGTGGTGCCCCCGGCGAGCGGTACGTCGTACACGGCGGCCCCGCTCGCGTCCGTACCGAGCTGTCCTCCCACCCGTTCACCCCGCGGGCCGTACACCGCGCTCACGCCCGTGAGCGTCGCGTGCACCATCGGGCGGCCCGTCTCGGCCGCCCGCAGAGCCCCGAGCGAGGCGTGCTGCGCGGGGGCCCAGCTGTGCTGGAACGTCGAGGTGGACGACTGGGCGACCAGCAGCTGGGCCCCGTCCTTCGCCAGCTGCCGGCTCATGTCGGGGAACGCCGACTCGAAGCACACCAGAGGGCCCACCCGCAGCCCGTCCGGCAGGTCCATCACCACGGGGCCGCTGCCGCGCAGCCGGTCCTCGCCCGCCGCCTTGCCCACGGAGGTGGCCCACCCGAGCACCGCGCGGGCCGGGACGTACTCACCGAACGGGACCAGGCGCATCTTGTCGTACCGGTCCCCGGTCGGGCCCTCCGGGCCCACGAGCACCGCGGATTTGAAGATTCCGGTGCGGTCGGGGCCGTCCGTGCGACGTGCGTCCATGTTGACCAGCACCTCGGCGCCGACCAGACGCGACAGGGCCGCGACACGGTCCGCCGTTGCCCGGCTCCGGGACAGATCGACGCCCACACTGCTCTCGCCCCACACCACGAGGTCCACGTCACGGCCCGCCAGGCCGCGGGTCAGCTCCTCGCCGCGCGTGAAACGGCGTTCGACGCTGCCCGGGCCCTCGACGACACCCGGCTGTACGACCGCGATCCGGGCCGTACCGGAATCGTGGGGCTGCGGCGCCCAGACCGCTGTCGCGCCGACGGCGACCGCCCCCGCCAGCAGACACGCGGCCGCGGCCGTGCGGGCCGCCGGCACGGCGATCAGCAGCGCGAGCGCCGTGTTCGCGGCCACCACGCCCAGACCGACCAGCCACACGCCGCCGACCGAGGCGACGCGCAGCGCCGGTGGTACGTCCCACTGGCTGGCACCGAGCAGCCCCCACGGTCCGCCGAGCCCCTCCCAGGAGCGGACCAGTTCGATCATCAGCCAGCCGGAGGGCACCACGGCCACAGCGGCCACCGAGCGGCGGACGGACGGCGAGCCCCCGAGCAGCCGGGCCACGAGCAGGCCCCAGGGGGCCCACAGCAGACCGAGCAGGGCGGCGAGCACCACGATGAACACATGAAGGCTCGGCATCAGCCAGTGGTGCACGGCGAGCACGAAGCCCACACCGCCGAGCCAGCCGTCGGCCGCCGCGCGGCGCCCCGTTCCCGCCGACCGGATCAGCAGCAGCCAGGGCACCAGGGCGACATGGGCGAGCCACCAGAGCGAGGGTGCCGGAAACGCGAGTGCGGGCAGAGCTCCCGCGCACAGAGCCGCCGCACCCCGCCCGGTACGGGACCGCAGCAGCTGCCGCCCGTACGTCCGTGCGCCGCTCTCGCCCGGCCGCCCGGCCGGAGGCCGCTCGCCCCGCATCGGCATGCGTCTCCTCCTCGCCCGTCCTGCGCTTGCCCCCAGTGTGGTGCAGAAGGTCAGCGGCGCCCAGGGGACGTGCCGGGGCCGGCAGGGCGTGCGGCGGCCGCCACCGGCAGCGGATCAGCCGGCGTCCGCCCCGGGCGCGTACCGCCATTTCCGGTGCGCCGTGGCGGTCCGGATCCGCCAGCCCTCCTCGGTACGCCGCAGTTCGAAGACGTACCGGCCGCCGGTGACCAGGGCCGGAGCCGACTCCCCGTCCCAGGCTTCCGGGCCCGCGGGACTGAGGTAGTCGGCCCGCAGCCGCGCCCGGTCGCCCGGATAGCCACCCAGATCCTCCAGGTCCAGACGCCGGTTGACGATCAGATGCTGGCGGGCCGGGAAGCGCCGCAGGCCCTCCGCGAGCCACCCTCCGGCCTCGGCGGCCGGCCCCTCGGACCCGCCCGCACCGCGGTAGTCGGCACGTCCGTCCGGCGTGAACAGAGCGCCGTAGTCCTCCCAGGCGCCGTCGCCCACCGCCATTGCGTAGTCGGTGATCACCGCATCGATGGAGAGCCGGTCCATCACCGTCGCCAGAGCCACGCGCTGTGTCATCGCCCAAGTCTCGCCCGTCGGGAGCGGCACGCCTAGGGTCGCGCACAGCTCATGACCCCGTGTCAGACGGGGAGACCACGGCCCGGCGTCAGGCGGGGACGACGGCCACCGGACCGAGAGCGTGCGTCACCGTCGTCTGCGCGACGGGGGACAGACCGAGCCCCAGGGACTCGCCGCCCCGGCGCCGCCCGACCACGGTCAGCGCGGCGGTGGCCGATGCCGTCACCAGCATGCGCGCCGCCGAGCCACGGACAGGTTCGCGCACGACGACCACCTGCGGATACTTCTCCTCCCGGCCGGCGGTGAGCTCGGCGAGGGACCGCTCCGCCGAGTCCGCCGCAGCCTCGCTGTCGAACACGGGACCGCCCGACAGCATCGACGAGAACATCGTCCACCCGTGTACGAGCCTCAGCCGTGCGCCCGGCCGGGAGGCGGCGGCTTCGAAGGCGAAGTCGAGGACGGCGCCGCTGCTCTCGTCGGCGGCGATCCCCGCGACGACGTCCAGGAGAGCCGCCCGCCCGGCCTCCTCCGCAGGACCGGCCTCGCTCCCGTCCGTCCGGCCGGTGTGGACGACGACGACCGGACACTGTGCCATCGACGCGGTGGCCAGACTGTCGGACCCCATCGCCAGCGAGCGGAATCCGCCGAGACCGCGGGATCCGACGACCACCATCGAGGCGTCACGGCTGAGCGAGGTCAGCGCCGCCGACGGAAAGTCCAGCGGGGAAAGGGTCGAGGTCGACAGTCCGGGGGTGAGCCGGGCGACCCGCAGCACGGCCTGCGCGAGCAGCTCCTCGGCCTGCTGCAGAGCCTTCTCCTCCTCCGTACGCCGGGCAGGCGGCCGGACATGCACGATCAGCAGTGGCAGACTGCTGCGCACCGCCTCGTGGGCGGCCCAGTCGAGCGCCTCCCAGCTGTGCGCGGAACCGTCCACGGCGGCGATCACGGGAAGGTCGTCGGCGGTCATGCAAGCCTCCAGGGGCGGTCGGAGAGGTACCGGGCCGGGGTCGAGGCAGCCGGAACCGTGATTATGGCCCGGCCGAGTGCCGCAGTCCCGGCGGGCCCCTCACCGGCGTCCGCCGGTGACTGTGCAGGGGACGTAACCACGCTTGATCGGCCCGCGTGACACCCGGGAAACGGGCGTTTCGTACCCTCGCGACATCAGCGTTCCCCATGAAAGGCCGCCCATGACCGTGCCGAATCCGCAGCCGGACACTCCCGCCCAGGTGCGGACGGTCTGCTCGTACTGCGGTGTCGGATGCGGGATGGTCCTCGACATCGGCAGGGGTCCCGACGGGCGGCGTACGGTCCTGAAGGCCACGGGCGACAAGACGCAC
Source organism: Streptomyces mutomycini (assembly GCF_001700505.1). GTDB lineage: Bacteria > Actinomycetota > Actinomycetes > Streptomycetales > Streptomycetaceae > Streptomyces > Streptomyces mutomycini. The sequence continues at coordinate 47,315 of NZ_MAPV01000042.1, forward strand.
CCCGCGAACGGTGGCCGGCTCTGCACCAAGGGGGCGACGAGCGCCGAGATGCTGGCCGCCCCGGGCCGGCTGACCGCGCCCCTGGTGCGGGCGGACCGCAGCGAGGAGCCCGCGCCGCTGCCCATGGAGGAGGCGGTCGGGGAGACCGCGCGGCGGCTGCGCGCGATCGTCGACGAGCACGGGCCCGACGCGCTCGCCCTCTATGTCTCGGGGCAGATGACGCTGGAGGCGCAGTACCTCGCCAACAAGCTGGCCAAGGGCTTCGTCCGCACGAGCTGGATCGAGTCCAACTCCCGGCTCTGCATGGCCAGTGCGGGCAGCGGCTACAAGCTCTCGCTGGGTGCCGACGGCCCGCCCGGATCGTACGAGGACTTCGGGCGCGCCGACACGTTCTTCGTCATCGGCTCGAACATGGCGGACTGCCACCCCGTGCTCTTCCTCCGTCTCATGGAGCGGGTGAAGACCGGCGCGAAGCTCATCGTGGTCGACCCCCGGCGCAACGCCACCGCCGAAAAGGCCGACCTGTTCCTGCAGATACGCCCGGGCACGGACCTGGCTCTGCTCAACGGCCTGATGCACCTGCTCGTGGAGAACGGCCACATAGACCCGGAGTTCATCGCCGAGCACACCGAGGGCTGGGAGGCGATGCCCGGCTTCCTCGAGGACTACCCGCCCGCCCGGGTCGCGGAGATCACCGGCATCCCGGAGGCCGACATCCGCCTGGCCGCCCGCTGGATCGGCGAGGCGGGCGAGTGGATGAGCTGCTGGACCATGGGCCTCAACCAGAGCACCCACGGCACCTGGAACACCAACGCCCTCATCAATCTGCACCTGGCCACCGGAGCCATCTGCCGACCCGGCAGCGGCCCTTTCTCGCTGACCGGCCAGCCCAACGCCATGGGCGGCCGCGAGATGGGCTACATGGGCCCCGGCCTGCCCGGCCAGCGCGTACTGCAGTCGGACGACGACCGGGCCCACGTCGAGGAACTGTGGGGCGTCGAGCCGGGGACGCTGCGCACGGACGCGGCGGGTACGGGCACCGTCGACATGTTCCGGCGTATGTCGGACGGCGAGATCAAGGCGTGCTGGATCATCTGCACCAACCCGGTGGCGTCCGTGGCCAACCGCCGGACCGTCATCGAGGGGCTCGAAGCGGCGGAGTTCGTCGTCACCCAGGACGTGTTCGCCGACACCGAGACCAACGCCTACGCCGATGTAGCCCTGCCCGCCGCACTGTGGGGCGAAGCCGAGGGCGTCATGATCAACTCCGAACGGAATCTCACGCTCGCAGGACAGGCGGCCGACCCGCCGGGGGAGGCATGGCCGGACTGGCGGATCATCGCGCGCATCGCCTGCGAGATGGGCTACGAAGAGGCCTTCGGCTACAGCAGCGCCGAGGAGGTCTTCGAGGAGATCAAGCGGGCCCACAACCCGAAGACCGGATACGACCTGCGCGGAGTCACCTATGAACGGCTGCGCCGCACCCCCGTCCAGTGGCCCAGCGCCGCCCCGGACGGGCCCGACCGCAACCCGGTCCGCTACCTGAACGACGGCGTCAGCCAGACCCTGGCGGTCCGCCCCGACGGGAGCGTGCCCCGGCTTGCCTTCCCCACCGCGAGCGGCCGGGCGGTGTTCTTCGCCCGCCCGCACATGCCCGCAGCCGAGATGCCCGACGACGACTTCCCCTTCGTGCTCAACACCGGCCGCCTGCAGCACCAGTGGCACACGCTGACGAAGACCGGCAAGGTCACCAAGCTCAGCAGACTGAACCCGGGCCCCTTCGTGGAGATCAACCCCCAGGACGCGGCAGCCCTCTCGATCGCGGAGGGCGACCCGGTCGAGGTCGCCTCACGGCGCGGCAGGGCGGTGCTGCCGGCCGTCGTGACCGACCGGGTGCGGCCCGGTGACTGCTTCGCACCGTTCCACTGGAACGACCTATTCGGTGAGTACCTCAGCGTCAACGCGGTCACCAACGACGCCGTCGACCCGGTGTCCTTCCAGCCCGAGTTCAAGGTCTGTGCCGTGACACTGGTGAAGGTCGCCGCCCCCGTGCCTCCCTCCGGCCCGGTGCCCGTGGAGGCCGGAGCCGCGGCCCCGGCCGCCGCCCTCGCCGGGGTGTTCGGGATCGCGGACTCAGCCCCGCCCGTACTCGCCGCACACGAGCGGCGCTACTTGTCCGGTTTCCTGGCGGGGCTCGGCACGCAGCCCGTCGGCACCCCCGTGCTGCCCGTGCACGCACCGTTCGATCCGGACCACGCCCTGTGGGTCAACGGCGTGCTGGCCGGCATGTTCTCCCGCGCTCCCGGCGCTGCCGCCCGGGGCGCGGAACCCGGGACGCGGCGGGAACCCGACGCCGTATCGGGCAGGCAGATCGTCGTGCTGTGGGCGTCTCAGACCGGGAACGCCGAGGAGGTGGCCGCTGCGGCGGCCCGGCGGCTGGCCGCCGAGGGGCGGACTGCGACGCTCCTCGGGATGGATGACCGGCCCCTGGCGAGCCTCCCGCGCACAGCCGATCTCCTGGTCGTCACCAGCACGTTCGGAGACGGCGACGCGCCGGACAACGGTTCCGGATTCTGGCAGTCGCTCAACGAGCCCGACACGCCCCGGCTGGACGGCGTGCGCTATGCCGTACTCGCCCTCGGGGACTCCTCGTACGACGACTTCTGCGGGCACGGCAGGCGCCTGGACGAACGCTTCGGCGAACTCGGCGCCGTACGG
>NZ_MAPV01000043.1 GCF_001700505.1 Streptomyces mutomycini
GTCCACGAGCGCCACCCCGTCCCCGGGCGCCACGGACCCCAGCACCAGCCCCGGAACGGGCGAGACTTCGAGCGGCAGCCCCAGCGACCGTCCGACGCAGGGCAGTCCGTCGCCCACGAAGAAGCCGACGAAGACGCCGACCACGTCGCCCAGCGAGTCCGAGACCCCCAGCGAGTCCCCGAGCGACCCCGAGACCCCGACGCCCACTCCGTCGGAATCGGAGACGACCACGGACCCGTCCATGTCCGACTCCGCGAGCGGCCCGGCCGACACCGTCACCGCGTCGACGACGCAGGACGGGCCCGGTTCCCCGACGACCGCCTGAGAGCGCAGAACGCCGTACGGACCCGGAACCGGGTCCGTACGGCGTCACCGGGGCGCCGGCCCCGGATCAGAACAGTCGCAGCTTGTCGTCCTCGATGCCGCGCATCGCGTCGTAGTCGAGGACCAGGCACCCGATCCCGCGGTCCGTCGCCAGCACCCGTGCCTGCGGCTTGATCTCCTGAGCCGCGAACACGCCCCGCACCGGCGCCAGATGCGGATCACGGTTGAGCAGCTCCAGGTAGCGGGTCAGCTGCTCCACACCGTCGATGTCGCCCCGCCGCTTCAGCTCCACGGCGACCGTCGCACCGTCCGCGTCCCGGCACAGGATGTCGACCGGGCCGATCGCGGTCGGATACTCGCGGCGGATCAGGGTGTAGCCCTCGCCGATCGTCTCGATGCGGTCGGCCAGCAGCTCCTGCAGGTGCGCCTCCACGCCGTCCTTGATGAGCCCCGGGTCGACACCCAGCTCGTGGGACGAGTCGTGGAGGATCTCCTCCATCGTGATGATCAATTTCTCGCCCGCTTTGTTGACCACGGTCCAGACACCCGCGGTGTCGTCGGCGCCCTCCTTGAGGGTGCACGGCGGGGACATCCAGTTGAGAGGTTTGTACGCCCGGTCGTCGGCGTGGATCGACACGCTGCCGTCCGCCTTCACCAGGATCAGACGGGGGGCGGAGGGCAGGTGGGCAGTGAGCCGGCCCGCGTAGTCCACGGAGCAACGGGCGATGACGAGACGCATGGTCGGCAACGCTACTCGACGACGACGGCTGTACGCGATTCCCGCACCCCTCCCGTACGCGCCCCGAGGGCCGCCGATATGGCTTGCCCCTCTTTGCGACCGTTCGTAGATGGCCGGTTGTGTTCCCAATCTCCTGGTGCGGCCCGGACTGCGCCCTTACCGTGTAAGCAGGAGGTCGCCGTCTGTGTACGCAGCGTCGCCGCCCAGCCCTGCCCGTAAGGCCCCGGCCACCTGGCCGGGGCCGCGAGAGGAGAACCCATGTCGCTCGACGTCTCACCGGCGCTGTTGGAACAGGCCGAGCGAGGCGAGGTCGACGAAGCCGACTTCGTCGACTGCGTCCGGACATCCCTGCCCTACGCATGGGAGATGATCAGCTCTCTGGTGGCTCAGCTGAAGGTCGACGGCGGACAGTTCGCCGACAACCAGACGCCCCCGCCGGACGAGCAGGCACGTGGTCAACTGCTGCGTGCGCTCGCGAGTGATGCGATACGCGGCGCGCTGCAGCGGCACTTCGGAGTGCGCCTGGCATTCCAGAACTGCCACCGCGTCGCGGTGTTCCCGCTGGACGCATCGGTCGACGAGCGACTGGCCCGGTTCACTTCGGTGAGAGGCCAGTTGCTCAACCAGTCGCCCGAACTCCGGGACTGCTGAACGCTTCTGCTGCCGCTTCGGGCCGCGGGAGGTGCAACTGGCTCCGGGGCGGCAGCTCCCGTACCACCGCACCACCAGGACTACCGGCGTGAACGGATCACTTCAGCAACGGCAGCACTTCCGTGCCCAGCCGCTGCACGTTCGTCTCCGTCGCCGCGAGATCGCCCGACCCCTCCACCATGAGGGCGTAGCGGGTGATGCCCGTGCGCTCCGCCGTGGCTGCCAGCCGGTCGGCGGCGAAACGGGGCGGGCCCACCGGATGCAGGCCGCACAGGTACTCCGTGTACGCGACGGGGTCGCGCATCACCCGGTGCCGGCCGTCGACCGTCACATGGGCGTCGAGCCCCTGCCGCAGCCAGCCCGGCATCGCCTTCACGAGCGTCTCCGCGGCGTCCGCGGGACTGTCGGCGATCTGGGCCACCCCTGCGGACACATGTGCTACTCGCTCCACGACCTCCGCCGGCTGACCGGCCTCCCGGGCGGCCGACCGCCACAGAGCGACCGCGTCGGCCTTCTCCTCGTCGCCGCAGTGCATCCCGAGGAGCATCGGCAAACCCTTTTCAGCGGCGAGTTTCACGCTTTTCGGCGACGTGCAGGCGACGATCACCTCGGGACCCGGCGGACCGTCCCCGAGCAGTTCGTCGGCGCGGGGCACGACGGCCACCTCGCGGAAGTCGTAACGCTGTCCGCTCCCCGCGACCCGGGGCTTGTCCAGCCATGCGAGCAGCAGCTCCAGAGCCTCGGGGAAGCCCTTCTCGTACGCCCCGAGCCCGCCTCCGAAGACCTCCAGGTCGACCCATGGGCCGCCGCGCCCCACTCCGAGGGAGAAGCGGCCTCCGCTGGTCAGATGCAGCAGCGCGGCCTGCTCGCCGAGCGCGACGGGGTGCTGGTTCGGCAGCACGCTCACCGCCGTGCCCACGCGGATCCTGCGGGTGCGGCCGAGCAGCAGGGCGGCCAGTGTCGTGGCGGACGGGCAGACCCCGTACGGCACGAAGTGATGCTCCGCGAGCCAGACGGAATCGAGCCCCGACTCCTCCGCGACCTCGGCGGATCTGACGGCCCGGTGCAGGGCCTCGCCCTGCCCCTGGCCCGGGAACTGGGCTGCCAGTACGAACGTTCCTACGCGCATCGCCTTCTGCCTCCTTGCGGCCGACGCGGCTGTCCCCCCTCACGGGCAACAACGTCTGACACGTGCCAAAGGCACGGTCCACGGCGAAGTTGTTGCGATTTTCCGGTAACCCACCCACCCCGTCGCTGCTCACGCGTCACTCCTGACACGGGCCTCGGCCGATGCCTCTAGGCTGGACGGAAACGATCTGCCCGTACCGCCACCCCGTGAGGTGTCCCGTGTCCCCGCGCCGCAACCGCCCCCGAGGCGGCGAGAGTCCCACCCGCAGCCCAGGCGGTGCGGGAGAGCGGTACGGCGGGGGCGGTGCCACGGAGAGCTGGCAGGGCGAGGAGTGGTCGGTGCGCCCGGTGAGCGGCGCGAGCGCGGCGGGCAAGCGCTACCGCTGCCCCGGCTGCGACCAGGAGATCCCCTCCGGCGTCCCGCACCTCGTCACCTGGCCCGAGTTCGGCGGGATCGACGACCGCAGGCACTGGCACAAGGCGTGCTGGAACGCGAAGGACCGCCGCACCACACGGGTGCAGCGGTCCAGGAACGCTCCGCGCTACTGAGTCACACGTCGCGCCGGTCCAGCGACGCGAAGGCGCCAGCCATGGCCACCGCGGTCACACCGAGGATGATCCACAGCGGCTCCCATCCGGTCGGCCCCGACGTGGTCACCGAAGCGTTGTACATCGAGCCGATCTGGTTGGGGATCGAGTACTCGAAGAGGGCCTGCTGCACACGCGCCAGCGTCGGCGAGAACATGAAGATCGCCAGCACCAGCGGGAGCAGCACCACGGCGATCATGACCGTGATGGCGCCCGCGGAGTGCCGGACGAGCGCGCCGACCGCGAGCGAGAGCAGCCCGAGCGTCGCGACGTAGAGGCCCACCCCCACCGTGGAGCGCACCCAGAAGCCGGTGTCGGGTGTCGCGCCGTCGAGCATGGCCGTCTGCAGGACGCCCACGACCCCGGTGGTCACCGTGGTGATGGTGAAGGCGAGCAGGAAGAAGACGACCGCCTTCGCGGTCAGCATCCGCGCCCGGCTCGGGCACGCGGTGAGCGTCGTACGGATCATTCCGGTGCTGTACTCGGACGCGATGGTCAGCACGCCGAGAGTGATCACGCAGATCGATCCGAGCAGCACGCCGAAGAAGCCCAGGCTGAGCACCGGGGTGTCGTCGAGAGGGGCGTCCGAGATGCTCACGACGAACGCGGTGAGCAGTCCGATCCCGACCAGCAGCACGATCATCACACCGAGCGTCCACACCGTGGAGCGGACGGAGCGGATCTTCGTCCACTCGGAGGCGATCGCGTCACCGAGGCCCGGAGTGCGCACGGGGATCGGTGAGGCGTACAGGCCGGCAGGAGCGCCCCGGTGCTGCTGCGGCTGCGGGGGAGCCTGGTGCGCCTGCGGGGGCGGCGGCGGGGTCGCCGGCATCGTCATCGGGAGTCCTCGCTGGTCTTGCGCTCGGTCCGGTCCGCGGTGGCCGCGGGGGTGGGTGCGGGTGCGCCGGCGTACGGGTTCTGTCCCGGGGGCGGCGGGGCGTACCAGCCCTGCTGCGGGACCTCCTGCGGCGACTGCTGGGGCGTGTGGCCGGGCTGTGCGTAGCCCTCGTGGCCCGGCTGCCCGTAGCCGGGCGGCGGCAGCTGGAGGCCCTCCTTGGCGTCCGCCGTGGAGCGGTAGTCCACGACTCCCTGCGTCATCCGCATGTACGCCTCCTCGAGCGACGCGCGGTGCGGCGAGAGTTCCCACAGCCGTACATCGGACTCGTGTGCCAGATCGCTGATCCGGGACAGTCCCAGCCCGGTGACCCGCAGGGCACCGTCCGGTTCCGTCATGACCCCGCCGCCCGCCTCCGTGAGCGAGGCCGTCAGCTTCTCCCGGCACTCCGGCCGGTCCGCCGGGACGCGCACCCGGGCGAAGTCCGCGGAGTTCGCCGAGATGAAGTCGGTGACGCTCATGTCGGAGAGCAGCTGCCCGCGGCCGATCACGATCAGATGGTCGGCGGTGAGCGCCATCTCGCTCATCAGGTGGCTGGAGACGAAGACCGTGCGGCCCTCGGAGGCCAGCTGCTTCATCAGGTTGCGGACCCAGAGGATGCCCTCGGGGTCGAGTCCGTTGACCGGCTCGTCGAAGAGCAGCACCTGCGGGTCGCCGAGCAGCGCGGCGGCGATCCCGAGCCGCTGCCCCATGCCGAGGGAGAAGCCGTTGGAACGCTTCTTCGCGACGTCCTGCAGCCCGACGACGCCGAGGACCTCGTCGACCCGGGCCGCCGGGATGCCCGCCAGCTGGGCCAGGGACAGGAGGTGGTTACGGGCGCTGCGCCCGCCGTGCACGGCCTTGGCGTCGAGCAGGGCCCCCACCTGGCGCGGGGCGTTGGGGAGGCTGCGGAAGGCGTGGCCGCCGATCGTCACGTGTCCGGACGTGGGCCGGTCCAGCCCGAGCATCATGCGCATGGTGGTGGACTTGCCTGATCCGTTCGGACCGAGGAAACCCGTGACGGCACCGGGACGCACCTGGAAGGAAAGGTTGTGCACGGCCGTCTTCGCGCCGTAGCGCTTGGTCAGGCCGACTGCCTCGATCATTCTCCAGCCCCATCGACTTATCTGTCGTCGGGGCCCAGGCCTCGGCCGCACGCCCCCCGTCAAGAGTTAGGAGGATAACCAGCCGCGGGCGGTTCCGGCCAAGCCGTTGTGCGGAGCGTCGGCGCTCCGGCCGCTCAGGCGTCGCGCCTCTTCAGCACCAGGTAGCCGCCGGCCAGGGCCGCCACCACCCACAGCGCCATGATCCCGAGCCCGCCCCATGGCCCGTAGGGCGCCGGATCACTGTTCAGCGCGTCCGGAACCACCTGCATGATCTTGGATCCGGCCTGGTCGGGGAAGTACCTGGCCACGCTCTTGGCACCCGGGACCGCGGAGAGGATCTGCGAGACGAGGAAGAAGAACGGCATCAGGATGCCCAGCGACAGCATGGAGCTGCGCAGCATCGTGGCCACACCCATGGAGAAGACCGCGATCAGCCCCATGTAGATGCCGCCGCCGACGACGGCGCGCAGTACGTTCTGCGCACCGATGTCCGTGCCCCGGTCGCCGAGCATGGCCTGGCTGAGGAAGAAGGTCACGAAGCTGGTGGCGAGCCCGACCACCAGGGCCAGGACGCCCGCCACCGCGATCTTGCTGAAGAGGAACGACCCGCGCTGCGGCACGGCCGCGAGAGAGGTGCGGATCATGCCGGAGCTGTACTCCGTACCCACCACGAGGACACCGAAGACGACCATCGCCAGCTGCCCCAGGACCGTTCCGGAGAAGCTCACGAACGTCGGGTCGAAGGTGGCCTGCTCGGCGGCGGACAGGTCGTCGAACTGGCTGTTCAGCAGGGCGCTCAGGGCGGCGCCCATGGCGACGGTGACCACGAACGCGGAGATCAGCGTCCAGATGGTCGACGAGACCGTGCGGATCTTGGTCCACTCGGAATTCAGGACCGCGGGTACCGATGCCACCGCCGTCACACCCCCTTCGTCGCGTCGCCGGCCAGGCCGCCGGACTTCTGCTGGTTCCACTGGTCGCCCCAGTGCGGGCCCACCGGCGGTGGCTGGGCCCCGTCGCGGTCGGAGTGGGCGTGGTATTCCACGGAGCCCGCCGTCATCTGCATGAACGCCTCTTCCAGGGACGCGCGCTGGGCGCTCAGCTCGTGGAGCACGACCCCGTGCCGGCCCGCGAGCTCACCCAGCCGTTCCGGGGCCTCGCCGTCGATCTCCAGCGTGCCGTTGCCCGACTCGACCGCGACGACGCCCTCCGCGTGCAGCAGGTCGCGCAGGCGCTCCTGCTCCGGGGAGCGCATCCGTACGAAACTGCGGGAGTTCTCGCGGATGAAGTCGGCCATCGAGGTGTCCGCGAGCAGCTTGCCCTGCCCGATGACGATCAGGTGATCCGCGGTCAGGGCCATCTCGCTCATCAGATGCGAGGAGACGAAGATCGTCCGGCCTTCCGAGGCGAGGGCCTTCATCAGATTCCTGATCCAGTGGATCCCCTCGGGGTCCAGACCGTTGACGGGTTCGTCGAACATCAGGATCTCGGGGTCGCCGAGCAGGGCGGCGGCGATCCCCAGCCGCTGGCCCATGCCCAGCGAGAAGCCCTTGGACTTCTTCCTCGCCACCGCGCTCAGGCCGACCGTGTCCAGCACGTGCGAGACCCGGCTCGCCGGGATGCGGTTGCTCTGGGCCAGGCACAGCAGGTTGTTGTACGCGCTGCGCCCGCCGTGCATCGACTTGGCGTCCAGCAGTGCCCCGATGTGCTTGAGCGGCTCCTGGAGGTCGCGGTAGTGACGGCCGTCGATCCGCACCGTGCCGCTGGTGGGGTTGTCGAGGTCGAGCATCATCCGCATGGTCGTGGACTTGCCCGCGCCGTTCGGGCCGAGGAACCCGGTAACCATGCCCGGTCTGACCCGGCATGACAGATGGTCGACGGCAACCTTGTTGCCGAAGCGTTTGGTGAGGCCGTCGAGCTCGATCATGCGCTTACGCTAGAACGGCCGCGCGCCCGGCGCCACCACAAAGGCGGAACCGGGCGCGCGGAGTTACGCAGCCGACGTGCGTGCCGTCGCTCAGCGGGTCTGCTGGGCGGGGACCCCACGGGTCGCGGACTCGTCCTCCGCCGGGGAGCTCGCGGCGGCGACCGCGGCACCCGTCAGCGTCGCCAGCATCTCGCGGACGTTGGTCAGCTGGGCGTTGATCGAATCGCGGCGGTTGGTGAGCGCCGCCAGCTCGCGCTCGGATTCGCTGCGGATCCGGTCGGCCTTGGCGTTCGCGTCCGCCACGATGTCCTCGGCCTGACGCTGAGCGGTCTCCACCGTCTGGCGGGCGCGGCGCTCGGCGTCCGTACGGAGCTTCTCGGCCTCCAGGCGGAGCTGCTCCGCGCGGTGCTCGATCTCGGCGAGGCGCTTCTCGGCCTTCGCCTGACGGGACGCGAGGTCGCGCTCCGACTGCTCGCGGCGCTTGGCGAGGTTCGTCTCGAAGTCCGCGGCGGCCTGGGCGGCCTTGGCGCGGGTCTCCTCGAAGAGGGCGTCGGCCTCCTCGCGCTTCTGCTGGGCGTCCTTCTGCGCGTCGCTGCGCAGCGTGCTCGCTTCGCCCTTGGCCTTCTCGACGATGCGGACGCCCTCGTCGTCCGCCTTCGCCTTGCGCTCCGCGGCGAAGGTCTCCGCGTCGTTGCGCACCTGCTGGGCGGCCGACTCGGCCAGCTCACGGTGCTGCTCGGCCGCGCGGCGGGCCTCCTCACGCAGGTCCTTCGCCTCCTCCTCGGCGAGGCGGAGGATCTTCTCCACGCGGGCGCCGAGCCCGGCGTACGACGGCTCGGCGTCGTTGACCTGGGCCTGGGCGTTCTGCGTTTCGAGGTGGAGCTCCTCGATGCGCTTTTCCAGAGAGGTGATGCGGGCGAGCGCGCTGTCACGGTCGGCGACGAGTTTGCTGATGCGGTCGTCCACCTGACCGCGGTCGTATCCACGTCGCACGAGCTCGAAGCCGAAGGGGGAGGAAGGGTCGCTCATGGGGTTCCTGTCGAATGAGACCGGTGAGGTGTTAGAGGGAATCCTAGGGGCCTGAGCGGCGTGTCAACGTGAAGATGCCGCTTTGGTATGGAGAATGACACCCCTTTTGAGTGGCTGACCCCCGGAGTGCTTGCGAGCCGAAGGGTTGAATGTTCATGACGAAAAGGGTGGGCGGCTACCCGTCCGACGCCTTGCCCCCCGACCGCGTACCCGCCGCCGCGCCGGCCTTGACGCCCCCGGCGCCTCCGCCCGAGGCCTTGCCCGTTCCGCCCGGAGCCTCGAAAGACTCCAACGCCTCCAGCACGTCCTGGACACGGGAGATCTCCGTATTGATGTCCTCGCGCCTGCGGACCAGCAGGTCCAGTTCACGGCGGCCCTCGTCGACCATCTGCTTGGCCTCGGCCTCGGCGTCGGCGCGCAGCTTCTCGGCCACCCGGGTCAGCTCGGCCTTCTTGGTCTCGGCCTCCTTGAGGAGCGACTCGGCGCGCTTCACGGCCGAGATACGGACCTTGCTCGCCTCCGAATTCGCCTCCGACAACAGCTCCTTGGCCTTGGCCTCGGCCTCGGCCCGCTGTTCCGTGGCCGCCTTCATCAGCTTGTCGACCCGCTCGCCGGCCGTCTTCATCTGCTCGGAGGTCTCGCGCCGGGCGCGCTGGTGCAGTTCCTCGATCTCGCTCTCGATCCGGGCCCTGAGCTCCTCCGCCCGCTCCCGCGTGGCGGTGGCGTCCCGGCGGGCACCGACGAGCAGCTCGTCCGCGTCCGTACGGGCCCGCTCCACCAGGGAGTTGCCCTCGACCGTCGCCTCCGAGGTGATCCGCACGGCCTCGTTGCGGGCGGCTCCGACCATCCTGTCGGCCTGCTCCTCGGCCTCGGTGGCGGCTCGCAGCGCCTCCTCCTGGGCCTTCTCGACGAGCTGGTCCGCCTGTTCGGCGGCGTCGGCGCGGCGCTTCGCCGCGGTCTCTCGGGCCTCGTCCAGCAGCCTGTCCGCCTCCTGGCGTGCCTCCGCGCGCAGTTGCTCCGCCGCGGCCTCGGCGTCGGCGCGCAGCCGCTCCGACTCCTCGCGGGTGCGGGCCGCGTGCTCCTGGGCCGACCCGACGGTCTGTGCCGCCTCCGCGCGCAGCCGTTCCGCCTCGTCGGTCGCCTCTCCGACGAAGCGTTCCGACTGCTCGGTCGCCTCGGTACGGATCCGCTCGCTCTCGCTCGTCGCCTCGGCCATGAGCCGGTCGGCCTGCGCAGCCGCCTCGGAACGGATCCGGTTGGCGTCCTCACGGGCCTCGCCGCGTGCCCGCGAGGCGTCCTGCTCCGCCGACGCGAGGGCGTCGGACGCCTCCGTGCGGACCCGCTGGCTGTACTCGGAGGTGTCCGAGCGCAGCTTCTCCGACTCGGCGATGGCCTCGGAGACGGTCCGCTCGGCCAGCGCCTTCGCGGCCTCCGACTCCTCGTGGGCGACCTGACGGATGCGGTTCGCGTCCTCGGAGGCCCGCTCGCGCTCGGCGTAGGCGTCGGACCGGACCCGGTCCGCCTCCTCCTGCGCCTCGGTCCGCGTCCGCTCCGCCGAGTGCTCGGCGGCCGAGCGCAGCCCCGTGATCTCCTCCTCGGCCTGTTCCTGCAGCCCGGCGACGGAGTCCCGCACCTGCTGGGCGGTCTGCTCGGCCGCGGAGACCAGCTCCGCGGCCCGGCTCTCCGCCTCCTCGACCAGCCGCTGCGCCTCGGCCTGGGCCTCCTCGACCCGCTTGCGGGCGGAGGCGAGGAGCTCCTCGCTCTGCTCGCGGGCGCGCTCGCGGACCTGTTCCGCCTCGGCACGCGCGGAGCCGAGCGTCTCCTCGGCGGCCCGGCGGCGGCGGTTGGCCTCCTCCTGGGCGGCGGCCAGGGCCTCGGCGGCCTCCGTACCGACCCGCTCGGCGGCGGCCGCGGCCTCGGAGCGCACCCGGTCGGCGCTCTCCTGTGCCTCGTTCTTCAGCCGCTCCGCCTCGGCCGCGGCCTCGCTGCGCAGCCGTACGGCCACGGACTCGCCCTCGGCGCGGGAGCGCGCGGCATCGGCGGCGGCCTCGGTGCGCAGCCGCTCGCCCTCCGTCGTCGCCTGCTGCTGGAGCGTACGGATCCGCTCGGCCGCCTCCGTACGCAGCCGCTCGGACTCCTCGCTCGTCTCGCGGCGGATCCGCTCCGCCTCCGTGCGCGCCTCGCCGAGTGCCCTCTCCGCTTCGGCGACCCGGGACTCGGCCTCGGTGTGCAGCCGGGCCAGCTCCTCGGCCGCCTCGGACTTACGGGCCTCGACGCCGCGCTCGGTCTCCTCGCGCAGCTCCTCGGCGGCCTTCTCCGCGGCGGCGGTCAGCGCGGCGGCCTGCTCCTCGGCCTCGGAGCGCACCTTCTCCGCCTCGGCACGGCTGCGTTCGAGCGCTTCCTCGGCCTGCTTGCGCAGGGTGGCGGCACGCTCGGCCGCCTCGGTCCGTACGCGCTCGCTCTCGGTGCCCGCGGAGGTGCGCAGCTCCTCGGCGCCGGCCTTGGCCTTGGTGAGCAGCTCCTCGGCGGTGCGGGCACCCTCCTCGAGCTGCTGGACGGCCTCGCGGCGCGCCTCGCCGCGGATCCGCTCGCCCTCGGCCACGGCCTCGGAGCGCAGCTGCTCGGCCTCGCCGCGGAGCCGGCGTGCCTCCTCCTGCAGCTCGACGGTCTTGGCCCGGTACTCCTTGGTGTCGTCCTTGGCCGCGCCCTTGAGCTGGTCGGCCTGCTCGGCGGCCTCGCCGCGCAGCCGGTCCGCCTCGGCCTCGGCCTCACGGCGGATCCGGTCGGCCTCCTCGCGGGCCGACCTGGTGGTGGACCTGGCGTCGTCGGAGGCCTTGGTCAGGACCTCCTCGGCGCTCCGGGCAGCCTTCGCGAGCTGGGCGGCGGCCTCCTCGGCGGCCAGGGTGCGGGCCTTCTCGGCGGCCTCCGCGACCACCCGCTCGGCCTCCGCACGGGCGTCGACGAGCGCCTGTTCCGCCTCTTCCTTGAGCGTCTCGGCCTGCTTGGTGGCCTCGCCGACCAGCCGGGCGATCTCGGACTTGGCCGTACGGGTGCGCTGCTCGTTCTGCGACTCTGCGCCGGCCAGCCGCTTGACCGCGGCCTCCTTCGCCTCGGCCAGGACCTTCTCGGCCTCCAGCCGGGCCTCGCGCAGCCGGGTCTCGGCCTCCTGCATGCGCTGCTCGGCCGCACGGTTCAGCTCGGCGGTCTGCTGCCGGGTCTGCTCGGTCTCGGCGGTGGCCGTCGAGCGCAGTTGCTCTGCGTGACCGGTGGCCTCCTGGGCCTGGGCGGAAGCGGCCTCCAGCAGCCGCTCGGCGTCCCGGCGGGCCCGCAGCAGGGTCGCCTCGGCGTCGGCACGGGCCGACTCCGCCTCGGAGTTGATGCGCCGACGGGTCTCGTCGGCGAGCCGTGCCGCCTCGGCACGGGCGGCGGCCAGCGACTGCTCGGACTCCGCGCGCGACTCGTCCAGGAGACGACGCGCCTGGGATTCGGTCCTGGCCCGCAACTGCTCGGCCCAGGCGACGTTCTCGTTGACGTGGGACTCGACGGTCTGGCGGCGCTCCGCCAGTTCCTGGTCGAGCCGCTGGCGCCGCTGCACCGCCTCGGCGTGCAACTCGGCCTGGAGCCGGGCCTGGTGCTCCGCGTGCTCCTGCAGGATCCGCTGCGTCTGCGCCCTGGCCTCGCGCAGCTCGCGCTCGGCGTCCGTACGGAGCTGATCGGCCTGGGTCTGGGCGTTGCGGAGCATCTGTTCGGCCTGGTAGCCGATGTCCGCGCCGTCGTGTGCGGGACGGGTCGCCAGACTGCGCCGCGCCTCGTGCAGCTTGGCGCGCAAGACCTCGACCTGGTAACCGAGGTCCTCGGCGTGCTGGACGGCCTTCTCGCGGTCGGTCTTCAGCCGGTCCATCTCGGCTTCGATCCGCGAGAGATGGTCGTCAGCTCGGTGGCTCTGCTGGCTCTCGTAGCCCCGCACTGCGCGGTCCCATCCTTCCCCGAGCTCTCAACTTAGTTCGAGCAGGGGAGGCCCCAACCCTGGTCACAATTCTCCATACGAGTACCGCTCGCCGGCGAGCGGTCCCCCGGGGAATGGTGACAGATCAACGGCACGGCCCCGACCCGGCCCCGGCCCGGAACAGCCCACTCTACCGGGCCGGGTTTCGGTCGGGTCAGTGCTCTGTTGCCGAGGTGACCAGTTCCGTCAGTACGCCGTGGCAGTCCTTGGGATGGAGGAAGGTGATCCGGGAGCCCATCGACCCGGTCCTGGGCTCGTCGTACAGCACCCGGACGCCCTTCCCCCGGATGCCGGCGGCGTCCGCGTCGACGTCCGCGGTCCCGAACGCGATGTGGTGCACGCCCTCACCGTTCTTGGCCAGCCACTTCCCGACGGCCGAATCCTCCCGGGTCGGTTCGAGCAGCTGGAGGTAGGAAGCCCCGCCGTCCGAGGTCTCGTTGATCTTCAGCATGGCCTCCCGGACGCCCTGCTCCTCGTTGATCTCGGTGTGGTGCACCTCGAAGCCGTAGGTCGCGCGGTAGAACTCCACCGTCTTGTCGAGGTCGAAACAGGCGATTCCGATGTGGTCGATTCGAGTCAGCATGGAACCAGTGCAGCGCCCCGGGGATGGTTACGCAACGTGCGCGCGATCACACCCGATGCCGGATGACGGGCGCGGTACCGCTCAGTACATTCATGTAAACCCTCGTTCACAACCGATCCCAAGGGGCTGCGCCTCATGTCAGGAACGACCGGAACCACCTCAGTGATCGTCGCGGGCGCGCGGACGCCCATGGGCCGTCTTCTCGGCTCGCTGAAGACCCTCTCCGGAGCCGATCTGGGAGGCTTCGCCATCAAGGCGGCGCTGGACCGGGCCGGGATCGGCGGCGACCAGGTCGACTACGTGATCATGGGCCAGGTGCTCACGGCCGGGGCCGGGCAGATCCCGGCACGCCAGGCGGCCGTCAAGGCCGGAATCCCGATGAACGTCCCCGCGCTCACCGTCAACAAGGTGTGCCTGTCGGGGCTGGACGCGATCGCCCTCGCGGACCAGCTGATCCGCGCCGGTGAATTCGACATCGTGGTGGCCGGCGGCCAGGAGTCCATGACCAACGCCCCGCACCTGCTTCCGAAGTCCCGTGAGGGATACAAGTACGGTGCGGTCCAGATGCTCGACTCGATGGCCCACGACGGCCTGACCGACGCCTACGAGAACATCCCGATGGGCGAGTCCACCGAGATGCACAACACCCGCCTCGGCCTGACCCGCGCCGACCAGGACGAGATCGGCGCCCTGTCCCACCAGCGCGCCGCCGCCGCCCAGAAGAACGGCATCTTCGAGGCCGAGATCACCCCGGTCGAGATCCCGCAGCGCAAGGGGGACCCGGTCCTCGTCTCCAAGGACGAGGGCATCCGCCCCGAGACGACCACCGAGTCGCTCGGCAAGCTGCGCCCGGCCTTCTCCAAGGACGGCACCATCACCGCCGGCACCTCCTCGCAGATCTCCGACGGGGCCGCCGCGGTCGTCGTCATGAGCAAGGCGAAGGCCGAGGAGCTGGGCCTCCAGTGGATCGCCGAGATCGGCGCCCACGGCAATGTGGCGGGCCCGGACACCTCGCTCCAGTCGCAGCCGTCCAACGCCATCAAGCACGCCCTGAAGAAGGAGGGCATCGGCGTCGAGGACCTCGACCTCATCGAGATCAACGAGGCCTTCGGGGCCGTCGCGGTCCAGTCGATGAAGGACCTCGGCGTCACCTCCGACAAGGTCAACGTGAACGGCGGCGCGATCGCGCTCGGCCACCCCATCGGCATGTCCGGCGCCCGTGTGGTGCTGCACCTGGCGCTGGAGCTGAAGCGGCGCGGCGGCGGCACCGGTGCGGCGGCGCTGTGCGGCGGCGGCGGCCAGGGCGACGCGTTGATCATCCGCGTACCGGGCAAGTAGTCACCGTACGAGCGAGCGAGGAGGCCGAGTGAAGGTGGACGTCCCCACCCTGGTCGAGCAGGCACGTGAGGGCAGGCCGCGTGCGGTGGCCAGGCTCATCTCCCTGGTGGAGGGGGCCTCGCCGCAGTTGCGCGAGGTGATGGCCGCCCTGGCACCGCTCGCGGGGCACGCCTATGTCGTGGGCCTGACCGGATCGCCGGGTGTCGGGAAGTCGACCTCGACGTCGGCGCTGGTATCCGCCTACCGGAAGGCCGGCAGACGGGTCGGGGTCCTGGCCGTCGACCCGTCGTCGCCGTTCTCGGGGGGCGCGCTCCTCGGTGACCGGGTCCGTATGTCTGAGCACGCCTCCGACCCGGGCGTCTACATCCGCTCGATGGCCACCCGCGGTCACCTCGGCGGCCTCGCGTGGTCGGCGCCGCAGGCGATCCGGGTGCTGGACGCGGCGGGCTGCGAGGTGATCCTCGTGGAGACGGTGGGGGTCGGCCAGTCGGAGGTGGAGATCGCCTCCCAGGCCGACACCTCCGTCGTCCTCCTCGCCCCGGGCATGGGTGACGGCATCCAGGCGGCGAAGGCCGGAATCCTGGAGATCGGCGATGTCTACGTCGTCAACAAGGCCGACCGGGACGGCGCGGACGCCACCGCGCGCGAGCTCAACCACATGCTGGGCCTGGGGGAGTCCCGCGGGCCCGGCGACTGGCGGCCGCCGATCGTGAAGACGGTCGCCGCCCGGGGCGAGGGGATCGACGAGGTCGTCGAGTCCCTGGAGAAGCACCGGGCGTGGATGGAGGAGCACGGAGTCCTCGCCGAGCGGCGCACGGCACGTGCGGCCCGCGAGGTCGAGACGATCGCCGTCACCGCGCTCCGTGAGCGGATCGCCGATCTGCACGGCGACCGCCGGCTGGACGCGCTCGCCGAGCGGATCGTGGCCGGAGGCCTCGACCCGTACGCGGCGGCGGACGAGCTGGTCGCGGGACTCACCGGCGGGAACTGACGGTTCCCCGGGCGGCGTGCGGGCCGCCCGGGAATCCGTCCTCCCGCACCGTGCGGGGCCGGGGTCAGTCGTCGTCGTTGTCGTCCCTGTCGTCCGCGTCGCCGTCGGCCCCGTCGTCGTCCTGATCGACGGTGACCTTGCCGCTCTTCGCGTCGACGCGCAGTTCGTGGCCCTTGCCGTCCTCGCCCGCCACGTCGACGTCCCAGTGCGGCGTCCGCCCACCCCGGTCGTCGTTGTCGTCGTCGGCCCGGTCGTCGTCGAGGTCCACGGACGTCACCGTGCCGGGCTGCGCGGCGAGAGCCGCCTTCACTGCCGCGTCCAGGGAGACGCTCGCGGAGCGGGGCGCGTGCCGGTCGCGGTCGTCGTTGTCGTCGTCCTCGCGGTGCGACAGCACCTTGCCGTTCCGCGCGTCCACGGTCACGTCGTGCCAGACCTTGTCGGAGCCGTACACATCGAGCTCCCAGACGGTACGGGCGCTGTCGTCGTCATCGTCCAGCCCGGCCTCGGTGACCGTGCCGGGGACGGCCTTCAGCGCGGCGCCGACCGCCTCGTCGAGCGCGATCCGCGCGGTCTTCGCCGCCCCGGTGCTCCCGGCGTCTCCGCGCGGCCCCGCCGTCCGGTCCGTGCCCGCCGCCGTCCGGTCGTCGACGCCCCCGCTGCCGGAGTCGGCGAATGCGGCGGTCGTGACGAGCCCGCCTCCGACCAGCACGGCTGCGGTGAGAGCGGCGACTGCGATGTTGCGCTTCATGGTGGGTTCCTCCCCGATGGGATCTGCGGTGCGACGGGTTCCACACTGGCGGTGCGATGCTGAACGCAGCCTGAAGCCACCTGAAGGCGCCTTCAGGTTCGGTTTGGGAAGCTGTCCCCATGCGCCTGTTGATCGTGGAGGACGAGAAGCGCCTGGCGACGTCCCTCGCGCGGGGACTCACCGCCGAGGGCTTCGCCGTGGACGTCGTGCACGACGGCCTGGAGGGCCTGCACCTGGCCGGTCAGGGCGTCCACGACCTCGTGGTCCTCGACATCATGCTGCCCGGGATGAACGGCTACCGGATCTGCGCCGCCCTGCGCGCCGCGGGCCACGAGACTCCGATCCTGATGCTGACGGCGAAGGACGGGGAGTACGACGAGGCGGAGGGCCTCGACACGGGCGCCGACGACTACCTGACCAAGCCGTTCTCGTACGTCGTGCTCGTCGCCCGGGTCCGGGCGCTGCTGCGCCGGCGCGGAGGCTCCGCCTCCCCGGTGCTGACCGCCGGCACGCTGCGGATGGACACCGCCGCCCGGCGGGTCCACCGGGGTGAGGAGGAAGTCGCCCTCACGGCCAAGGAGTTCGCCGTCCTGGAGCAGCTCGTACTGCGGGCGGGCGAGGTGGTCAGCAAGGCGGACATCCTGGAGCACGTCTGGGACTTCGCGTACGACGGCGACCCGAACATCGTCGAGGTCTACGTCAGCACCCTGCGCCGCAAACTCGGCGCCGCGTCGATCCGTACGGTACGGGGCGCGGGCTACCGGCTGGAGGCCCTGTGAGGTCCGTACGCGCCAGGGCCGCCCTGGGCGCCACCCTGGTGGTCGCCATCGCCCTGACGGCCGCGGGACTCGCCGTCCTGATGGTGCTGCGCGGCAACCTGACGGACCGGGCGGGCCTGGAGGCCGAGGTGGCCGCACGCGAGGTGGCCGGGCAGCTGGCCCTCGGGGCGACCTACGCGGAGCTCGAGCTGGGTGACGAGGACACCCACCCCGTCCAGGTGACCGACGAGCAGGGGCGCGTGGTGGCCGCCTCCAAGGACCTGGAGGCGATCTCGGGAACGGGCACGGCAACGGTCGTACCGATGCCGTCGGCGCCGGTCCGGAGCCCGGGCGACGACGATGACGACGACGATGACGGGGGCGACCCGGCCCGGGGCGAGGTCTCCTCCGACCCGCCGGACTTCGTGAACGGCTCCGCCACCGTCGACGGCGACACGGCGGACTACCGCTTCGCGGCCGTCGAGGCGACCACCGGGCGGGACGTCACCCTGACCGTCCACGCCGGCGCCCCGCTCGCGGCCGAGCAGGAGGCCGTGGACACCGTGGGCACCTCGATGCTGACCGGGCTGCCCCTCATGCTGCTCGTCGTCGCCGGAGTGACCTGGCTCGTCACCCGGCGTGCTCTGCGCCCGGTCGAGGGCATCCGGCGGGAGATGGCCGCGATCACCGCGTCCGAGGATCTCAGCCGCCGTGTGCCCGAGCCGGACTCACGGGACGAGATCGCGCGGCTGGCCCGCACCACCAACGAGACCCTCACCGTGCTGGAGGCCTCGGTCGACCGGCAGCGGCGCTTCGTCGCCGACGCCTCGCACGAGCTGCGCAGCCCGATCGCCTCGCTCCGCACCCAGCTGGAGGTGGGGGAGGCGCACCCGGAGCTGCTGGACGTGCCCGGCGCGGTCGCCGACACCGTACGGCTGCAGGCGCTGGCCGCGGACCTGCTGCTGCTCGCCCGGCTGGACGCGGGGGAGCGGCCGGGGCGGACGGCGGTCGGCGTGGGCGCGCTGGTCCGCGAGGAGGTCTCCCAGCGCACGGCGGACCGGATCCCGCCGGAGGTGTCCGTCGCTGGTCACGGGGCGCTCGAAGTCGTCGGCTCGCGTGGGCAGCTGGCCCGGGTGGTCGGCAATCTTCTGGACAACGCCCAGCGTCACGCGGAGCGTTCGGTGGCCGTGTCGGTGCGGGAGGACCGGGGGGACGTGCTCGTGGAGGTCGCCGACGACGGTGCGGGCGTCCCCGAGGCCGAACGGGCCCGGATCTTCGAGCGCTTCGTGCGCCTGGACGACGCCCGCAGCCGTGACGACGGCGGGGCCGGGCTCGGTCTGGCGATCGCCCGGGACGTGGCCTCCCGGCACGGAGGCACCCTCACGGTGGGCGAAGCGCCGGGCGGTGGAGCGCTGTTCACCCTGCGGCTGCCCGGCAAAGCCGGGACGGAACCGGAACCGGGGCGTCAGGCCGGAAACCGCTGATGCGGGCTACGGCTTGCCGCGCCGCCCGCGCAGGTGCTCCGCGATCGGGGTCAGGGCCGCGTGCAGTCCGCCGAGCTCCTCGGGGGAGAGCAGATTCATGAAGTGCCTGCGCACCGACTCGACATGGTGGGGCGCGACCTTCCGCATCGTCTCGCCGCCCAGGTCCGTGAGGACAGCGAACAGCCCGCGCCGGTCCGACTCGCAGTGCTCGCGGCGCACCAGGCCGGCGTTCTCCATGCGGGTGATCTGGTGCGAGAGCCTGCTCTTGGACTGCAGGGTGGCGCCGGCGAGATCGCTCATCCGCATGCGCTGGTCCTCCGACTCCGAGAGGTTGACCAGGATCTCGTAGTCGTTCATGGTCAGGCCGAAAGGCTGGAGATCCTTCTCCAGCTGATGCGTCAGCAGCCTGCTGACGTCCAGGTGGGTGCGCCAGGCGCACTGCTCCGCATCGGTCAGCCAGCGGGTGGCCGTCTCGGTCTCCATGTATGAATTCTACCTAAGATGTTGAAAGCCGGACGAATTCAGGGTGTGTGACTCCGGGCACGTACCCCGGGACGTCACGCTCCGCAGACTACCGCTCACAGCCCGAAGCGACGCTGGAGGTCCCCCAGCTGACCGGGCATGCGGGGCGTGGAGCCGTGTTGACCGCCTCCGGGGCCGCCGCCCGGCACGCCGGGCTCGTGCGGCACCGCGCCGGTCGCCTGTTCGGGCATCAGCACCTCGGTCGACTGGAGCAGTACCGTACCCGCCCCGACGAACTCGAACTGGTGCTCCTCGCCCGAGGTCCCGCCGATCCCGGTCAGTGAGCGCAGCCCGCCCATCACACCCGTCATGTAGCCGTGATCGTAGTGGTGGCACGGCGAGGGGCAGTCCGCCCATCCCACGAGCGCCTGGGGGTCCACCCGCAGCGGCGGCTCCATGAAGACCACCGGGCCGTTGGACGCGGCGACGAACTTCCCCGTCCCGATCAGCGTCAGGAAGCCCGGCACGATCGACTGCTTCAGCGCCAGCGTCGGCTGGTAGGCGAGCAGGTTGCCGGACCGGATCGTCAGGTTGCCGTCCTCCAGGTCGAAGGAGTTCACCTCGAAGGCCCGGTCGGCGAGCAGCATCTTGCCGCTGCCCTCGGCCACCACCCAGTCGCTCGCGTGCAGCGGGGAGTGGAAGCTCGTACGGATCAGCCGCTCGAAGCGCCCGTGCCCGATGCCGTTGAAGTCGATCTGCCCGTAGTAGGCGATCATCTTGCCCTTCTGGAGGAACCACTGGCTCCCCTTGAGCTCCACGCAGAAGGTGTACGCGTTGACGTTGTCGTTGGACGGCAGCGTCATGGGATCGAAGATCCCCTCGGGCCTGGACGTCCTGGGGATGCCCCGTTCGGGCGTGCTCACAGCTTCTCCTCCGACGCCTGGACGTACACCGCTCCGCTGCCGCTGAGCTCCAGCTGGAACGCCTCACCGGAACCGCGCCCCACCATGTCGCGCCAGCCGAGCGCGGTGGACAGCTTGTTGGTCACGTCCCCGTGGTGGGCGACGTACGCCTGCGGGTCCACGTGCACCGGCCTTCCCGGCATGATCGGCAGCTCGATCACCCCGCCGTGCGCCATCACGGCCACCGCACCGTGGCCCTTGAGCGTCGTCGTGAACAGACCCTGCCCGGTCACCTGGCCGCGCACCATGCCCATCACCCCGCCCTGCGAGCCCATGAACATGGTGCCCTGCTGGAGGGTCCCGTCGAAGGCCAGCAGCCGGTCGGCCTCCACGTAGAGGGTGTCGCCGGAGAGGCCGATCACCTGGATGTGGTGGCCGCCGTGGCCGAACATCACCGTTCCGCTCCCCTCGACGGTCATCAGGGGCGCCGCCTCGTTCGCCACCCGCCGGCCGATCATCGACCCCAGGCCGCCCTGTCCGCCCTGGATGTTCGGGGTGAACGAGACGTCGCCCCGGTACGCGAGCATCGCGCCGCGCTGGCTGTACATCTTCTGGCCGGGCACCACCACGGCCTCGACCATCTTCGAGTTGATCTCACGGAACGGCATCAGACATCGCCCCCGACGGTGTTCCGCTCGCTGGGCTGTACGTAGACGAGTCCGTCGCCCTCGAAGCGGATCTGGAAGGACTCGCCGGAGCCCTCACCCATGAGCGTCCGGAAGTTCACCCCGGACTGGAAGTGCTGCTGGAGGCTGCCCTGGTGGGCTATGTAGGCGCCGGGGTCGACGTTCAGCGGGTACTGGGGTGTCACCCGCAGCACCACGGCGGAGCCGTCCGACATGATCGCCGCCTGGCCGGTGCCCTCGACGGTCGTGGTGAACAGACCGTTGCCGCTCGCCCCGCCGCGCAGGCCCGTGAAGGAGGTGCCGGTGCGCAGCCCGGCGTCGGTCGCCAGCAGGTTGCTGGCCTCGACGTACAGCGTCTCGCCGTGCAGCGAGACGAGGCTGATCTCGCTCGCCCGGTCGGCGAAGTAGCAGGTGCCCTGCCCCTTCACCTCCATCATCACCATCTGCTCGCCGGTCAGCCGGCGGGTCACCATGCCGCGCAGGCCGTCACCGCCGCCGGACATCTTCTTGAACGCCATCCGGCCGTCGTACGCGACCATCGAGCCGTTCTTCGCCTTGACCGCGTCACCCGTCAGGTCGACGGCGAGCGTCTTGCTGCCTTGGAGTCGGAACATCGCCACAGTGCGACGTTAGCCGCACGGGAGCCCGGCGGACAGGGCCGGGCGGACGATCCCGACCCCGACATGACCCTGATATGCGGCGATACGTGCCGCGAGGTCCGCGCGGGCCCCCCTGCCTCCGGGAGCGCGGGGCGATGCCACAATGACTGTGCTTGTGCCTGCGTTCACAAGCCGACACGCCCCTCCCACCGAAGGTGCCCTCGTGGACATCAAGACAGCTTCCGCCCTGCACCGGCTGCGCCTCATCTCGCTTCCCGAGGCGCTGTCCTTCCCGGCGCTGCTCATCTTCGGCTCGCTGCTCATGCGGGTCTCGGACATCGACTTCCTGATGCCGCCCCTCGGCGCGCTCCACGGCCTTCTCTTCACGATCTACGTCGTGTTCCTGCTGGACGTCTGGGTCAAGGCCAAGTGGCCGCTCAAGCGCGTCGCGCTCTTCTTCCTCCTCGCGGTCGTGCCCTTCGGCGGCCTCTACGGCGAGAAGCTGCTCAAGAAGTACGAGGCCGACGGCGTCATCGCCGCCCGCGCCCGCGCCGAGGGCACGGTGAACGTGTGATCGTCGCCTTCTCCGTCAGCCCCCTGGGTGTCGGAGAGGACGTCGGTGAGTACGTCGCCGACGCCGTACGCGTCGTCCGCGAGTCCGGGCTGCCCAACCGCACGGACGCGATGTTCACCTCCGTCGAGGGCGAGTGGGACGAGGTCATGGACGTCGTCAAGCGGGCCGTCGCCGCCGTCGAGGCCCGGGCGGGCCGTGTGTCCCTGGTGCTGAAGGCCGACATCCGGCCGGGCGTCACCGACGGCCTGACCTCCAAGGTCGAGACGGTGGAACGGCACCTCGCGGGCTGACGCCCCGTCCGTGTGTCCCTCGCCGGAACCCCCGCCGCCGTCAACGCGCCGGGGGTTCTTCCGTTCGGTGGAAGAAGACCGCTCACTCGGCCCTCCCGGGTCGACACCTCGCAGGGTTTCCCCTTCTTTGGTGGTATCGGCATATTCGACCGCTGGAGGCGCGATGCCGTCGGACGGACACGATCACGACAACCGCTGCCGGCTCACGGGGCAGCCCGCGGAAGGGCCCGTGCCGGTGAACCGGGTGCGGTACCGGGGTCTGCTCCCCGCAGAGAAGGGCCGCACGGGAGCGGTCCTCGTCGCGGGGCTCGCCCCCGCGTTCACCGGAGCGCTGCTGCTCGGTGCCCTGCTGACCACCGGGGCCGGCGCCCGGCTCGTGCTCCCGGACACCGTGCTGCTCCTGACGCTCTGCCCGTTCGCCCTGGCCGTGCTGGTCAACGCGGTCCTGGTCGCGCACGCCGTGAGGGTGGCCGGGGAGCCGGTCCCGGTGGCGTCCGAGCCGGGCACCGGGGTCGCCTTCCTCGCCACGTACGTACCGGGCGAGGAGCCGCTCTCCGCTGTGCGGGCCGTGCTGGAGGGTGCCGTACGGCTGCGGCACTCAGGGCCGCTGGACGTCTGGCTGCTGGACGAGGGTGACGACCCCGAGGCGAGGATGCTCTGCGCCGAGCTCGGCGTGCACCACTTCACCCGGCGGGGGGTGCCCGAGTGGAACCAGGAGAAGGGGCCGCACGAGGCCGGGGCGGAGCACGGAAACCACAACGCCTGGATCGCCAAGCACGGTGACGCCTACGGACTCCTCGCCTCCGCCGGCCCCGGCCACGTCCCCCACCCGGACTTCCTGGAACGGACGACGGGCTACTTCCGCGACCCCGACACCGCCTTCGTCGTCGGCCCGCAGGTCCACGCGCACCAGGACCCCGAGCCGCGGTGGTTCCTCCTCCGGGCGCTGGTCCAGCGCGTGGGCAACCGCTACGGCGCGCCCGTGCTCGCCGGCTCCGGCGCCGTCGTACGCGTCGAGGCGCTGCGCGGGGCCGGCGGCTTCCGCTTCCGGGCCGCCGGCGACATGGCCACCGGGCTCGAGATCCACCGCCGCCGCAACCCGCTGACCGGACGGTACTGGCGCTCCGTCCACACCCCCGGCGTACCGGACGCGGAGGAGACCGCCGGCTGCCGGCAGGACCGTTCGCGGGGACTGTACGGGACTCTGCTGCCGCTGTACGGGAAGGCATTGTTCCGGGTGTCTCCCGGCAGACTCCTCGGCTACACGCTGATGCTCCTCCACCAGCCCGTGGCGGTCGTCGGCTGGGCGCTCTGCGCGCTGACCTGGCTGCTGTTCCCGATGAGCCTCTGGGCCCTGCTCGCCCTCCCCGCCGCCGTGGCGCCGGCCGCGGCGCGGTCCCTCACGCTGCTCCTGGAGCGCCGGATCCGTGCGGCCCGCGACCACGCGCCGCGTCCCGCCCAGGAGACGGAGCACACCCCTGCCGCGGCTCCCGCCGGAGGGAACTGACCGCACGGTGCCGGCCGGTCCAGGGACTCGGCACGGCCCTCGCGGGACTGGCGGCGGAGTTCCTCCCGGTGCACCAGGTGGTCGCGTACCCGGGCGCGGGGCACGGTCCGCACGCTCCTGCTTGTCGCGGAGGTGCGTAGAACACGTATCCGGTACCGAAGTGCGAGACGGGGCTGACCGGCATGTGACCACTGGGTATGGTCGTGCCGTGCCGAAGCCCCTCAGCCTCCCCTTCGATCCCATCGCCCGCGCCGAAGAACTGTGGCAACGGCGCTGGGGGCCGGTGCCCTCCATGGGGGCGATCACGTCGATCATGCGGGCCCAGCAGATCCTGCTCGCCGAGGTGGACGCCGTGGTCAAGCCGTACGGGCTGACCTTCGCCCGCTACGAGGCGCTGGTCCTGCTCACCTTCTCCCAGGCCGGTGAGCTGCCGATGTCCAAGATCGGCGAGCGTCTGATGGTGCACCCCACCTCCGTGACGAACACCGTCGACCGGCTGGTGCGCTCGGGGCTGGTCGACAAGCGCCCCAACCCCAACGACGGGCGCGGAACCCTCGCCTCCATCACGGACAAGGGCCGCGAGGTCGTGGAGGCGGCCAGCCAGGACCTGATGGCGATGGACTTCGGACTCGGGGCGTACGACGACGAGGAGTGCGCCGAGATCTTCGCCATGCTGCGCCCGCTGCGGGTGGCCGCCCAGGACTTCGAGGACCGGTAGCCGCGGGGCCGGGGCGCCGCAAGATCGCCCCGGCCGTCCGGTTAGGCTCGATGCCATGAAACGCAGCGTGCTGACCCGCTATCGGGTGATGGCCTACGTCACCGCCGTCATGTTGATGATCCTTTGCGTGTGCATGGTCTTCAAGTACGGATTCGACACCGGTGAGAGTCTGACCTTCGCGGTCTCGCAGCTCCACGGCGTCCTCTTCATCATCTACCTGATCTTCGCCTTCGACCTCGGTTCCAAGGCGAAGTGGCCGATCGGCAAGCTGCTCTGGGTACTGGTCTCCGGCACCATCCCGACGGCCGCGTTCTTCGTCGAGCGCAAGGTCGCGCGCGAGGTCGAGCCGCTGATCACCGACGGCTCCGCGCAGGCCGTCAAGGCCTGACCGCAAGCACCTGAACCGCCCCGCGCGAAGCGCCGGGCGGTTTGCCGTCGACATTTACTAGGACGTCCTAGTAAATTTGTTTCCATGGACGCATCTGCGATCGAGGAAGGCCGCCGTCGCTGGCAGGCCCGTTACGACAAGGCCCGCAAGCGCGACGCGGACTTCACCACGCTCTCCGGTGACCCCGTGGAGCCCGTGTACGGGCCCCGCCCCGGCGACACGTACGAGGGGTTCGAGCGGATCGGCTGGCCCGGCGAGTACCCCTTCACCCGGGGACTCCACGCCACCGGTTACCGGGGCCGCACCTGGACGATCCGCCAGTTCGCAGGCTTCGGCAACGCCGAGCAGACCAACGAGCGGTACAAGTCCATCCTGGCCAACGGCGGCGGCGGGCTCAGCGTCGCCTTCGACATGCCGACCCTGATGGGCCGCGACTCCGACGACCCCCGCGCGCTCGGCGAGGTGGGCCACTGCGGCGTCGCCATCGACTCCGCCGCCGACATGGAGGTCCTGTTCCAGGGCATCCCGCTCGGCGACGTCACCACCTCCATGACGATCAGCGGACCCGCCGTCCCCGTCTTCTGCATGTACCTGGTCGCCGCCGAGCGCCAGGGCGTCGACCCGGCCGTGCTCAACGGCACGCTCCAGACCGACATCTTCAAGGAGTACATCGCGCAGAAGGAGTGGCTGTTCCAGCCCGAGCCCCATCTGCGCCTCATCGGCGACCTGATGGAGCACTGCACCCGGGACATCCCGGCCTACAAGCCGCTCTCGGTCTCCGGCTACCACATCCGCGAGGCCGGGGCCACGGCCGCGCAGGAGCTCGCGTACACCCTCGCCGACGGCTTCGGATACGTGGAACTCGGCCTGTCCCGCGGCCTGGACGTCGACACCTTCGCCCCCGGGCTCTCCTTCTTCTTCGACGCGCACCTCGACTTCTTCGAGGAGATCGCCAAGTTCCGCGCCGCCCGCCGGATCTGGGCCCGCTGGATGAAGGAGACCTACGGCGCGAAGACCGACAAGGCGCAGTGGCTCCGCTTCCACACCCAGACCGCCGGTGTCTCGCTCACCGCCCAGCAGCCGTACAACAACGTCGTACGGACCGCTGTGGAGGCGCTCTCCGCCGTCCTCGGCGGGACCAACTCCCTGCACACCAATGCCCTGGACGAGACGCTCGCCCTCCCCTCCGCACAGGCCGCCGAGATCGCGCTCCGCACCCAGCAGGTGCTCATGGAGGAGACCGGTGTCGCCAACGTCGCCGACCCGCTGGGCGGTTCGTGGTACGTCGAGCAGCTCACCGACCGCATCGAGGCCGACGCCGAGAAGATCTTCGAGCAGATCAGGGAGCGCGGCACCCGGGCGCACCCGGACGGCAAGCACCCCATCGGTCCGATGACCTCCGGAATCCTGCGCGGTATCGAGGACGGCTGGTTCACCGGCGAGACCGCGGAATCGGCCTTCCGGTACCAGCAGTCGCTCGAGAAGGGCGAGAAGCGGGTCGTCGGCGTCAACGTCCACCACGGGTCCGTCACCGGTGACCTGGAGATCCTGCGGGTGAGCCACGAGGTCGAGCGCGAGCAGGTGCGCGAGCTCACCGGGCGCAAGGCGGGCCGCAAGGACGGAGAGGTCCGTGCCGCGCTGGACGCGATGCTGGCCGCCGCACGCGACGGCTCGAACATGATCGCGCCGATGCTGGAGGCCGTCCGGGCGGAGGCCACCCTGGGCGAGATCTGCGGGGTGCTGCGCGACGAGTGGGGCGTCTACACGGAGCCGCCGGGCTTCTGACCCACGAGCCGGGCCCCGGGCTTCCGGCCCGAGGCCCGGTCACGCGGCGCCCTCAGGGTCCGGGGCGCCGCTCCATGGCCGCGGCTCCCAGCCCGCCGAGCAGCAGCATCGTGAAGCTCCGGGCCCAGCCGGTGTCGACGGGTTCGGCGCTCACCAGCGTCCGGTGCACCACGGCGCCGGCGATCACGTCGAAGATCAGGTCGGCGGTGCGGGCCGCGACCACCTCGTCCGGCTCGGTGGGCAGTTCGCCCCGTCGCTGCGCGCGCTCCCGCCCCTGGAGCACGAGGCGCTTCTGCCGGGTCACGATCGAATCGCGTATACGATCCCGCAGCGGCTCGTCCCGAGTCGACTCGGCCACCACGGCCATCAGCGCCGTCTTGGTCTCCGGCCGCTCCAGCAAGGCCGCGAACTGGAGGACCATGGCCTCCACGTCGGCCCCGAGGCTGCCGAGGTCGGGCAGCTCCAGCTCGTCGAAGAGGACGGCGACCGCGTCCACCACCAGCTCGTTCTTGCCCGTCCAGCGGCGGTAGAGGGTCGTCTTGGCGACCCCCGCCCGCGTCGCCACATCACCCATCGTCAGCTTCGACCAGCCGAGGTCGACCAGCGACGCACGGGTCGCCTCCAGGATCGCGGCGTCGGTCTCGGCGCTGCGAGGACGTCCGGACCGGGTGGGTTCGGTGGGGCTGCGGCTCAGCATGCGGCGACCATACCGGCCGGTAAGTAGTGCTGACCGGCCCCGGAGCCCGTGAGACAGATCACCGCGCGCCCTTGCCTGGGAGGGGGGCCGGGCAGTTACGCTACGGGTCGTAGCGTAAGAAGCGACGGTCCTTCCGTCGTGGCGCCACGACTGATCGACAGCCACTGGTGCCGGGTGGGGACCCGGCACCGAACATGGGGTTTTCAGGACCCTGGGACCGTTTCCGTCCGCCCGCCGCGCACACCGGCGCGGCTGTGGGCGGACGCGGTTCGCGGATTTTTCGGCAACAGCGCGCGCAGGGGGGAGGATGTACGTATGCAGCCTAGGAACATGTCCATGAGCGGCGTCGTCGACCTCGCCGCTGTGAAGGCGGCCAACGACGCCAAGGCGAAGGCCGAGCAGGCCCGCGCGGAGTCGGCCCGACAGGGGGGCGGCGGTGCCGTGGCACCCGCCTCCCTGGTGATCGACGTCGACGAGGCCGGCTTCGAGACCGACGTCCTCCAGCGGTCCACCGAAGTCCCCGTCGTCATCGACTTCTGGGCCGAGTGGTGCGAGCCGTGCAAGCAGCTCGGTCCGCTCCTGGAGCGTCTCGCCGCCGAGTACAACGGCCGCTTCGTGCTGGCCAAGGTCGATGTCGACGCCAACCAGATGCTGATGCAGCAGTTCGGGATCCAGGGCATCCCGGCCGTCTTCGCGGTGGTGGCCGGGCAGGCCCTTCCGCTCTTCCAGGGGGCGGCCCCCGAGAGCCAGATCCGCCAGACGCTGGACCAGCTGATCCAGGTGGGCGAGGAGCGTTTCGGTCTCACCGGGATCGTCGTCGACGCGGACGCCGGCGCCGGTGACGAGGGGGGCGCCCCCGCCGAGGTGCCCGCGGGGCCGCACGACGCGCAGCTGGAGGCCGCCGCGCAGGCGCTGGACGCCAATGACTTCACCGGCGCCGTCCAGGCGTACAAGAGTGTTCTTGCGGTCGACCCGGTCAACACCGAGGCCAAGCTCGGCCTCGCCCAGGCCGAACTGCTGGGCCGTGTGGCGGGGATGGACCCGCAGCAGGTCCGCAAGGACGCCGCGGAGAATCCGGCGCAGCCGGTGGCGCAGATGGCCGCCGCCGACCTGGACCTCGTGGGCGGCCACGTCGAGGACGCCTTCGGGCGGCTCGTCGAGACGGTCCGCCGCAATTTCGGTGACGACCGCGATGCCGTACGGGTGCGGCTCCTGGAGCTCTTCGAGGTGATCGGCCCCGACGACCCCCGGGTCGCGGCCGCCCGGACAGCCCTGGCGCGCGTCTTGTTCTGATGTGACAACACGGCCGTGGAGCCCTCCGGGCACCACGGCCGTTTTCACGGATGAACGACAACGAACACATCCGCTTTACCAAAACTTGATAAAAGTACGCACTGTTACTCGCAGTAAATCATCCTCAGGGGTCTGTCCGCTTTCGGGCTGTAATCCCGCCATTCGCACGTCCCTTTGGTGCCACCCTGTGTGGCCGGACGATACCCCCCTGTCGTGTCCTGGTTATCGGGTCGTTACTAGTCAGTAACGACCCCCCTTGTGTCACGGCCGCGAATGCACCACGATCGGCCACGCTCGGTCCAATACCCGCCCGCTCGGCGTCCAGTCGGCGCAGTCGGGGTTGTTGGGTCCCCACCGGGTGGTCGGCGGCAGTGGCGCCGATCGCGGACAGGGGGGTTCCTGCCCCTGGGCAGGGCCTGTCCGGAAACCGGTCGCGCAGACGCGTGGCCAGTGGTTGTCGCTCGGGGGTGATCGCCGGTGATTCGGATGCGGTACGCGCCTCCGGTCCGGGCGCTCTCCTTTCCGAGGACGTAGCACTTCTCCCATCCCAGGGCGGGCACGATGCCCGTACCGGAGATGTACGTCCGAGAAGGAGGAAATTTATGAGTTCGCAGGTTCGCGGTGGTACCAGATGGAAGCGTTTCGCTCTGGTCATGGTGCCGAGCGTCGTCGCGACGGCCGCTGTCGGCGTCGGTCTGGCACAGGGTGCGCTCGCCGCATCGTTCAGTGTCTCCGGCCAGAGCTTCAAGGTCAGCACCGACAAGCTCGTCGGTAAGGACTTCGTCCAGTACGGCAGCGTCGCTGTCGGCAAGGACCTCAAGGGCAACGACGCTGCTCACCCGGTTGCCGTTTCCGGCTTCAGCAGCGCCACGATCACCAACATGTGCCAGTCGGTGGTCACGCCCAACCTGCCCTTCGGTCTCGGCAGCGTCAGCCTGCAGCTGAGCGCGGGTACCGACCCGAAGAAGCCTGTCGAGGCGACGAACCTGTACCTCGACGTGGCCCAGCTCGACGCGGACGCGTACTTCGAGAACATCGACATCGGCGTCGCCGCCGGTTCGGTGGGCAAGCCCGGTATCCAGCCCGGCACCGAGAAGGCCGTCAACCCGAACGGCTTCGCGCAGCGCGCCGAGACGGCGACGCTGAGCAACGTGGAGCAGACGGCGTGGGCGACCACGGCCGGCACCTTCAAGCTCAGCAACCTGAGCCTGAAGCTGCACAAGGGCGTCAAGGAGTGCTTCTAAGCGCTCGCCCGGGTGACCGGAGTGTTCCCTGCGGACCTCCGGTCGCCCACCCCTTCTCTTCTCACAGCAGTACCGGTTCCAGGGAGCTGTTTTCCATGAGCCCCGAGTCCACAGGGCAGAACGAGCACTACCTCACCGTCTACCGGCGGGGATTCCGCACCTGGCGGGGTAACCGGCCGTTCTGGGCGGGCCTTTTCACCATCCTGGGTGGTCTACCCATCGCGTACTTCCCGTACGCCAACATGCACCTCGGCAACATGACGATCGCGATGTCGACCACCGCGGGTGCCGGGTCGCTGATCATCGGGGTCCTGCTCGTCACGCTGGGCCTCACCATGTGGTTCCACCACATCGTGCGGGTCTTCGCCGGTGTCGCCGCGATCCTGCTGGCGCTGATCTCCATACCCGTCGCCAACATCGGCGGCTTCATCGTCGGCTTCCTCTTCTCCCTCCTCGGCGGAGCCCTCTCCATCGCCTGGGTACCCGGCGACGCGAAGGGCGCGGTGTACGAGACCCGGAGTCCCGAGGCCGACGACACGCGGGCACCGGAGTACGGCCAGGAGTTCCAGGGAACGGCAGCCGTCCCGCCGCAGCCGATGCGGTTCGAAGGGGCGGTCGAGGCCGAGGGCGGGAGGCATCGTGAGGGGTGACGACGGTCAGATGAACGATTTCGGGCAGGACGACGTCCCGGAGCGAAGAGCACCCCGCCACGCGGCCCCCAGGAAGTCGCTGCTGACGAAGCTGCACATGCCCGCGGGCAAGAAGGCGTTCGCGCTCGCCGCGATGCCGACGGCGGTCTTCGTCGGAATGGGTCTCACGCCCAAGCTTGCGATGGCCGACGACAGTTCGGACATTCCGTTCGCTCCGGGTCCCTGCGTGACCCGCTCCGACGAGCCGGCCGAGTCGCAGGAGCCCGAGGCGAAGCCGACCCCGAGCGCCACGCCGTCCGACGAGGCGGGCCAGGGCGACGACGCCGGCAAGGACGACGCGGGCAAGGACGACGCCGCTACGCCGACGCCTTCCGCGAGCGCGAGTGCGGGGGAGGACGCGTCCGAGGAGACCCCCGAGGACGAGACCGCCCCGTCGGCCACTCCCACGCCCACCGAGTCGAAGAACCCGCTCGACCCGCTGGGTGTCGGTGACGCGCTCAAGGACATCTTCGACGGACCGGACAAGGAGACGGCCTCGCCGTCCCCCAGCGCCACCGCCGAGAGCCCGGAGCCGTCGAAGAGCGCCGACACCACCCAGCCGGTGGAGGAGGCCACGGACGAGGCGAAGGACACGGTCGACAGGACCACCGACGCCATCCGTGACGCCGCCGAGAAGGCGGGCGAGGACGTCGAGGAGCTCGACGACGACGTCAAGGGTCTCGACCCCGTCAAGGACGAGGCGGTCCCGGACGGCGCCAAGGAGCGCTTCCCCTGCCCGACCGCCGACCCGGAGGCCCTCGCCGCGGCCGACCTGGAGCAGGGCATCCCGCTGCTCCCGGACGACCCGTGGATCCTGGAGACCTCGAAGCTCACGCTCACCGGGCTCGACTACCAGGGCATCGTCGAGGTGAAGACGTACAACGGCAGCATCAAGAAGGTGCTCAAGTTCACGGCCGACACCATCGACATCAAGGACCTGCACCAGCTGACGAAGGGTCCGGCCGGCACCACCGGTCATGTCAAGGCGGCGGAGGGCTCCACGTCCACCATCCGCAACGGCACGGTGACGATGTACACGGAGGAGCTGAAGGGCAACCTCTTCGGCATCATCCCGATCACCTTCAGCCCGGAGTCCCCGCCGCCGCTGAACGTGCCCTTCGCCTTCTTCACCGACGCCACGGTGAAGCAGGCCGGCCAGTTCGGCGGCTCGCTCAAGGTCCCCGGCCTGCAGAACTACTTCACCGGCGGCAACAGCTGACCCCATGACCCATTCGGGAGCCGCACAACGACTGTGGCCCGNNCGGGCCACAGTCGTTGTGCGGGGAGGGCGTCAGGCGCGCTCGCCGCTCAGGTGGTGCACCCGGACCATGTTGGTCGTGCCGGGGACGCCGGGAGGCGAGCCGGCCGTGATGACCATCGTGTCGCCGTCGCTGTAGCGGTTCAGCTTCAGCAGCTCCGCGTCCACCAGGTCGACCATGGCGTCCGTGTTGTCCACGTGCGGGACGACGTAGGACTCGACGCCCCAGCTCAGCGCGAGCTGGTTGCGGGTGGCCTCCTCCGTCGTGAAGGCCAGGATCGGCTGCGCCACGCGGTAGCGGGAGAGGCGGCGGGCGGTGTCGCCGGACTTGGTGAAGGCCACCAGCGCCTTGCCGTCCAGGAAGTCCGCGATCTCGCAGGCCGCGCGTGCCACCGAACCGCCCTGCGTGCGGGGCTTCTTGCCCGGCACCAGAGGCTGGAGGCCCTTGGACAGGAGCTCCTCCTCGGCGGCGACGACGATCTTCGACATCGTCTTGACCGTCTCGATCGGGTACGCGCCGACGGAGGACTCCGCCGACAGCATGACCGCGTCCGCGCCGTCCAGGATCGCGTTGGCGACGTCGGACGCCTCGGCGCGGGTCGGCCGCGAGTTGGTGATCATCGACTCCATCATCTGGGTCGCCACGATCACCGGCTTGGCGTTGCGGCGGCACAGCTCGATGAGGCGCTTCTGCACCATCGGGACCTTCTCGAGCGGGTACTCGACGGCGAGGTCACCACGGGCGACCATCACACCGTCGAAGGCGGCGACGACGCCCTCCATGTGCTCGACGGCCTGCGGCTTCTCGACCTTGGCGATGACGGGGACCCGGCGGCCCTCCTCGTCCATCACCTTGTGCACGTCCTTGACGTCCTCGGCGTCCCGCACGAAGGACAGCGCGACCAGGTCGCAGCCCATCCGCAGGGCGAACCTCAGGTCCTCCACGTCCTTCTCGGACAGCGCCGGGACGTTGACCGCCGCACCGGGGAGGTTGATCCCCTTGTGGTCGGAGATGACACCGCCCTCGATGACGATGGTGGTGACCCGCGGGCCGTCGACCGAGACGACCTTCAGCTCGACGTTGCCGTCGTTGATCAGGATCGGGTCGCCCTTGGTGACGTCACCCGGCAGCCCCTTGTAGGTGGTGCCGCAGACCGACTTGTCGCCGGCCACGTCCTCGGAGGTGATCACGAACTCGTCCCCGCGGACCAGCTCGACGGGCCCCTCGGCGAACTTCCCGAGGCGGATCTTGGGGCCCTGCAGGTCGGCGAGCACGCCGACCGCGCGGCCGGTCTCGACGGCGGCCTCGCGGACCCGGTCGTAACGGCCTTGGTGCTCCTCGTGGGAGCCGTGACTGAAGTTGAAACGGGCCACGCTCATGCCGGCCTCGATCAGAGCGACGAGCTGCTCATGGGAGTCGACGGCGGGACCGAGGGTGCAGACGATTTTGGAACGGCGCATGAGGCGGATCCTATCGGTTTGTTTCACTGCGGAATATTCCGTCTGGTGGAAGATACAAAGGGGCGCGGGCCCGCTCAGTTGTGGATCAGGTCGAAGGTCTGGCCGGCGATCTCCAGCTCTTCGTCCGTAGGCACGACGGCTACCGCCACCCGCGCGCCTTCGGGCGAGATCAGCCGCGGTTCACCGGACCTCACGGCGTTGCGGTCCGCGTCCACGGCCAGGCCGAATCCCTCCATCCCCGCGAGCGCAGCCTTCCGCACCGGGGCCGAGTTCTCCCCTACCCCCGCCGTGAACACCACGGCGTCCACCCGGCCGAGGACCGCCGAATAGGCGCCGACGTACTTCTTCAGCCGGTGGATGTAGATGTCGAACGCGAGTGCGGCGCGCTCGTCGCCCTCGTCGACCCGGCGCCGGATCTCCCGCATGTCGTTCTCGCCGCAGAGGCCGACCAGGCCGCTCCTCTTGTTCAGCAGGACGTCGATCTCGTCCGTCGACATCCCCGCCACCCGCTTCAGGTGGAAGGTGACAGCCGGGTCGATGTCTCCCGAACGCGTACCCATCACCAGCCCCTCCAAGGGGGTCAGTCCCATGGACGTGTCCACGCACCGGCCGCCCGCCACCGCGGAGGCGGAGGCGCCGTTGCCCAGGTGCAGCACGATCACGTTCAGGTCGGCCACCGGGCGGCCCAGCAGCTCGGCCGTCCTGCGCGACACGTACGCGTGGGAGGTGCCGTGGAAGCCGTAGCGGCGGATGCGGTGCGCGTCGGCCGTCTCGACGTCGATCGCGTACCGGGCGGCGTGCTCCGGCATCGTCGTGTGGAACGCCGTGTCGAAGACCGCGACCTGCGGCAGGTCCGGGCGCAGTGCCTGCGCGGTGCGGATCCCCGTGATGTTCGCCGGGTTGTGCAGCGGGGCCACCGGGACGAGCCGCTCGATCTCCTTCAGCACGTCGTCGGTGATCACCGTGGGCTCGCTGAACTTCAGCCCGCCGTGCACCACCCGGTGGCCGATCGCCGCCAGCTCGGGGGAGTCGAGACCGAGGCCGTCGGCGGCCAGCTCGTCGGCCGCGGCCTTCAGTGCCTCCCCGTGGTCGGCGATCCTGCCGCTGCGCTCGCGGGGCTCCCCGCCCTTCAGCGGCGTGTGCACCAGCCGGGAGGAGGACTCGCCGATCCGCTCGACCAGCCCCGTGGCCAGCCGTGACCGGTCGCGCATGTCCAGCAGCTGGTACTTCACCGACGAGGAGCCGGAATTGAGCACGAGTACGCGGTGGGCGTCGGCCGGGGCGTCTGTCATGGAGCGGGAACCTTCGCTGGTCGGGTCGGTGGTCATCGCGGTCATTCCTCGCTCTGCGCCTGGATCGCGGTGATGGCCACCGTGTTGACGATGTCCTGGACCAGCGCGCCGCGGGACAGGTCGTTGACCGGCTTGCGCAGCCCCTGCAGGACCGGGCCGACCGCGACAGCGCCCGCCGAACGCTGGACCGCCTTGTAGGTGTTGTTGCCGGTGTTGAGGTCCGGGAAGATCAGCACGGTCGCCCGGCCCGCCACCTCCGACGCCGGCAGCTTGGTCGCGGCGACGGACGGCTCGACCGCCGCGTCGTACTGGATCGGGCCCTCGATCCTCAGGTCCGGCCGTGAGGCGCGTACCCGCTCCGTGGCCTCCCGCACCTTGTCGACGTCGGCGCCCGAACCCGAGGTGCCCGTCGAGTACGAGAGCATCGCGATCCGCGGGTCCACACCGAAGCGCGCCGCGGTGACGGCCGACTGCACCGCGATGTCGGCGAGCTGCTCCGCGTCCGGGTCCGGGTTGACCGCGCAGTCGCCGTAGACCAGGACCTTGTCGGCGAGGCACATGAAGAACACCGAGGAGACGATCGAGGCGTCCGGCTTCGTCTTGATGATCTCGAACGCCGGCCGGATCGTGGCCGCCGTGGAGTGCACCGAGCCGGAGACCATGCCGTCGGCCAGGCCCTCCTGGACCATCAGGGTGCCGAAGTAGTTGACGTCCGAGACGACGTCGTGTGCCAGCTCCACCGTCACTCCGCGGTGTGCGCGCAGCGCGGCGTAGCGCTCGGCGAAGGGCTGGCGCAGCTCGGAGGTCTGCGGATCGACGATCTGGGTCTCCGCGAGGTCGATGCCCAGGTCGGCGGCCTTCTTGCGGATGACGTCGGTGTCCCCGAGGAGGGTCAGGTCGCAGACGTCGCGGCGGAGCAGGACGTCGGCGGCGCGCAGGACGCGCTCCTCGGTGCCTTCGGGCAGGACGACCCGGCGCCGGTCGGAGCGGGCCTGTTCCAGGAGCTCGTGCTCGAACATCATGGGGGTGACCCGGCCGCTGCGGGCCAGCGAGATCCGCTCCAGCAGCGCGCCGGTGTCCACGTGGCGCTCGAAGAGGCCGAGGGCGGTCTCCGCCTTACGGGGCGTCGCCGCGTTCAACTTGCCTTCCAGGGCGAAGAGTTCAGCCGCCGTGGGGAAGGAGCCGCCGGTCACCGCGACGACCGGGGTACCCGGCGCGAGACGGGCCGCCAGCCGGAGTATCTCCTCGCCGGGGCGCTCGTTCAGGGTCAGCAGGACGCCGGCGATGGGCGGTGTGCCGGCGCTGTGCGCGGCGAGCGAACCGATGACCAGGTCCGCGCGGTCGCCGGGGGTGACGACCATGCAGCCGGGGGTCAGGGCCTTCAGGAGGTTCGGCAGCATGGCACCGCCGAACACGAAGTCCAGCGCGTCCCTGGCCAGGCCCGAGTCGTCGCCGAGCAGAACCGTTCCGCCCAGTGCGGCGGTGATCTGGGCGACGGTGGGCGCCGAGAGCGCGGGGTCGTCCGGCAGTACGGAACACGGGACCGGGAGCTGCGCGCCCAGCCGTTCGGCGATGTCCGAGCGGTCCGCGGACGCCACCCGGTTCACGATCATCGCCAGTACGTCGCAGCCGAGGCCGGCGTAGGCCCGGTAGGCGTTGCGCGTCTCGGCCCGGACGGACCCGGCGTCCTGGTCCTTGCCGCCGACCACCGCGATCAACGAGGCGCCGAACTCGTTGGCGAGCCGCGCGTTCAGGGCCAGCTCGTCGGGGAGCTGGGTGGCGGCGTAGTCGCTGCCGAGGACCAGGACCACCTCGTAGTCGCGGGCCACCCGGTGGAATCGCTCGACGAGCAGTGAGACCAGCTCGTCCGTGCCCTTCTCCGCCTGGACGGCGGACGCCTCCTGGTAGTCCATGCCGAAGACCGTCTCCGGGCTCTGCGAGAGCCGGTAACGGGCCCGCAGCAGCTCGAACAGCCGGTCGGGCCCGTCGTGGATCAGCGGCCGGAAGACGCCGACCCGGTCCACCTGACGCGTCAGTAGCTCCATGACTCCCAGATCGACGACCTGGCGGCCGTCTCCCCTGTCGATCCCGGTCACGTACACGCTGCGCGCCACGCGTGGTCTCCCGTCCTCTTTGGCTTGTATCGCCCTTTTGACGATACCTACCGGAGCAGGTGAGCCGCCCGCCGGGCAACGTGCCCGGGAGGGGGCCACCGGGCGCCCCGAACGGTCCCCGCCGTGCGGCCGGAAGCGCCGGGTCCCGGCCAGGCGTGGGACAATCGTCATGGCTCACGGTACGGGGGTTTCTCGACGGTCCTCGGAGTCCACGGCACTAGCGAGCAGGAGACAGAGCAGGATGCGCATCGGAATTCTCACCGCAGGCGGCGACTGCCCAGGCCTGAACGCTGTGATCCGGTCGGTCGTGCACCGCGCGGTGGTGGGGCACGGCGACGAGGTCATCGGCTTCGAGGACGGCTTCAAGGGGCTGCTCGACGGCCACTTCCGCCCACTCGACCTGAACGCGGTAAGCGGCATCCTGGCCCGCGGCGGCACGATCCTCGGCTCGGCGCGCCTCGAGCGCGACCGGCTGCGCGAGGCCGCCGAGAACTGCGCGGAACTCTCCCTCCGTTACGGCATCGACGCGCTGATCCCGATCGGCGGCGAGGGCACGCTCACCGCGGCCCGCATGCTGTCCGACGCCGGTATGCCCGTCGTCGGCGTCCCGAAGACCATCGACAACGACATCTCCGCCACCGACCGCACCTTCGGCTTCGACACCGCCGTGGGCGTCGCGACCGAGGCCATAGACCGGCTGAAGACTACCGCCGAGTCGCACCAGCGGGTCATGGTCGTCGAGGTCATGGGCCGCCACGCGGGCTGGATCGCCCTGGAGTCCGGCATGGCCGGCGGCGCCCACGGAATCTGCCTGCCGGAGCGGCCCTTCCAGATCGACGACCTGGTCAAGATGGTCGAGGAACGCTTCGCACGCGGCAAGAAGTTCGCCGTCATCTGCGTCGCCGAGGGAGCGCACCCGGCCGAGGGCTCCATGCCGTACGCCAAGGGCGAGATCGACCAGTTCGGTCACGAACGCTTCCAGGGCATCGGCAACCGTCTCGCCGCCGAGCTGGAGCTGCGCCTCGGCAAGGAGGCCAAGCCGGTCATCCTCGGCCACGTGCAGCGCGGCGGCACACCGACCGCGTACGACCGGGTGCTCGCGACCCGCTTCGGGTGGAACGCCGTGGAGGCCGTGCACCGCGGTGACTTCGGCCGGATGACGTCGCTGCGCGGTACCGAGATCGTGATGGCCCCGCTGGCGGACGCGGTGACCCGCCTGAAGACGGTCCCCAGCGACCGGATGTACGAGGCCGAGTCGGTCTTCTGAGCCCCCGCACACGCGGCCCCTGCCGTCCACGAAGGACGGCGGGGGCCGCTGCCGTTCCCCGGCCCTCAGATCCCGGCCGTCCGCCAGAACTCCTCGACCACCCGGTCCAGGAACTCCCGCCCCGCGTCGCCCGCCGTCCCCGCCCGGTCCCGGCCCGTGGTGTTCCAGCTCAGTGTCGACACCATCAGGGCCTGGTAGTCGGCGTGCAGCTGCTCCAGCACGTCCTGGATGAGGACGCGGTCCAGCGGGACGAGCTTGTCCACCGGCCTCACGTATGCCTGCCACCGGGTCGTGACCGCCCTGGTCAGCAGCTCCGCCAGCTCCTCGTTCCGGCCGGTCGCCGTCAGGAACTGCGCCGCCGACATGTCCAGAGCGTCGCAGAGTGCCACGGCCTGGCGCTCGTTGCCGCGCCACCGCCCGGACTCCTCGACCCGCTGGTACGCGGCACCCGTCATCCCGAGCGAACGCGCCAGATCGTCGACCGCGATGTCCCGGGCCAGCCGGTGCTCGCGCAAGGTGCTCGCGGCGGCCAGCAGTTCGCCCGGCGCGCACCACAGGACACCGGCCAGCGCCATCAGTTCGCGCTCACCGGGCAGGGCCGTGCCGCGTTCCCAGGCCATCACCGTCTCGGCCGTGATCCGCAGCCCGTACTGGGCGCCGA
This sequence comes from Streptomyces mutomycini, assembly GCF_001700505.1. Taxonomy (GTDB): domain Bacteria; phylum Actinomycetota; class Actinomycetes; order Streptomycetales; family Streptomycetaceae; genus Streptomyces; species Streptomyces mutomycini. Next base: position 38,162 of record NZ_MAPV01000043.1, read on the forward strand.
GCCCGTACGCAACATGTCCGGGAGCCATTCCCAGCGCCTCGCGGAGTCGGCGCGCGGCGGGGGCGTTGAAGGGCGGAGTGGGGTGCACCGCACCACCGTAGAAGCCCGGGAACTGCCTGGCTACAGGCTGTTCCTAACGGTTTACCCTTCGTGCGATCCTCCTAGGACACCCCTCCCGGGGTGGCCGGACCCATCAGCGGGTTTCAGCCACCCAGTGATAATGCAGCTCGGGGCGGCCGACCTGACCGTAGCTCGGCCGCCGCACGGCCCGGCCCGCCGTCACCAGATGCTCCAGATAGCGGCGGGCGGTGATCCGGGAGATCCCCAGCTCCTCACCGGCGGCTGCCGCGGTCACCCCGTCCGGTGCCTCCCGCAGGGCCCGGGTCACCGCCCCCAGCGTCGGGCCGCTCAGCCCTTTGGGCAGTGTGGCCGGGTCGGAGACCCGGAGCGCGCCCAGCGCCCGGTCCACCTCCTCCTGGTCGCTCGCCTCACCGGCGGCCGCCCGGAACTCGGCGTACCGCACGAGCCGGTCCCGCAGCGTGGGATATGTGAACGGCTTCAGCACGTACTGCACGACGCCGAGCGACACGCCTTCCCGCACCACCGCCAGATCGCGCGCGGACGTCACCGCGATGACGTCCGCGCCGTGCCCCGCAGCCCGCAGCGAGCGCAGCAGCTGCAGACCGTGCCCGTCGGGCAGGTAGAGGTCGAGCAGCAGCAGGTCGACCTCCGTACGGTCCAGCGCCCGCACAGCCTCGGCCCGGGAGTGGGCGACGGCGGCGACCTCGAAACCCGGCACCCGGCCCACGTACAGCTGATGGGCGTCAGCGGCCACCGGATCGTCCTCCACGACCAGCACCCTGATCACGGTGCGGCCACCTCCGTCCCCGCCGTACGGCCGGCCAGCGGCAGCCGCACCGTGAACTCCGCGCCGCCACCCGCGGCCCTGCCCAGGGTCACCGTCCCTCCGTTGCGGTGGACCGCCTGCCTCACGAGTGCCAGGCCGAGGCCACGGCCCGTGCCGTGGGTCGTCCAGCCGCGCCGGAACACCTCGTCCGCGTCGGCCGGGCCGATCCCCGCACCTGTGTCCGCCACCCGCAGCAACAACTCGCCGGAATCCGTCCGCGCGGTCACCGTGACCAGAGCCCGTGTCGCGGTGCGCTGCGCGGGGACGGGCCCGCCGGCCTCGCCGGTCGCCGTCTCCGAGGCGGCGTCCGCCGCGTTGTCGATCAGATTGCCGAGGATCGTCACCAGGTCCCGCGGCGCCAGGGAGTGCGGAAGGGCCCCGTCGTCGATCAGGCTGTCCTCGGTGAGCACCAGCTCCACACCGCGCTCGTTGGCCTGCGCCGCCTTGCCGAGCAGCAGTGCGGCGAGCACCGGCTCGGCGACCGCGTCCACGACCCGGTCGGTGAGCACCTGGGCCAGCTCCAGCTCGGCCGTCGCGAAGTCCACCGCCTCCTCGACCCTTCCCAGCTCGATCAGCGACACCACGGTGTGCAGCCGGTTCGCCGCCTCGTGCGCCTGTGAGCGCAGCGCCTGGGTGAAACCGCGCTCCGAGTCGAGCTCACCCGAGAGCGCCTGCAGCTCCGTATGGTCCCGCAGCGTCACGACCGTGCCGCGCCGCTCGCCTCCGACCACGGGGCTGGTGTTGACGACGATCACCCGGTCCGCCGTCAGGTGGACCTCGTCCACCCGCGGCTCGGACGCCAGGAGCGCCCCCGTCAGCGATGCCGGCAGCGCCAGCTCGTCGACCCGGCGCCCGACCGACCCCGGCGCCAGCCCCAGCAGCTCCCGGCCCGCGTCGTTGATCAGGGCGACCCGGCGCTGCCCGTCCAGCATGAGCAGCCCCTCGCGCACCGCGTGCAGCGTGGCCTCGTGGTAGGTGTGCATCCGGCTCAGCTCGCCGGCGTTCATCCCGTGCGTGTGCCGCCGCAGCCGCGCGTTGATCACGTACGTCCCGAGCGCGCCGAGCGTCAGGGCGGCTCCCGCCGCCGTCCCGAGGGCGCCGAGCTGCTCCCGTACCTGGGTGGACACCCGCTCGACGGTGATGCCCGCGCTGACCAGGCCGACGATCCTGTCCCCGTCGCGCACCGGCGTGACGACGCGTATCGAGGGGCCGAGCGTGCCGGTGTAGGTCTCCTCGAACGTCTCGCCGAGCAGGGCGCGCTCGGTGTGCCCGATGAAGCTCCGGCCGATCTGGCCGGGGTCGGGGTGGGTCCAGCGGACCCCGTCCGGATTCATGATCGTCACGAAGGCGATCCCGGTGTCCTCGCGCACCTGTTCCGCGTACGGCTGGAGTACGGCGGACGGGTCCGGGGTACGGATCGCCTCCCGCACCGACGGCGATCCGGCCATGGCGAGCGCGGCGGCCCTCACCTGGCGGGCCGCGGTCTCCTCCGCCTGGGACCGGCCGGAGGCGTACGCGAAGAAGGCGCACCCGGCCACGACCGCGGCCACGAGCAGGGCCTGCATCGCGAACAGCTGGCCGGCCAGGCTGCGGGGGAGGGTTCGGGGCAGGCGCATGGCACCCAGTCTGCCTGGCGGGGGCACCCGGCCCAAGGTGGCTGATAAGCATCTGTGAACGATATGAACGCAACGGTGACGGCCGTCACAGGGAAGTGAATAGTCACCGGGGCCCCCAGGGACGGGGAGCCGCCGTATACCCGAGGAGACCCCCGTGGCAGAGAAAGCCGCACGACGGGACCGCACCCACTACCTCTACATCGCCGTGATCGCCGCCGTGGTGCTGGGCATCACGGTGGGTCTGGTGGTTCCGGACTTCGCCGTGGAGCTCAAGCCGATCGGCGCAGGCTTCGTCAACCTCATCAAGATGATGATCTCGCCGATCATCTTCTGCACGATCGTGCTGGGGGTCGGCTCCGTACGGAAGGCCGCCAAGGTCGGTGCCGTCGGCGGTCTGGCCCTCGGCTACTTCCTGGTGATGTCGACCGTCGCCCTGGCCATCGGCCTGGTCGTCGGCAACCTTCTGGAGCCCGGTTCCAGCCTCCACCTCACCGACGCGGCCCGGGCCGCGGGCGAGGCGCAGGCGGGTGAAAGCGAGTCCACCGTCGACTTCCTGCTCGGCATCATCCCGACCACGATGGTGTCGGCCTTCACCGAGGGCGAGGTCCTGCAGACCCTCCTCATCGCGCTGCTCGCCGGCTTCGCGCTCCAGGCCATGGGCTCGGCGGGCGAACCGGTCCTGCGCGGCATCGGTCACATCCAGCGCCTCGTCTTCCGCATCCTCGCCATGATCATGTGGGTGGCCCCGGTCGGCGCCTTCGGTGCGATGGCGGCCGTGGTCGGTGAGACCGGCGTGGACGCGCTGAAGTCCCTCGCGATCATCATGATCGGCTTCTACGTCACCTGCGCGGTCTTCGTGTTCCTGATCCTGGGCGTGATCCTGCGCCTGGTGGCCGGGGTCAACATCTTCACCCTGCTGAAGTACCTGGGCCGCGAGTTCCTGCTGATCCTCTCCACCTCCTCCTCCGAGTCGGCCCTGCCGCGGCTGATCGCGAAGATGGAGCACATGGGTGTCAGCAAGCCCGTCGTCGGCATCACCGTGCCGACCGGCTACTCCTTCAACCTCGACGGCACCGCGATCTACCTCACGATGGCCTCGCTCTTCATCGCCAACGCGACGGGTGACCCGCTGACCATCGGCGAGCAGATCTCGCTGCTGATCTTCATGGTGATCGCGTCGAAGGGCGCGGCGGGCGTCACCGGCGCCGGTCTGGCCACCCTCGCGGGCGGTCTCCAGTCGCACCGCCCCGAACTGGTCGACGGTGTCGGCCTGATCGTCGGCATCGACCGCTTCATGAGCGAGGCCCGCGCCCTGACGAACTTCGCGGGCAACGCCGTCGCCACGGTGCTGGTCGGCACCTGGACCAAGGAGATCGACCGGGAGCGGGTGGACCAGGTCCTCTCCGGCTCCCTCCCGTTCGACGAGAAGACGATGACGGACGACGCCCACGGCGGCGAGCCGCACGTCCCGGAGTCGCGCGACGGCGACGTCGAGGCCGACGAGAAGCCTTCGCTGGCGAAGGCGTAAGAAGGCGTAAGACGCCGGAAGGCGTAGCGATACAGACAGATGAGTGCGGCCGGTACGGGACTCCCGTACCGGCCGCTCCTGTCGTGGCCCGGCCACCCACTCGTGTCCCAGGTCGCCCGTCTTTCCCTGTTCCCTGAGGAGGCCGTCAGCGTGCGCACGAGGGCGGACGCCGGGACATGCGCCATGTCCGTCGGTGAGCTGTTCGAACCGACTGGCAGCGGTGCCGTGTCCTGCGCCCCCTGGCTCAGGGCGCCTTGCCTTGACGCCGACGTCAAGGATTACGGTCGCGGTATGCGAATCGGGGAACTGGCCGAACGCGCCGGGACGACGACACGGACGCTGCGGTACTACGAATCACGGGGCCTCCTTCACGCGCGCCGCGCGGAGAACGGCTATCGCACGTACGACGAGGACGACCTGCGGCAGATCCGGCAGATCCGGACCCTTCAGGACTTCGGATTCGACCTGGAGGAGACCCGCCCCTTCGTCGACTGCCTGCGCGCCGGCCACCCGGCGGGCGACGCCTGTCCGGCGTCACTGGCCGTCTACCGGCGCAAGATCAATGAACTGGACTCACTCATCGGCCAGTTGCAGGGGGTCCGTGCGGAGGTGGGCGCGCAACTGGCCCGCGCCGAACTGGAGGCTTCGGCCGAACTGCCCGGCGGCCCCGAACCACGGTGCGAACTGAACTGGGAGGACGAGAAATGATCCATGCGGAAGGTGTCGCCGAGGTGACGGACGCGACGTTCGACGCGGAGGTACTGGGAGCAGCTACCCCGGTGCTGGTCGAGTTCACGGCCGACTGGTGCGGCCCGTGCCGCCAGCTCGCCCCGGTGCTCGGCGCCATCGCGAAGGAACAGGCCGGCCGTGTCAAGGTGGTGCAGATCGACGTGGACCACAACCCGGGCATCACCAGCCGTTACGCCGTGCTGTCGATGCCGACCCTGATGGTCTTCCGGGCCGGCGAGCCGGTGAAGTCGATGGTGGGCGCCCGTCCGAAGCGCCGCCTGCTCCAGGACCTTGAGGACGTGCTCCCGGCGGCGGTCTGACGGCCGTGGGCTCACAGGTCGCCAGGCAGCAGCCGGAATGCCGGATGGCCGGTGAGCGGGCGCATTATCCGGAAGTGGCGGTCGGAGGTGAAGAGGTCCGCGGTCCGGAAAGCGGCGGCGAGCACCACGTTCATCGCGTCGGCCAGCCCGACCCCTCGGCCGTTGTCGGCATCCTCGTATCCCCGCATGACTGCCATGGCGCCGCGCAGGTGCGTGGTCACTTCCGGGACTTCGAAGCGCCGGGCCTCCACCTGGCCCGCGACGAAGTCGAGTGCGTTCATGGAGGCGCGGGCGCCGACCCGGGAGGTGAGCAGATAGTCCAGTTCGGTGAGGACCATCGGCGACACCACGAGATGCCCCACCGAGGCGAGCGCGTCCCTGTGCGCCGCATGGCCGGGGTCCTTGGGGGTGAACAGCCGGTACAGGGCGTTTGTGTCGGCGATCGCGACCGGGCTGTCAGTCATCGATCGCGCCCATACCCCTCAGCGTGGCGTCGATCTCGTCGTCGGTGAGTGCCGGGCCGCCGAGATCGGGAAGGTCCAGTCGGCCCATCGGGTCGGTGCGGAAGGGATAAGAGGGCCGACTCAGGCGGGACCCCCGGGGAACGATGTCCCCTATGGGTACGCCGTCCTTGGTGATGGTCACCGTCTCGCCGGCTTGGACACGTGCCATGACCCGCGAGGTCTGTTGGTTCAGCTCGCGAAGCGGGACTTCCCTGTTGTCGCCCATGGCGTGAGTGTACTACTTGTTCTACGTAGTGGCCTGGTGCCGACTCCGGACCCAGGCGGCGGACGGACGGCGTCGCGGTACGGGCGGCTGGTGCTGTCGTCGCTGCGCGGAGGGGGAAGGGCGTAGCTCGCCTCGGGTCTCGGGGGCCGGGGTTCGAGCATCGGAAGCGGGCCGGTCACTCCTTCGAGCGTACGCACAGGGCTCCGGGCCCGGCGCTTGAGCTTCGGGATTCGGGGGTCGGAGTCCGGGGGCCGGGATTCGAGCGATGTCGTTCATCCGGCTGGGAAAGAAAGGGTTTGGGAAAACCTGACCACCCTCCCTACCCCGTCACGGTCAGCAAGTATGACTAATCGTGACCGAGTTGCGGCGCAGAGTCGCGGATGCCTACGGTGCCCACAACGAAACGACCCCGACGCGGTGTTGTAGCACCGGCCGGGGTCTCACCCCAAGATCGATACCCTAGAAAGACGATCTCGTGGCTATCCAGCACCCTAGCTCCGCCCCGTGCGCCCCCGCACCCTCGCGCCCGTACCGCCAGGCACGCGCCGGCTACGGCAAGCGCTCCGTACCCGATCAACCCCTCGCCCAGCCAGCCGACTTCGCGCTTCTTCCCGAGCGTGAGCGGTACGTCGCCGGGTACGTCGACCACCTTCCCGACGGTGCGGCGATGGACATCAAGTCGCTGGCCAAGGACCTCCCGCTGTACGGGCAGATGGCCATCGGCACCGCCCTGCGCACGCTCGCCGTCGCCGGTCACCTCCGCCACGTACGCTGCCGTGTCGAAACCCTCGGCCAGAGCCGCTGGGTGACGCGCACCTACTGGTCCCGCACCGCCCACGACAACGAGTGGTGGACCACGCACCTTGCGGGCGAGGCGTCCGGGCGAGAGGGCGCACCCCTCCAGAAGGCGAGCGAGCCGCCGGCCTGGGCCCCCGCTCCCCAGGAAGCCGTCTGCGCGCCCGCCGTACCGCAGCAGCGAACGACGTCCGCCCCGGCCCCCGACGCCGCCCCCTCGGCCGCGTACGTCGCCCTGGCCCGCCTGGGCCGCACCGATCCCCGCCTGGCCCTCTCCGCCGAGGACTGCGCGGTGCCGGAGCGGCTCGCCGGGGAGTGGTTCGCACGCGGCGTGGACGCCGACTACCTCACCCAGGCCCTGACGTCCGGCCTCCCCGCGCAGGTCGGCTCGCCCGTCGGATTCGTACGCCGTCGCCTCACCGACAAGCTCCCACCCCGGCTCCCGGAGGCTTCTGCTCCCGCCGGACCTGACGCCCCCGCGCGGCGTCTCCTGGTGGAGTGCTCCGAATGCGGCCGGCCCGGCCCGGCCGACGCGTTCCCGGACGGCCTCTGCCGCCCCTGCCGTGCGGCGGTCCGGGAGGGGGCCGGAGCCCCCGGGCCCGCAGAGTCCGAACTGCCCGGCGCGCGCGACATCCACGCGCTGGTGGGCAGCATGCGCAACCTGATGCGGGCACCCTGAGGGATGCCGGGCTGGTGGACTCGGACACGGGTTCGTACGATCAGGTTCGACGACTCGGTCCACCGTGACAGCAGGGGGCGAAATGCGGGAGAGCGCCCACTGGCTCATCAACTGGCATGCCGCACACCAGGACGGGCTCCGCGCTCGCGGAATCGGCGCCGTGGTGAACCGGCCGCATCGTGGGACACCGACCCGGGGGCGTCCGAAAGCCACGGCGGTGAGCCTCACCCTGGAATCAGGCGAGCGCCTGGGGCACGTGTTCGTCTGGGAATCGGGAAGTGCCTCGCTCCTCTTCATCGACTCCCGCAGCGAGTACATGTGGCAGGACGAACAGGAGCTGAGCTCCGAGGGCGATCTGCCTCGGGTCCTGGCGCCGCTCATCGAGCTCGTCGAAGGTCTGCAGGGCTCCGCATCCCGCGGGTGAGCCGTGAAGGAGGGGCGGCGCACCCGCGGAAGCGGTGAGCCGCCCCTCGTCACTCACGTCAGGCCGGCCGCAGCCACACCGTCGCCAGCGGCGGCAGCGTCAGCGTGATGCTGGTGTCCCTGCCGTGGGCCGGTACCGCCTCCGGCTTCAGCGGTCCCTCGTTGCGCACGTCGCTGCCGCCGTACCGGTCCGCGTCCGTGTTGATGATCTCCACCCACGCCTGCGGCCCGTCCGGTACGCCGATGCGGTAGTCCTGGCGCACCACGGGGGAGAAGTGGGAGACGGCGATCAGTGGTGAGCCGTCGGCGTCGTAGCGCACGAACGAGAACGCGTTGTCCTCCGCCGCGCCACCGTCGATCCAGGCGAAGCCCCCGGGATCGGTGTCCCGCTGCCAGAGGGCCGGCAGCGCGTTGTACACGGCGTTGAGGTCCGTGACCAGGCTGCGGACGCCACGGTGGTCGCCGCTGGCCTCGTACGTCTCGTCGAGCAGCCACCAGTCGGGGCCGTGGCCTTCGGACCACTCGGCGCCCTGTGCGAACTCCTGCCCCATGAAGAGGAGTTGCTTGCCGGGGTGGGCCCACATGAAGCCGAGGTAGGCCCGGTGGTTCGCGCGCCGCTGCCACCAGTCGCCCGGCATCTTGCTGACCAGGGCCTGCTTGCCGTGCACCACCTCGTCGTGCGAGATCGGCAGCACGTAGTTCTCGCTGTACGCGTACACCATCGAGAAGGTCATCTCGTTGTGGTGGTACTTGCGGTGGATGGGCTCCTTGGACACGTACACGAGGGAGTCGTGCATCCAGCCCATGTTCCACTTCAGGCCGAAGCCGAGCCCCCCGTGGTCCGTGGCGCGGGTGACGCCGTCCCAGGCGGTGGACTCCTCCGCCATCGTGACGACGCCGGGGTTGCGCCGGTAGACCGTCGCGTTCATCTCCTGGAGGAAGGCGACCGCGTCCAGGTTCTCCCGGCCCCCGAACTCGTTCGGCGACCACTGGCCGTCCTCGCGCGAGTAGTCGAGGTACAGCATCGAGGCCACCGCGTCGACCCGCAGCCCGTCGATGTGGAACTCCTCGCACCAGTAAGTGGCGTTGGAGACGAGGAAGTTACGGACCTCCTTGCGGCCGTAGTCGAACTCCAGGGTGCCCCAGTCCGGGTGCGCGGCCCTGTTCGGGTCGGAGTGCTCGTACAGCGGGCGGCCGTCGAACTCGGCGAGCGCCCAGTCGTCGCGGGGGAAGTGCGCCGGCACCCAGTCCATCAGGACGCCGATCCCCGCCGCGTGCAGCGCGTCGACCAGGAAGCGGAAGTCGTCCGGGGTGCCCATGCGGGACGTCGGCGCGTAGAAACCGGTGACCTGGTAGCCCCAGGACCCTCCGAAGGGGTGCTCGGAGACCGGCATCAGCTCCACATGGGTGAAGCCCAGCTCCCGTACGTACGACGGGAGTTGGGAGGCCAGCTGGCGGTAGCTGAGGCCCGGGCGCCAGGACGGCAGATGGACCTCGTAGACGGAGAACGGGGCCTCGTGGACCGGGCGGTCGCCCCGGTGGCTCATCCAGTCCGCGTCCTGCCACTCGTGGTGGGACGCGGTGACCACCGAGGCGGTCGCGGGCGGCACCTCGGTGCTGCGGGCCATCGGGTCGGCGCGCTGGGTGTGCGAGCCGTCGGGCCGGCAGATGTCGTACTTGTAGACGGCGCCCTCGCCGACGCCGGGGAGGAACAGCTCCCATACGCCGGTGGAGCCGAGGGAGCGCATGGGGCAGGCCGTGCCGTCCCAGTAGTTGAAGTCGCCCGTCACACGGACCCCGCGCGCGTTCGGCGCCCACACGGTGAACCGGGTGCCCTTCACGCCCTTGTGCTCCATCGGCTCGGAGCCGAGCGCCTTCCACAGCTCCTCGTGCCGGCCCTCGCCGATCAGATGCAGATCGAGCTCGCCGATGGCGGGGAGGAACCGGTACGGGTCCTCGACCTCGATCGTGTCGTCCTCGTAGGCGACCCGCAGCAGGTACTCCTCGGGCACGCCGGACAATGGCAGGACCCCGGAGAAGAAGCCGTCGCCGTCGCTCTGCAGTTCGGCCCGCTTGCCCTTGACCACCACCGCCACGCTGCGAGCGTGGGGGCGCAGCGTCCGGAAGAGCACACCGCCCGAGGCCGGGTGCGCGCCCAGGACGCCGTGCGGGTCGTGGTGCTCGCCGGCGAGCAGCCGTCCCCGGTCCGCGTCGTCCAGGGCGGTGGCGGGCAGCACGTTCTTGCTGCCCCCGCCGCGGCGCGGACGGGGCGGGGTGCCGCCGGCCGCGGTCGTCCGCCTGGCCCGGACACGCTTGGCGGGCGGTGGCGGGGCCGACTCGGCAGGTGCGTCCGCGTCGGCGGGGCCGGTGGCCGGAGCGGTGGCGGCCGGCGCGGCGGCGGTGACCTCTGCGGTCACCGGCTTGGCGGTGGGCGGGACCTCGATGGGATCGGACGGCTTGCGGGACGGCTTGCGGGCGGTCACGGAGACAGCCTCCTCGGAAGATGGGTGATGGGTGGCGCAGGTCACGCGGGCATGGCGGCCAGGCGCTGGATCGCGGCCATCGGGACCGGTAGCCAGTCGGGGCGGTTCCGGGCCTCGTACAGGACCTCGTACACCGCCTTGTCGGTCTCGTGGGCGCGCAGCAGCTCCGGTTCGGCGCGCGGGTCGGAGCCCGCCGCGCGGGCGTAGCCCTCGCAGTACGCGGCACGGCAGCGGGCCGCCCATTCGGGGTTCCACGGGTGGTGCGAGCGGGCCGCGTAGTCGAAGGAACGCAGCATCCCCGCGACGTCGCGCACCGTCGGCTGCGGGCTGCGGCGCTCGGGCAGCGGCCTGGAGGGCTCGCCCTCGAAGTCGATCAGTGACCAGAAACCGTCCTCCCCGCGCAGGGTCTGGCCCAGGTGCAGGTCGCCGTGGACGCGCTGGGCGGCCCAGCCGCGCCCCGTGTCCCCGAGTGCCGCGACGGCGTCGAAGGCGGCCCGCAGCCCCGGTACGTACGGGACGAGCGCCGGGACCGCCTGTGCGGTCGCCTCCAGGCGTTCCACCATCCCGGCCACCAGGTCCCTGGTCCGGTCTTGGGCCAGGGACGGCGTCGGCAGCGCGGCGGCGAGCGCCGTGTGCACCTCGGCCGTCGCCCTGCCGAGGGCATGGGCCTCGGCGACGAAGTCCCGCCCGTCGGTCAGGGCGGCGAGCGCGAGCTGCCACCCGTCCTGCGCGCCGTGCAGGAACGGCTGCAGCACGCCGAGCGTGAGCGGTTCCGGGCCCGTGTCCGCCTCGAACCAGGCCACCGGTGCGGGTACCCGGCCGCAGCCCTCACGGCCGAGCGCGAGCGGCAGTTCGAGATCGGGGTTGGTGCCGGGGAAGACCCTGCGGAAGATCTTCAGGATGAGCGCGTCCCCGTAGACGAGCGAGGAGTTGGACTGCTCGGTGTCCAGGAAGCGCGGCGTGAGACCCGGTGGGATGGGCTGCGCGCGGTCGAAGCGGAGCGGGCCGAGGGATCCGGGGTTGCGGAGCCGTTCCAGCAGGAGGGCGGCGACGCGCGGGTCGTGCAGCCCCTCGTACAGGGTGCGGCCGGCCAGCGGTCCTTCGGTGACCTGGCCGATGCGTGCGTCCGCCAGCCGCTGGGGCAGTGCGGTGCGCACGCCGAGCAGGAGCTGGTAGCAGTCGCCCTGCGTCTGCGCGGGGCGGCCGCTCGGCTGGTGGACCCGGACGAGCAGGTGCAGCAGCCCGGGGCCCGTGCCCGTGGCGTCCAGTGGCAGTATCTCCGTCGCCGCGACGAGCGAGAATCCGGTGACGGGCTGCCCCTTGCCGGCGAACCACCGCTGACGGGGCACCCACTCGTGGAGCAGCGGGGCGAGTGACGGCAGCAGCGCCGTGGTGCCCGTGGCGCTCGTATGTCTTCTTGTCGTCTTTCTCGACGTTGTGTTCTTCGCCAGGGCGACTCGAGTGGATGCAGCCTCCGACATGGCATCGCGTCCTTTCCCCGGGCACACCACAGGATGCGAAGAGTGTCCCGGATTGCGGCAATGGCTGTCCGGCTGTGCGGGACGTGTCGGGTGAGGAAAGTCCGTACGGACTCGACCAAAGAGGATCATGGGCCCTCAGGAACCCCGAAGAGCTCCATATGGGGTCAGAGTGCCCCCTGCGGGACGGCGGAAACCGCCCCGCAGGTGACGCCGGTCAGTTGATGCGCCGTCAGTTGGCGGGCAGTGGCGGGATGCCGGCCGGAGCGTCCTTCCGCATGCGGAACCAGTAGAAGCCGTGGCCGGCGAGAGTGAGCAGGTAGGGCCACTGGCCCACGGCCGGGAAGCGCACCCCGCCGATCAGCTCCACCGGATGACGTCCGCTGAAGTCGCGCAGATCCAGCTCGGTCGGCTGCGCGAACCGCGAGAAGTTGTGGACGCACATCACGAGGTCGTCCTTGTACTCACGGGTGAACGCGAGGACCGCCGGGTTCGACGACGGGAGTTCGCTGTAGGAGCCGAGGCCGAACGCCGGGTTCTGCTTGCGGATCTCGATCATCCGGCGCGTCCAGTGCAGCAGTGAGGACGGCGAGGCCATCGACGCCTCGACGTTGGTGACCTGGTAGCCGTAGACCGGGTCCATGATCGTGGGGAGGTAGAGCCGCCCCGGATCGCTGGAGGAGAAACCGGCGTTGCGGTCGGGCGTCCACTGCATCGGGGTGCGTACGGCGTCGCGGTCGCCCAGCCAGATGTTGTCGCCCATCCCGATCTCGTCCCCGTAGTAGAGGATCGGGGAGCCCGGCAGGGACAGCAGCAGAGCCGTGAACAGCTCGATCTGGTTGCGGTCGTTGTCCAGCAGGGGCGCGAGTCGCCGGCGGATGCCGATGTTGGCCCGCATCCGCGGATCCTTGGCGTACTCCGCGTACATGTAGTCGCGTTCCTCGTCCGTGACCATCTCGAGCGTGAGCTCGTCGTGGTTGCGCAGGAAGATGCCCCACTGGCAGCCGGACGGGATCGCGGGGGTCTTCGCCAGGATTTCCGAGACCGGGTAGCGGCTCTCGCGCCGTACGGCCATGAAGATCCGGGGCATCACCGGGAAGTGGAACGCCATGTGGCACTCGTCGCCGCCGGCCGTGTAGTCGCCGAAGTAGTCGACGACGTCCTCCGGCCACTGGTTGGCCTCGGCCAGCAGCACGGTGTCCGGGTAGTTGGCGTCGATCTCCTTGCGGACCCGCTTGAGGAAGTCGTGGGTCTCCGGGAGGTTCTCGCAGTTGGTGCCCTCGCGCTGGTAGAGGTAGGGCACGGCGTCGACGCGGAAGCCGTCGATGCCGAGGTCCAGCCAGAAGCGCAGTGCCGAGATGATCTCCTCCTGCACCGCCGGGTTCTCGTAGTTGAGATCGGGCTGGTGCGAGAAGAAGCGGTGCCAGTAGTACTGCTTGCGGACCGGGTCGAAGGTCCAGTTGGACGTCTCCGTGTCGACGAAGATGATCCGCGCGTCCGGGAACTGCTTGTCGTCGTCGGCCCAGACGTAGTAGTCGCCGTACGGCCCGTCCGGATCGGTGCGGGACTGCTGGAACCAGTCGTGCTGATCGCTCGTGTGGTTCATGACGAAGTCGATGATCACGCGCATGCCGCGCTGGTGCGAGGCGTCGACGAACTCCACGAAGTCGGCGAGGTCGCCGAATTCGGGCAGCACGGCGGTGTAGTCGGAGACGTCGTAACCGCCGTCCCGCAGAGGCGACTTGAAGAACGGCGGCAGCCAGAGGCAGTCGACGCCCAGCCACTGCAGATAGTCCAGCTTGGCGGTGAGGCCCTTGAGGTCACCGACGCCGTCCCCGTTGGAGTCCTGGAAGGACCGGACGAGTACCTCGTAGAAGACGGCGCGCTTGAACCAGTCGGGATCGCGGTCCTTGGCGGGAGTGTCCTCGAACAGGTCGTGGACAGGCTCATTGACGATCATGGTGTGGGTGACCCTCCGGTCGGCGGGGACGGTCGCAGGACCGCGATGTGCGCGGGTGTCACACCCGGTTCGAGGCGCACATAGAAGGTCCTGCCCCAGTGATAGGTGTCGCCGGTGAGCTCGTCGCGCACCGGCACGCTCTCGTGCCGGTCGAGGCCGAGGCGCGGCATGTCCAACGAGACCGTGGCCTCCTGGGTGTGGTGGGGGTCGAGGTTGACGACCACGAGGACGGTGTCCGTGCCGGAGCGCTTGCTGTAGACGATCAGCGCCTCGTTGTCGACCGAGTGGAAGTGCACGTCGCGCAGTTGCTGGAGCGCCGGATGGCGACGCCGGATCCGGTTGAGGGAGGTGATCAGGGGAGCGATCGAGCGGCCCTCACGTTCCGCCGACTCCCAGTCCCTGGGCCTGAGTTGGTACTTCTCGGAGTTCTGGTACTCCTCGCTCCCGGGACGCACCGGGGTGTTCTCGTACAGCTCGAAGCCCGCGTACACGCCCCAGGAGGGGGACAGCGTCGCGGCCAGCACGGCCCTCGCCTCGAAGGCCGGACGTCCGCCGTCCTGGAGGTAACCGGGAAGAATGTCGGGCGTGTTCACGAAGAAGTTGGGCCGCATGTACGAGGAGCTCTCGCCCGAGAGCTCGGTGACGTACTCGGTGAGCTCCTGCTTCGTGTTACGCCAGGTGAAGTACGTGTACGACTGCTGGAAGCCGACGGAGGCCAGCGCGCGCATCATCGCGGGGCGGGTGAAGGCCTCCGCCAGGAAGATCACGTCCGGGTCGGTGCGGTTGATGTCGGCGATCACCTTCTCCCAGAAGACCACCGGCTTCGTGTGCGGATTGTCGACGCGGAAGATCCGTACGCCGTGCTCCATCCAGAACCGCAGGACACGGACGGTCTCGGCGACGATCCCGCTCAGGTCCTTGTCGAACGCGATCGGATAGATGTCCTGGTACTTCTTGGGCGGGTTCTCGGCGTAGGCGATGGTCCCGTCCGGGCGGTGGTGGAACCACTCGGGATGCTCCGTCACCCAGGGGTGGTCCGGGGAGCACTGGAGCGCGAAGTCCAGCGCGATCTCCATCCGCAGCCTGCGGGCCGTCTCCACGAAGTGGTCGAAGTCGTCGAGGGTGCCGAGACCGGGGTGGACGGCGTCGTGGCCGCCCTCGGCCGAGCCGATCGCCCAGGGCACCCCCGGGTCGTCGGGGCCGGGGGTGAGGCTGTTGTCCGGGCCCTTGCGGTGGGTGGTCCCGATGGGGTGGACCGGTGGCAGATAGACGACGTCGAAGCCCATCGCGGCCACGGCCGGAAGCCGTTCGGCGGCGGTCCGGAAGGTGCCGCTGACCAATCTGGTGGCCGGCTGGGGGATGTCCGCCGTGACAGCCGGAGCCTTCTTCCGCGTGGCGGCGGCGGTCTTCGCCGTCCTCGTGGCCCGCGGCTTCCGGGCGGGCTTCGGCGGAGCCACCGGCTCCTGCCGCGCACCCTCGGAGCGCGGGAACAGTTCGTACCAGGAGCCGTACAGCGCGCGCCGGCGCTCGACGGTCAGCGGCAGCGGACGGGACGCGGTGACCAGCTCGCGCAGGGGGTGGCGGCCGAGCGCCTCGTCCACCTCGGCGGTCAGCGCGGCCGCGAGCCGGGAGGCCGCGGGGCGGTCCGTGTCACGCAGCGCGTCGACGGCGGCCAGCACGGCCTCACGGCCGTCCTTCTTCGGTACGCCCTCGGCGGCGCGGGCGTACAGCTCGGCCCCCTCGTCGAGGACCAGGGCGGTGTCGATGCCCGCCGGGATCTTGATCTGCGCGGCCACGCGCCAGGTGGTGACCGGATCACTCCACGCCTCGACGGTGTACGTCCAGCGGCCCTCGGACCCGGGGGTGACATCGGCCCCCCACCGGTCCGTGCCCGGGGCCAGCTCGCGCATCGGCGTCCAGGGGCCGGGCCGTCCGTTCGGGTCGCACAGGACGACGTTGGCGGCAACGGCGTCGTGGCCCTCGCGGAACACGGTGGCGCTGACCTCGAAGGTCTCGCCCGCGACGGCTTTGGCGGGCCGTCTGCCGCAGTCGACGAGCGGACGTACGTCCAGGACGGGAATGCGACCGATCATGGAATCACCTGGGGGTCGGAGCTCGGCATGCACGGCGCGCGGCGTGGGCGTGAGGGGCTGACCGCGCGCGCCGCGATGGTGGGGTTGCGTCCTTTGTAGCTGCTCGACTGTCGGCTGGCGGGCTGTGGGCATGGCAGCTCCTGTCCGCGTTCACTCGAATGGCAGGTGCACGGACGGATCGTGCTCGGACCGGGGCACCTGGGATGTGCAGCGCGGGGTGTTTCCGGGGGAGCCTTCCCACCGCTTTCGGGCGGTCAATCCCGACGGTGTGTTAACTCCTGGGTGCGACGGACGCACGCGCTGTGGGCCGCGCGCCGGTCCCCCGGCCGTCACGCGGGCACCTGTGAAGCCTTCCCTGTGGTGCGGGGTGCCACAAGTCCGCGTGAGGTGAGGAAATCAGCCATATCGCCCGTGACAGAGGGGTACGTGACTGGTGCATCTGGCCCATGGGGCGCGCGGGGTGCGAGGGGCCGGAGGCACTCGCCGGGCCCCGGTGGCAGGGGTGGTCCAGGAGCCGGCAGCGGGAGGGCGCGCGCCGTGCGGTGCCGGGGGCCGGGGCGGGCGTGCCGCGCCGCACCGGGCCCACTGAGCCGGTCGCGCGCCGTGGTTGCGTGCGGGGGTGCACCGCTACCGTCGAGGGTGACGGAGAGGGCGCCCACCGTCGTGCGTCCCCTCGGATCCGTACGTCCCCTGTAAAGGTGGGATACGTGAAGGCCATTCGTCGGTTCACCGTGCGCCCCGTCCTCCCCGAACCCCTGCGACCGCTCAGCGACCTCGCCCGTAACCTGCGCTGGTCCTGGCACACCGAGACCCAGCGGCTCTTCCGTGCCGCCGACCCGGAGGGCTGGCGGCCCGCGGACGCCGACCCCGTGCGTCTGCTGGGCGCCGTCTCCGCGGCACGCCTCACCGAGCTGGCCGGTGACCAGCAGTTCCTGCGCCGCCTCACCGAGGTGTCCGACGGACTCCGGGAATACCTCGGCGGCCCGAGGTGGTACCAGGACCAGCTCTCCCAGGGCGCGGAGCTCCCCGCTGCCGTCGCCTACTTCTCCCCCGAATTCGGGGTCACCGCCGCCCTGCCCCAGTACTCGGGCGGGCTCGGCATCCTGGCCGGCGACCATCTGAAGGCCGCCAGCGACCTTGGCGTGCCGCTCATCGGGGTCGGCCTCCTCTACCGCCACGGCTACTTCCGCCAGAGCCTGTCCCGGGACGGCTGGCAGCAGGAGCACTATCCCGTCCTCGACCCCAACGAGCTGCCGCTCACCCTCCTGCGGGAAGCCGACGGCGCCCCCAGCCGGGTGGTGCTCGCCCTGCCCGGCGGCCGCTCGCTGTACGCCTCGGTATGGCTCGCCCAGGTCGGGCGTGTCCCCCTGCTGCTCCTGGACTCCGACGTCGAGGAGAACGCACCGGGGGAGCGGGATGTCACCGACCGGCTCTACGGCGGCGGCAGTGACCACCGGCTGCTGCAGGAGATGCTGCTCGGGATCGGTGGTGTGCGGGCCGTGCGCACCTACTGCCGGCTGACCGGGCACGCGGCCCCCGAGGTGTTCCACACCAACGAGGGGCACGCCGGATTCCTCGGCCTGGAACGCATCCGGGAACTCTCCGAGACGGGCCTGGACTTCGACGCCGCCCTGGAGGTCGTGCGGGCCGGCGCGGTCTTCACCACGCACACTCCGGTCCCCGCCGGGATAGACCGTTTCGACCGCCAGCTCGTGGCCCGTCACTTCGGCGACGACGGCGAGCTGCCGGGAGTCGGTGTCGAGAAGATCCTGCGCCTCGGGACGGAGACCTACGAAGGCGGCGAGCCCGGCCTCTTCAACATGGCGGTGATGGGGCTGCGGCTCGCTCAGCGTGCCAACGGGGTCTCCACCCTGCACGGGGCCGTCAGCCAGCAGATGTTCTCCGGCCTGTGGCCGGGGTTCGACCCCTCCGAGGTGCCGATCACCTCGGTGACCAACGGGGTGCACGCCCCGACCTGGGTCGCGCCCGAGGTCCTCCGGCTGGGTGCCGGCACCTTCGGTTCCGAACGCGCCGAGAACGCCCTCGCCGGTGCCGACGTCGGCCTGGAGGCGGGCCCCGACGGCGGGGCGGCCGGCACCCCCAGGCGCTGGGACGCCGTGACCGCCGTCCCCGACCGTGAGGTCTGGGAGCTGCGCCGGGGGCTCCGCGAACAGCTGGTCACCGAGGTGCGAAGGCGGCTCTACGCCTCCTGGCGCAGGCGCGGCGCGGGCACCGCTGAACTGGGCTGGATCGACGGTGTGCTCGACCCGGACGTGCTGACCATCGGCTTCGCCCGCCGGGTGCCCTCGTACAAGCGGCTGACGCTCATGCTGCACGACCGCGACCGGCTGCGGGCGCTGCTGCTCCACCCGACGCACCCGATCCAGATCGTCGTCGCCGGCAAGGCGCACCCCGCCGACGACGGCGGCAAGCGGCTGATCCAGGAGCTGGTGCGCTTCTCCGACGACCCGCGGGTGCGCCACCGCATCGTCTTCCTGCCGGACTACGGCATGGGGATGGCGCAGAAGCTCTACCCGGGCTGCGACGTCTGGCTCAACAACCCGCTGCGCCCGCTGGAGGCCTGCGGCACCAGCGGGATGAAGGCGGCGCTCAACGGCTGCCTCAACCTCTCGGTGCGCGACGGCTGGTGGGACGAGTGGTTCGAGCCGGACTTCGGCTGGGAGATCCCCACCGCCGACGGCTCCGCCACCGACGAGGAGCGGCGCGACGAGCTGGAGGCCAATGCCCTCTACGCGCTGATCGAGGACCGGGTCGCCCCCCGCTTCTACGACCGCAACGCCGAGGGCCTGCCCGAGCGGTGGATCGAGATGGTCCGCCGCACCCTGGCCACCCTCGGCCCCAAGGTCCTCGCGGGCCGCATGGTGCGTGAGTACGTCGAAAGGCTCTACGCGCCGGCCGCGCAGTCCCGGCGGGTGCTCGAGCCCAAGGCCGCCCGCGAGCTCGCCGCGTGGAAGTCCAAGGTGCGCGCGGCCTGGCCGCAGGTGGCGGTCGGCCATGTCGAGGCCTCCGCCGACACGGTCGTCGGCGGTTCCGCCGAGCTGGGGTCCACCCTGGCGCTCCGGGTCCGGATCGCCCTGGGCGGTCTCGACCCGGAGGACGTGGAGGTGCAGGTGGTCGCGGGACGGGTGGACTCGGGGGACGCGATCGCGGAGGCCCAGACGTTCCCGCTGAAGCCGGCCGGCGGTCACGACCTGGAGGACCGCCGGCTCTACGAGGGCCCGCTCGCCCTCGACCGCACGGGGCCCTACGGCTACACCGTGCGCGTCCTGCCCGCGCATCCGCTGCTCGCCTCGGGTGCCGAACTCGGCCTGGTCGCGGTGCCGAACGCGTCCACGGGTGACGGCGGCGGAGTGCTCCTGCGCTGACGGATGCCGCTCGCGGTGGGTCCGGTGTGCCTGCGCGCCGGACCCACTTCCGCGTCCGCGCGGCCCATCGGTGTATACGGCTGAGGTGCTTTTCGTTCCGATCTCGCTAACATGACAGCCCTGCGGGTGTGATCCTGCGGCCACCGACGTGACAGCGAGGCGTCCTGGCGGACGCGAGTGGAGGTCAGCACGGTGAACGGCGGCGGAGGCCGAGCGAGACGCCTGACCCGTCGGCTGGCCGTGCAGAACGGCGCCGGCCGGCAGCTGTACATCCGCCGGCCCGCCCCCCTCGGGCGGCCGCGGGGCGACGGCTTCACCACCGCCGCGCGGATGCGCTGGCTCAACGAGGCGAGTACCCGGATCGGCACCACGCTCGATCTGGAGCGGACCGCTCAGGAGCTGGCCGCGTTCAGTGTCCCGCGGCTCGCCGACGCAGCCGCGGTCGATCTGCTGGAGTCCGTGCTGCGCGGCGAGGAGGGCGAGCGCGTCACCGGCACTGCGGTGCCCGTCACCCGGGCCATGGCCGTCCGGACCGTCCCCGCGCTGGAGGGACTCGAACCCTCACCGGTGGGCGAGGTGGTCGACCGCCGGGAGCGCCGCGAGACACTCCTGACCACCGAGTGCCTGCGCAACGGCCGGCCCGTGATGGTCAGCCGGATGACTCCGCAGGACTTCGCGCGCGTCGCACCGACGGCGAGCGCCGAGGTCGCGATGCGCCGTCAGGGTGTCCACAGCTACATGGCCGTCCCGTTGATCGCCCGAGGCGTCCTGCTGGGCTCCGCGGACTTCGTACGCGCCGGCGACAGCCCGCCATTCCACCGCACCGACCTGGAGCTTGCGGGACAACTCGCCTCCATGGCGGCGGTGTTCATAGACAACGCCCGGCTCTACGGCCGTGAACGCGAGCACGTCGTCTCGCTCCAGCGCTCCCTGCTCCCGCGCGTCACGCCGCACACGCCCGGCCTGCGGGTGCACGCCCACTACGCGCCGGCGGTCGAGGCGCACGGGGTGGGCGGCGACTGGTACGACGTCGTGGCACTCCCCAGCGGGCGTACGGCGCTGGTCGTCGGCGACGTCACCGGCCACGGTCTGCCCGCCGCCGCCACGATGGGCCGGCTGCGGACCGTCGCCCGTACGCTGATGATGCTGGACATCGCCCCCGACCGGCTGCTCGCCCGGCTCGACCTGGCCACCCGCGACCTGGAGGACGACCAGGTCGCCACCTGCCTGTGCGCGGTCTACGACCCGGCGGACTCCAGCTACACGATCGCGAGCGCGGGGCATCCGCCGCCGCTGCTGGCGGAAGCCGACGGGAGCGCCCGCTATCTCGACGTACCCGTCGGAGCGCCGCTGGGCGCCGGGGTCATCCCCTACGACCCGCTGCGGTTCCGCGGCCCGGTGGGCGGACAACTCGTGTTCTACACCGACGGCCTGATCAAGACACGTACCGACGACGTGGACGTACAGCTGGAAGGACTGCGCGCCTCCGTCGCCGCGATGACGCCCGAGCAGCTCGACGCCGGCGGCCCGCTCACCTCTCCCCGGCAGGACGACGGCCGGTTCGACGAGGCGGTCCTGCTGGTCGCGGGGGGCCATGTGCTCTCCCCCGAGGTGCGGTTGCGCGAATGGGACCTGCCGACGGAGGGCAATCCCGCCTCCACCGCCCGCAAGCTCGTCACCGAGCAGCTCGCACAGTGGGACCTGTCCGAACTCGCCGACGTGACGGAGCTGGTGGTCAGCGAACTGGTCGGCAACGCCCTGCGCTACGGCGGCGGTCCCGGCCGGCTCCGGCTGCTGTGCGACGAGCGGCTCCAGGTGGAGCTGGCCGACACCGGGCCCGACCTGCCGCAGATCCAGCACGCCGACGTCAGCGACGAGGGCGGCCGGGGTCTCCAGCTCATCAACTTGCTGTGCCGCAGGTGGGGTTCGTGCCGCACGGCCACCGGCAAGATCGTCTGGGCCGAGCAGAACGTCCCCGGCCGGGACGTGGACTCGGCCCCCTGACGCACGCGACGGCCCCGGGGAGCGTACTCCCCGGGGCCGTCCCCGTTCAGTGGTGCGCGTTCCGGGCCGACGCCTGCTCGGCGTTCCCGGACGGTGCTCAGAAGGTGAGCTTGACGCTGTTGAAGGTGCCGGTGTCGCCGGAGTAGGCGTCCTGGATCTTGAGGTTCCAGGTGCCGTTGGCCACCTCGGACGAGGCGTTGACCGTGTAGGTCGCCACCACGTTGTCCGCGGAGTCGCTGGACGAGGAGTTCTTCAGCCGGTACGCCGTACCGTCCGGTGCCACCAGGTCGAGGACGAGGTCACCGCGGTAGGTGTGGCTGATGTTGACCGCCACCGAGAGGGTGCTCGGCGCGTTGCCGGTGACGCCGCTGACGACGACCGGGATGCTGGTGGTGCTCCGGTCGGCGAGCGCCTTCACGGTCGTGTTCTGGAAGACCTTGCCACCCGGGTCGGTGCCACCGCCGGGGCGGGAGCCCACCGCGATGCCGGCCCACGCGTTGGCGACCGCGGTGTACTCGGCGCTGGAGGCGCCGTACAGCTCGGTGGCCACCGCCAGGGTGCCCGTGCGGGCCGCGGCGTAGTTGGTGGTGGAGGTGAACTTCGTGGTGAGCGCCTTGAACCAGATCTGCAGCGCCTTGTCCCGGCCGATGCCGGTCACCGGAAGGCCGTCGGACGTCGGCGAGTTGTAGGACACCCCGTTGACGGTCTTGGCCCCGCTGCCCTCGGACAGCAGGTAGAAGAAGTGGTTCGCCGGGCCCGAGGAGTAGTGCACGTCGACGGAGCCGATGCCCGAGTACCAGTAGTCCTTGGACGCGCCGTCCTGGCTCGGCTTGTCCATGTAACGCAGCGGGGTGCCGTCGCCGTTGATGTCGATCTTCTCGCCGACCAGGTAGTCACCCGGGTCGGCGGCGGTGTTGGAGTAGAACTCCACACCCGCCGCGAAGATGTCCGAGGTGGCCTCGTTCAGACCACCCGACTCGCCGCTGTAGACGAGACCGGCGGTGTTGGAGGTGACGCCGTGCGTCATCTCGTGGGCCGCCACGTCCAGGGAGGTCAGCGGAGCGAGGTTGCCGCTGCCGTCGCCGTAGGTCATGCAGAAGCAGCTGTCCGACCAGAAGGCGTTGACGTAGTTGTTGCCGTAGTGGACGCGGGAGTACGCGCCGACACCGTCGCCCCTGATGCCGCTGCGTCCCATGACGTTCTTGTAGAAGTCCCAGGTCTCCGCGGCGCCGTAGTGCGCGTCCGCGGCCGCCGTCTCGGTGTTGGACGCGCTGCCGTTGCCCCACACGTCGTCGGTGCCGGAGAACAGGGTCCCGGTGCCGGACGTGCCGCGGTTCAGGTTGTACGTCTTGTGGTTGCCGCGCGCGGAGTCGGTCAGGTTGTACGAGCTGCCGGAGCCCGAGGTCCCCAGGGTCACCTGACCGCTGTACTGCGTGTTGCCGGTGCCGTTCTCGATGGCCTGCCACTCGAAGAGCTTCGCGCCGGAGGAGGCGTCCGTGATGACGTGCAGCTCGTTCGGGGTGCCGTCGTGCTGGAGGCCGCCGACGACGGTCTCGTACGCGAGCTGCGGGGTCCCGCTCGCCGCCCAGACGACCTTGCGCGGCGCCCTGCTCGCCTCGGTGCTCTTCGAACCGTCGGCCCGGGCCGCGGTGAGCGCCTGCTTCTCGGCGGTGGCCGGTGCGACCTCCGCACTGGTGCCGACCGCCTTCAGCTGGGCGCCGGTCGCCTTGGACGCCTTGGTGACGCCCTGGGTCGTGCCGGACTTCGACTCGGCCACGACCAGGTCGCCGCCGAGGACGGGGAGACCGTCGAGCGTGCGCTCGTAGCGGGTGTGGGTCGTGCCGTCGACGTCCTTGACGACATCGCGGACCACGAGCTTCTCCGTGGCGCCGAGCCCCAGGTCCTTGGCGGTGGCCGCCTTGGTGGAGTTGGCCTCCCGGAGCAGTTCGGCACGCTGGGCGGGGGAGAGCTTCGCGGGGAGTGCGCCGGGGTCGGCTCCCTTGACCGCGGCGGCGGGAGCCGCAGTGGCGCCTTCGGGGGCGGCCGTTGCGGCACCGCCCTGCATTCCGACGGCGAGGAGAGCTGCTGCGGCTATCAGAGCGCCGGTCGCGGTGGCACGACGGCTGTGCGTGGATCTCACGCGGACTCCTTCTGCGAGGGGGCGACGGCCGACTGGGTGAGCCGGCCGGGCAAGGCAGGCGGTGCGCGGAACGGGGGAAGAGTGCCACCGCGAGCATGTGCCTGTCAGGACCGCGTCAACACATTGGCCGGAACTCGTCCGTTGCCGGAATGGTCGTGTTCGTTAACCGGACGTTTCACTGTGTGTCATCCATGTGGCCCCGTATGTCGCCGAGGAGGTCAACTGCCTTACAGCGCAAGGTGGAGAGGGGTCTCCATCGGTAGCCGTCGGATTCGGGGCCCGCAGAGGGAAGCGGACGGGGACCAGGGGCTGAGACGGCGCGCCGGGATGGCCGGATCCGTGCCGGACGCCGGCCCGGCAGGCGGCTCAGCCCGTGGGTGCGGTCTCGCCGGCTCGCCGGCGGGGAGCGGCCGCATCAAGCCGGGTGGCGGCCGCCGCGGGCCCCCGGGCCGGCGAGTGCGGGCCGGAGGGGGCCTGCGGACCGGGCGCGGGGACGGCGCCCGGTCCGCAGGCCGGGCCGCGTGCGGCGCCCGCGCCCGGGGGCCTCAGGCCAGGCTCTCCCGCCACGCGCGGTGCAGGCCCGCGAACCGGCC
The DNA here is from genome assembly GCF_001700505.1 of Streptomyces mutomycini. Taxonomy (GTDB): domain Bacteria; phylum Actinomycetota; class Actinomycetes; order Streptomycetales; family Streptomycetaceae; genus Streptomyces; species Streptomyces mutomycini. The sequence continues at coordinate 62,025 of NZ_MAPV01000043.1, forward strand.
CGTGCCGCCGATGAGTTCGGCAGGGGCGCCGTCCTCCACGATGCGGCCGTTCTCCATCACCAGGACCCGGTCCGCGATCTCCACGGTCGACAGACGGTGCGCGATCACCACGGCGGTCCGCCCGTGCAGCACGGTGTCCATGGCCCGCTGCACCGCCCGCTCGCCCGGGACGTCCAGCGAGCTCGTGGCCTCGTCGAGGATCAGGACGGCGGGATCCGCGAGCAACGCGCGAGCGAAGGCCACGAGTTGGCGCTGCCCGGCGGAGATCCGGCCACCCCGCTTACGGACATCCGTGTCGTACCCGTCGGGCAGGGCACTGATGAAGTCGTGCGCCCCGATGGCCTTGGCCGCGTGCTCGATCTCCTCGCGCGTCGCCTCCGGGCGGCCGATCGCGATGTTCTCGGCGATCGTCCCGGAGAACAGGAACGCCTCCTGGGTCACCATCACCACACCCCGCCTCAGCTCGGACGTCGCCAGGTCGCGCAGATCGGTACCGTCCAGCAGGACCCGGCCCTCCGTCGGGTCGTAGAAGCGCGCCAGCAGCTTGGCCAGCGTCGACTTGCCCGCGCCCGTCGAGCCCACCACGGCCAGGGTCTGGCCCGCGGGGATCGTCAGACCGAAGCGCGGGAGGACCTCGCCACCGGTGCGGTAGGCGAACCGCACCCCGTCGAACGTGACCGTCCGGCCCGGGTGCTCACCGGCGAGTACCGGCAGCTCCTTCGGCGCCCCGGGCTCCGGGACCGTGGGTGTCTGCGCCAGCAGGCCCGCGATCTTCTCCAGTGAGGCGGCCGCCGACTGGTAGGAGTTGAGGAACATCCCGAGCCGGTCGATCGGGTCGTACAGCCGTCGCAGATAGAGCACCGCAGCGGCCAGCACGCCCAGCGCCAGCGTTCCCGACGCCACCCGGTGGGCTCCCCACAGCACCATCGCGGCCACCGCCGTGTTGGCGACGAGCCGTGAGCCGACGACGTAGCGGGCCATCTCCAGCAGCGCGTCGCCGTTCGTCCGCTCGTGACGGCGGTTGAACACCGCGAAGTCCTCGTCGTTGGCGCGCTCCCTGCGGAAGGCCTGCACGGGGCGGATCCCGTTCATCGTCTCGGCGAACTTCACGATGACCGCGGCGATCGCCGAGGAACGCGCCGAATAGGCCTTGGCCGCCCGCCGCCGGTAGCTCCGCACCAGTAGGTACAGCGGGGCGAAGGAGGCCACGGCGATGGAGCCGATGCCGAGGTCCAGCCAGAGCAGCATCAGGGAGATGGCCACGAACGACAGGACCACCCCGATGAGTTCCTGCAGGCCCTCGCTCAGCAGCTCGCGCAGGGACTCCACGTCCGTCGTCGAGCGGGAGATCAGCCGGCCCGAGGTGTAGCGCTCGTGGAAGTCCACACTCAGCGCCTGCGAATGGCGGAAGATCCGCCCGCGCAGGTCGAGCAGCACGTCCTGGTTGATCCGCGCGGCCACCCGGATGAAGGCGTACTGGAGGAGCCCCGCACCGACCGAGCACACCGCGTATCCGATGCCCACGGCGGCCAGCGGACCGTAGTCGTGGTCACGGAACGCGGGCACACCGCTGTCGATGGCGTACGCGACGAGCAGCGGCCCCGCCTGCACCGCGGCCTGCTGGACGACCAGCAGGAGGGAGGCCACGACCACCCTGGCCCGCAGGGGCCCGAGCAGGGAGGTCAGCAGCGCCCAGGTCGCGCCCCGGGGCGTGGGCAGGGCGTCGGCGTCGAACGGGTCCGCCCCGCCGGCCCGCCGGCCGGACTCCTCCTCGGACAGGTCCTCACCGGCGAGGGCCGGCCCGTCGGCAGTCGTACTGGTCATCGGGCGCTGCCCTCCTCGGGGACAAGGACACCGGTGTCGTGGGCACCGGACATCAGCCAGGCGTATTCGGCGTTGGTGCGCAGCAGTTCCTGATGGGTGCCGACGGCGCTGATCCGGCCCTCGGACAGCAGGGCCACCCGGTCCGCCAGCATCACCGTGGACGGCCGGTGGGCGACGACCACCGCGGTCGTCTCCTCCAGCACGCGCCGCAGCGCCGCCTCCACCAGCGTCTCCGTGTGCACGTCCAGGGCGGAGAGCGGGTCGTCGAGCACCAGGAAGCGCGGCCTCCCGACGACGGCGCGGGCCAGCGCGAGGCGCTGCCGCTGGCCGCCGGAGAGGCTCAGCCCCTGCTCACCGACCTGTGTGTCGACGCCCTGCGGAAGCTCGTGGACGAAGTCGGCCTGGGCGACCGACAGGGCCCGGCGCAGCTCCTGTCCGCTCGCGCCCTGCGCACCCATCAGCACGTTCTCCCCGACGGTCGCCGAGAAGAGGGTGGGCTCCTCGAAGGCCACCGACACCAGCTCCCGGAGCCGGGACCTCTCCATGCCTGCGACGTCCTCGCCGTCCAGCAGGATGCGGCCGCCGGTGACATCGTGGAGGCGGGGGACGAGCGCCGTCAGCGTCGTCTTGCCACAACCCGTGGCGCCCACCAGGGCCATCGTCTCGCCCGGACGGATGCGCAGATCGATCCGGGCCAGGACGGGCGGTGAGCCGGGCTCGGCGTCGGGGTAGCGGAACTCCACCCCTTCGAAGACGATGCCCTGTCCGCTCCCCTCCGCCCGCTCTCCACGGAGCGCGGGCTCCGGCTCCTCCGCGACGTCCATGACCTCGAAGTAGCGGTCGGCGGCCGTCGCCGACTCCTGGCTCATCGCCAGCAGGAAGCCGATCGACTCGACCGGCCAGCGCAGCGCGAGAGCCGTCGAGAGGAACGCGACGAGCGTGCCCGCGGACAGACCGCCGTCGGCGACCTCGATCGTGCCGAGCACCAGCGCGGCACCGATCGCCAGCTCGGGAATGGCGGTGATGAGCGCCCAGATCCCCGCGAGGAGCCGTGCCTTGCCCAGCTCCGTGGTGCGCAGCCGCTGCGCGAGCGCGCGGAAGGCCAGCGCCTGGCTGCGGTTGCGGCCGAAGCCCTTGACGATACGGATGCCCAGCACGCTCTCCTCGACGACGGTCGTCAGATCACCGACCTGGTCCTGGGCCTTGCGCGCCACCAGCGCGTACTTCGTCTCGAAGAGCGAACACAGGACCATGAGGGGGACGGCGGGCGCGAGCAGCACCAGCCCCAGTGACCAGTCCTGGGCGAACAGGATGACGAAACCGACCAGGATCGTCGTGGCGTTGACCAGCAGGAACGTCAGCGGAAAGGCGAGGAACATCCGCATCAGCATCAGATCCGTGGTCCCGCGCGAGAGCAGCTGTCCCGACGGCCAGCGGTCGTGGAACGCTACCGGAAGCCGCTGCAGATGGCGGTAGAGGTCGGCGCGCATCGACGCCTCGACCCCGGCCAGCGGCCGGGCCACGAGCCACCGCCGGAGCCCGAACAGCGCGGCCTCGGCGATCCCCAGCAACAGCAGGAAGAGTGCCCCCAGCCACACCCCGCCCGGATCACGGTCCGCGACGGGGCCGTCCACCATCCACTTCAGGATCAGCGGGATCACCAGGGCGAGACAGGACGCGAGTATCGCCACGAGGGCCGCGCTGATCCAGCGAGCACGCACCGGTCTGACATAGGGCCACAGTCGCAGGAGGGAGCGCACGGCGGACCGGTCCGTGGGCTCTGCAGGTTTTCCGGGCATCAGGAGCGAGCCTAAGGTTCACCACTGACATCGCTCACGTGGTTTTCCGGTCACGCGCGGTGGGTCGCAGTGCCCTGTCGACCGATCGGCTGACGCCGCTACGAGCGGGACGGCGGATACCGGCGCCGCCCGTCCGCCGGAATCCTGTCGGGCGCGATCATCGAAGTGGACGGGGTCCGGAGGACACCCGCGAGGGCGGCATCCTCGGCTGAGCCCGCCCCCTCACCCCGCCACCCGCAGCAGCAGCACCGACCTCCCCTCCACCGTGAGTGCCGTACCGCCCCGGTGGAGGGAGCCCGGGGCCGCGGACTGGTCCTCACGTGAGGTGTCCAGCACCAGTTCGTAGGACTGCGCCCAGGGCGGGCCAGGAAGCAGGAAGTCGCAGGGCCTGTGGTCCGCGTGCAGGACCGCCAGGAAGCTGTCGTCGGTGATCTGCCCGCCCCGGGCGTCACGGCCCGGGATGTCGCGTCCGGACAGATAGAGACCCAGCGTCGCCGCCGGGGCGTACCAGTCGCCCTCCGTCATCTCCGTACCCTGCGAGGTGAACCACGCAAGGTCCCGCAAGCCGTCCGGGGCCTGTGGGGTCCCGGCGAAGAACGCGCGGCGGCGCAGCACCGGATGGCGGTGTCGCAGGGCCAGTACCCGTGCGGTCAGCTCGGTCAGCTCCCGCCACCGGGGCTCCTCCAGGAGCGACCAGTCCAGCCAGCTGACCTCGTTGTCCTGGCAGTAGGCGTTGTTGTTGCCGCCCTGCGTGCGCCCCATCTCGTCGCCCGCCACCAGCATCGGCACCCCGGTCGACAGGAGCAGTGTGGTCAGGAGGTTGCGCAGCTGCCGGCGGCGCAGGGTGTTGACGTCCGGGTCGTCGGTCTCGCCCTCGGCCCCGCCGTTCCAGGCGCGGTTGTCGTCCGTCCCGTCGCGGTTGCCCTCACCGTTGGTCTCGTTGTGCTTCTGTTCGTAGCTGACCAGGTCGCGCAGGGTGAAACCGTCGTGCGCGGTGACGAAGTTGACCGAGGCGTAGGGGCGCCTGCCGCCCCAGGCGTACAAATCGCTCGATCCGGTGAGCCGGTAGCCGATGTCGCGTACGTCGGGCAGTGCACCGCGCCAGAAGTCGCGCACGGCGTCCCGGTAGCGGTCGTTCCACTCGGTCCACAGCGGCGGGAAGGCTCCCACCTGGTAGCCGCCGTTGCCGACGTCCCACGGTTCGGCGATCAGCTTGACCCGGCGCAATACCGGGTCCTGGGCGATCACGGCGAGGAAGGGGGAGAGCATGTCCACGTCGTGCATCGAGCGGGCGAGCGCTGCCGCCAGGTCGAAGCGGAAGCCGTCGACACCCATTTCCGTCACCCAGTAGCGGAGCGAGTCCGTGATCAGCCGGAGGACCTGCGGCTGCACCACGTGCAGGGTGTTGCCGCAGCCGGTGTAGTCCGCGTAGCGGCGGGCGTCCTGCTGGAGCCGGTAGTAGCCGCGGTTGTCGATACCGCGCAGGGACAGCATCGGGCCGAGCTCGCCGGCCTCCGCCGTGTGGTTGTAGACCACGTCGAGGATGACCTCGATCCCGGCGTCGTGCAGGGCGCGCACCATCTGCTTGAACTCGCCGACCTGCTGGCCGGTGGTACCGCTCGCCGCGTAGTCCGCGTGCGGCGCGAAGTAGCCGATCGAGTTGTAGCCCCAGTAGTTGTGCAGCCCGCGCCGCAGCAGGTGGTCCTCGTGGGCGAACTGGTGGACCGGGAGCAGTTCGACGGCGGTCACCCCGAGGCGCCGGAGGTGGCCGATCGCGGCGGGGTGGGCGAGTCCGGCGTAGGTGCCGCGCAGCTCGGGCGGGATGTCCGGGTGGAGCTTGGTGAAGCCGCGCACGTGCAGTTCGTAGATGACCGAGTCCGCCCACGGGGTCTTGGGCCTGCGGTCCTCCGCCCAGTCGTCGTCGTCGTGCACGACGACCGCCTTGGGGACGTACGGCGCCGAGTCCCGGTCGTCGCGCACGGTGTCGGCGACGTGCTGCTCGGGCCAGTCCCTCACATGGCCGTACACCTCGGGCGGCAGGACGAACGAGCCGTCCACCGCGCGGGCGTAGGGGTCGAGGAGCAGCTTCGCCGCGTTCCATCGGGCGCCGGTCCAGGGGTCCCAGCGGCCGTGCACCCGGTAGCCGTAGCGCTGTCCCGCGCCCACGCCGGGGACGAAGCCGTGCCAGATCTCGTGGGTCAGCTCGGTGAGCGGGAGCCGGGTCTCGGTGCCCCGCTCGTCGAAGAGGCAGACCTCGACGGCCTCGGCGCCGCCCGCCCAGAGGGCGAAATTGGTGCCCGCCACTCCGTCCGGCCCGACCCGGAAGCGGGCGCCCAGCGGCATCGGGGCACCCGGCCATACGGGTGGTTTGTCCGCCCCGTCTCCCGGGGCCGGTCCGGCCGCCGTCACCCGTCCCGTCGTACGCGGCGTTTCCTCCTGCTCGGCTGTGCTCGACACCTCTCAGCCTCCTGCGGCTCGTAGGAGCGGCCACCCGGCAGAAGGAGTGCGCGGCGTCCCGGCCGCGCCCTTCCTGGCGGTGTCCTCCCCTCTGTTCTGCCCACCGGCGGCCCCGCACTCACGTTTCCCCGGGGCGGCCGCGTCGTTGGGGGAGCGTGAACCACGTAGCGAAGAGAGCACGGGCGGGTTCGGCCGCCGTGCTGACATGGGCAGGACTGTTCACCGTGCCGGCCGTACTGACGGGCTGCACCGAGGCGACGTCGTTCTTCGGGGACGACCGCTCACCCGGGGAGGCCATCCGGATCGCCCCCGAGGACGGCGCGGAGAACGTCGGCGCGGACAGCCGGCTCGAGGTGACCGTCCCCGACGGGCGGCTCGAACGGGTGAAGGTGACCCGGATCCAGGACGCGGAACACCAGGAGGTGCCGGGCAGCATCGCGAAGGACGGCAGGTCGTGGGCCCCACGGGACAGCGGGTACCGGCTCGGGCTGGCAGGGAAGTACAGCGTGGAGGCCGTCGCCGTCGACGGCGACGGCCACCGCTCGGCCCGCAGCACGACGTTCACCACCCTGGTCCCCAAGGACCGTTTCATCGGCTACTTCAAGCCGGAGAACCGGTCCACCGTGGGTACCGGCATGATCGTCTCCTTCGACTTCAACCGCCCCGTCACCAGGCGTGCCGCGGTGGAGAGGGCCATCAGGATCACCACGGAACCCGAGGTGGAGGTGGTCGGCCACTGGTTCGGCAAGGACCGGCTCGACTTCCGCCCCGCCGCCTACTGGAAGCCGGGCACCGAGGTCACCGTCGACGTGGGCCTGCGTGATGTGGAGGGCTCACCGGGGGTGTACGGCAGCCAGCGGAAGAAGATCACCTTCGAGGTCGGCCGCTCCCAGACGTCCGTGGTGGACGCCCGGGCACACACCATGGAGGTACGCCGCGACGGTGAGGTGGTCAGCACGGTGCCCATCACCGCGGGAGCGGCGAAGACGACCACGTACAACGGCAGGATGGTGGTCTCCGAGCTGCACGACGTGACCCGCATGGACGGCAGCACCGTCGGCTTCGGCGGTGA
>NZ_MAPV01000044.1 GCF_001700505.1 Streptomyces mutomycini
GGTGTCGGCTTGGCATCCGTGGGCGGGGCCGGCTTCGCCTCGGCCGGCGGGGCCGGCTTCGCCGGAGCGGCGGGTGTCTGGGGGGCCGGAGCCCGGTCGGGGCCCTGCGTGGGCTCGTCTGCGGGCCCGGACTCGCCCGCCCCGTCCGGCTGCGCCTTCCCGGGCGTGGCGGAGGCCGCCGCGGGCCTTTCGGGCTGCGGGGCGGCGACTGGCTGGGCCTCGTCTGGCAAGAGCGCTCCTCGTGGAGATCCGGGCTACCGGAAAGCCCATGGTATCGACCCCTGGGCAGGTCCTCGCCCGGGGAGTGCGGAACCCCTCGCAACGCGGGACGGGTACCCGGATGTTCCCGGGTACCCGTCCTGTACGTCCCTACCCGCGCTACGGCGGCGCGGTGCAGGTCAGAGGGTGATCAGTGCCTCCAGCGGGGCGTCCCGCAGCCCTGCCTCCAGCCGGGCGCGGCCGGAGAGGAAGCCGAGCTCCATGAGGACCGACACCCCCGCGACCTGTGCACCGGCCCGCCGGACGAGTTCCAGCGAGGCCTCGGCGGTGCCGCCGGTGGCCAGGACGTCGTCGATGACCATGACGCGGTCTCCGGCCGACAGGTCCTCGGCGTGGATCTCGATCTCCGCCGTGCCGTACTCCAGCTCGTACGCCTGCCCGAGCGTGGCACCGGGGAGCTTTCCTGCCTTGCGCACGGGGACGAAGCCGAGCCCGGCCCGGACCGCGACCGGCGCGGCCAGGATGAAGCCGCGCGCCTCGAGGCCGACGATCTTGGTGGCGCCGTGCCGCACGCACAGCTCCGCGAGGAAGTCGGTGAGTGCGGTGAAGGCGGCCGGGTCCGCGAGCAGCGGGGTGATGTCCTTGAACAGCACTCCGGGCTTCGGATAGTCCGGCACGTCACGGATCCGGCTGAGCAGGAGCTCCCGGGTGGCGTCGGTGATGCTCGTGCTGGTCATCGGCGGTTCCTCGGAGTCCTGCCGTGGCCCCCGGTCTGGCGGCGCTGGCCGACGACGGCACCGGCGTGCTGGGTGTCCTCGTCGTAGTCGCCGTCCAGGTCGTCCCGGTCGTCGCGCTCGTCCTCGACGGACTCGCCCTTCGCCGCCGCGGCGGCACGCTTGGCGAGGATCCGCTTCTTCAGTGCCTTTATCTGCGGCTCGCGCTCCTTGAGGTCGGCGACCAGCGGGGTGGCGATGAAGATCGAGGAGTAGGCGCCGGCGGCGAGTCCGACGAAGAGCGACAGCGAGATGTCGTTCAGCATACCCGCGCCGAGGACACCGCCACCGATGAACAGCAGACCGGCGACCGGGAGCAGGGCGACGACGGTGGTGTTGATGGAACGCACCAGCGTGCCGTTGATGGAACGGTTGGCGATCTCGCTGTAGGTCCAGCGGGTCTGCTTGGTGATCCCCTTCGTGCCCTCCTTGAGGCTGTCGAAGACGACGACCGTGTCGTAGAGGGAGTAACCGAGGATGGTCAGCAGACCGATCACCGTGCCCGGGGTGACCTCGAAGCCGACGAGGGCGTAGACACCGACGGTGATGGTGATGTCGTGGATCAGCGCGATGAGCGCCGCGACGGCCATCCGCCACTCGAAGGCGATGGCCAGGTAGACCACCACGAGGACCATGAAGATGCCGAGGCCGGCCCATGCCTTGTTGGCGATCTGCTCACCCCAGCTGGGGCCGACGAGGTCCGCGTTGATCTTCGCCTCGGGGATGCCGAGGTCCTCGGAGAGCTGGGCCTTGATCTGGTCGGCCTTCTGGGTGTCGACCTCGGTGATCTGGATCCGGAGCCCGCCGTTGCCGAGCTCCTGGACGATCGCCTCGTGGCCGGAGGCCGTCGCCGCGTCCTCCTGGGCCTGGGAGACGGACACCTTGGCCTTGGTGTCCGTCGTGAAGACGGCACCGCCCTTGAACTCGATGCCCATGTTCAGGCCGCTGACCGCCAGGCCGAGGATGGCCGTGATGGTGATCAGGATCGAGACGCCGTACCAGATCTTGCGCTTGCCGATGAAGTCGTAACCGACCTCGCCACGGTAGAGCCGGGCGCCGAGATTGCCGAGTCGCGACATCTCACGCCTCCTTCGGGTGGTCGGTGCGGGCGGTGACGCGGCGGGAACGGCGCAGCGGCGGCTTGGCGCCGAGACGCTTCGGGTCCAGGCCGGACCACGGGTGCCCGCTGCCGAAGAACTTCGTGCGGGCCATCAGCGTCATGACGGGCTTGGTGAAGAGGAACACCACGACGACGTCGAGCAGGGTCGTGAGACCCAGCGTGAAGGCGAAGCCCTGGACCTTGCCGACGGTGACGAGGAAGAGCACGGCCGCGGCGAGGAACGAGACGAAGTCGGAGACGAGGATGGTGCGCCGGGCCCTGGGCCAGGCGCGCTCGACGGCCGGACGGAGCGTGCGGCCCTCCCTGATCTCGTCCCGGATGCGTTCGAAGTAGACGATGAACGAGTCCGCCGTGATACCGATCGCGACGATGGCTCCGCAGACGGCCGGGAGGTTCAGCGCGAAGCCGATGGCCGGGCCGAGCAGGGCCATGATCGTGTACGTCAGGATGCCGGAGGCCAGGAGGCTGAGGAGCGCGATGAGCGCCAGGCCGCGGTAGTAGGCCACCAGGTAGATGACGACCAGGGCGAGACCGATGGCACCGGCGATGAGCCCGGCCTCCAGCTGCTCGCCGCCGAGTGCGGCGGTGACGGTGGTGACGGTGTCCTCGCTGAAGGACAGCGGAAGCGCACCGTAGGAGAGGACGTTCGCCAGGTCCTCGGCGGACTGCTGGGTGAAGCTGCCGGAGATCTCGGCGCTGCCGCTGAGGGTCTCGTTCACCTGGGGTGCGGAGACGACCTCACCGTCGAGGGAGATCGCGAACTGGTTCTGCGGGGACTGCTGCGACGACAGCTTCTTCGTGATCGTCTGGAACTTCTTGGAGCCCTTGTCGGTGAACTCCATGGAGACGAGCCAGATGCCGCGCTGCTGGTCGAACTGTGCCTTCGCGTCGTCGACGTCCGTACCGGAGACCTCGGCGGGGCCGAGGAGGTACTTGGCGTCACCCTCGGAACCGCACGCGACCGTGGGCTCCTCCGGCTTGACGCCGTCGCCGGCCTTGGCGCGGGCGGCCGGATCGGTGCAGTCCAGCGCGGTGAACTTCTTCTCGAGCGCCGCGGTGGCGGGGTCCGGCTTCCCGGTCGCCGCAGGGGCGTCCGAGGAGGCCGGGGCACCCGAGGTGCTGGCGGAGGGGGTCGGCGTCTCGTCCTTCTTCAGGCCGTCGGTGACGGCACGGCCCTGCGTGGTGGCGCTCGCCGAGGGCGTCGTCTTCGGATCGGAGGCGGTCTCCGGGTCGGTCGCCTTCGCGCTGGGCGTGGCGCTCGCCTTCCCGGAACCGCTCGCGGACGGACTCGCGGAACCCTCGGGTGTCGGTTCGCCGCCGGTGACCGTCAGCACGGGCCGGAAGTAGAGCTGGGCGGTCGTGCCGACCTGCTCCCGGGCCTGCGCCGAGTTCGTCCCCTTGGGGATGTTGACGATGATGTTCGATGCGCCCTGGGTCTGGACCTCGGCCTCGGAGACGCCCAGACCATTGACACGGCGTTCGATGATGCTGACCGCGGTGTTCATGTTGGTCTCGTTGATCGCGTCAGGCTTGCCGGGCTGGCTCTTCGCCTTGAGCGTGATCGACGTACCGCCGGCCAGGTCGATCCCGAGCCGGGGCGTGGTGTGCCCGGACAGGAACATCCCGCCGGTCAGGGCGACCATGGCGATGAGGATCAGAACCAGGGCACGGCCCGGCCTGCCCTGTCCACCGGTTGAGCCCCGGCCTTTCTTCGGTGCTGCCACCTTTTCGTTTCTCCCTGTCCAACCGCCCCGCGCCGGGTACGCGCCCGAGCGGCCACGAAGTGTTGTGGGGACCCGCCCCCGCAGAAGACCGCACGGCCCGTGAGACGCCGGACACCTGTGGGTGTCCGGCGTCTCTGGGTCGTGGAACTACTTCGCGTCGCCCTCGCCGTCGGCCTTGGCGTCCTTGGCCTCGGTGTCCTTCGCCACGGCCTCGCCCTCGGGCTTCTTGCCCAGGTCGATCTTCGCGACGTCGTCGTCCGCGTCCGAGTCACCGGCGGTCAGGGAGGAGGCGTCGTCGGGCACGACCGTGCCCTCGGCCTCGTCGTCGTCACCGTGGACGATGCGGTTGTACTCCGCGTCGTCGAGGACGGCGCCGATGGAGTTCTTCGCGTAGACGGCGTGGACGCCGGGCGCGACCTCGAGGAGGACCGTGTCGTCCTGGATCTCCTTGACGGTGGCGTACATGCCTCCGATCGTCCGGACGCCGGTACCGGGCTGCATGTCGTTGCGCATCTGCGCAGCCGCCTGCTGCTTCTTCTTGGCGGACCGGGTCATCAGGAACATGGCCCCGATGAGCACGATGAAGGGGAGGAGGGTCACGAGACTCACGGGACGGAACTTCCTTCGCACGACCACGCGGGCATTCGCGAGGCCTGGTCTACGGGGGTGGGTACACCGACCTGTACGGGCGGCATCGGCGGAGTCTAAGCGAGTCCGCATCATTGGAACAACGTCCAGCATCGCACCGTGGTTCCCCTGCTGGCCAACCCGTCCGGTGTCACGCCCCGAACAGGCCCTGTTGTCCCTTTGCGCCCTGCTGCGGAGGTACGAGCCCGAGGTGCGCCCATGCCGCGGGGGTGGCGACCCTGCCCCGCGGGGTCCTCGCGAGCAGCCCTTCCCTCACGAGGAAGGGCTCGGCGACCTCCTCGACCGTCTCGCGCTCCTCCCCCACGGCCACCGCGAGGGTGGAGAGCCCGACGGGGCCTCCGCCGAAGAGTTTCAGCAGGGCGCCGAGCACCGCGCGGTCCAGCCGGTCGAGCCCCCGGGCGTCGACCTCGTACACCCGCAGCGCGGCGGCGGCGATGTCCCGGTCGATCCGCCCTTCGGCCTTGACCTGGGCGTAGTCCCGGACGCGGCGCAGCAGGCGGTTGGCGATACGGGGCGTGCCGCGGGAGCGTCCCGCGATCTCGGCGGCGCCCGCCGTGTCTATGGCGACGTCGAGCAGTCCGGCGGAGCGGTGGATGACCCGCTCCAGCTCGGTGGGGGCGTAGAACTCCATGTGGCCGGTGAAGCCGAAACGGTCGCGCAGCGGGGGCGGCAGCAGTCCCGCCCTGGTGGTCGCGCCGACGAGGGTGAACGGCGGCAGTTCCAGCGGGATGGCCGTGGCGCCGGGCCCCTTGCCCACGATGACGTCGACCCGGAAGTCCTCCATCGCCATGTAGAGCATCTCCTCGGCGGGCCGCGACATGCGGTGGATCTCGTCGAGGAAGAGGACCTCGCCCTCCTGGAGGGAGGAGAGGATCGCGGCGAGGTCTCCGGCGTGCTGGATGGCTGGGCCGGAGGTGATCCGGATCGGCGCCTCCATCTCGGCTGCGATGATCATGGAGAGGGTGGTCTTGCCCAGGCCGGGGGCGCCGGAGAGCAGGACGTGGTCGGCGGTGGCACCCCGGGCGCGGGCGGCCTTGAGGACCAGGTCGAGCTGTTCGCGCACCTTCTCCTGGCCGACGAACTCGTGGAGGTCCTTCGGGCGGAGTGCGGCCTCGACCGCGGTGTCCTCGCCGTCCGCCCCGGCATCGACCAGGCGGTCGTCCAGCGCCTCGTCCGTGAGGTCGCCGGTGTCGGGTCCGGTCTCGTCCCAGTTCATCTCGTGTCCCGCCTCGGGTGTTTCGGTGCCGGTCCGTGCGGTGTTCCGGCCGGCGTACGGGGCGTGTGGGCCCCGGGGGTCAGCGTGCGCGGTTGAGTGTCTGCAGGGCGGCACGCAGCAGCTGGGGCACGGGGGCCTGGCCGCCCTCGGCGATCACGGCCTCGGCCTGCGGTGCCACGGCGGTCACCGCCTCGTCGGCCTCGCGGGTGGCGTAGCCGAGGCCGATCAGAGCGGCCTGCAGCTGGTCGCGCCAGGAGCTGCTGACGGGGGCACCGATGCCCTGCTGCCCGATGTGCGCGCCGACCGGTTCGCCGAGCCGGTCCTTGAGCTCGAGGAGGAGTTTCTGCGCGCCCTTCTTGCCGATGCCGGAGACGGCGGTGAGCGCCTTCTCGTCACCGGTGGCCACGGCGATGCGCAGGGCGTCGGGACTGTGGGTGGCGAGCATCGCCTGGGCGAGCCGGGGGCCCACGCCGCTGGCGGTCTGGAGCAGCTCGAAGACCTGCCGCTCGTCGTCGTCCGCGAAGCCGTAGAGGGTCAGCGAGTCCTCCCGGACGACCAGGGAGGTGGCCAGTCTTGCCACCTGGCCGATCCGCAGGCCGGCGAGCGTGCCGGGGGCGCACTGGACGGCCATGCCGATGCCGCCGACCTCGATCACGGCCGTGGCCGGGGTGAGGGCGGCCACCGGGCCGGAGAGGAAGGCGATCATGCGGTGCGGCCTTTCAGCGTGCGGTGGGCGGCGACGGCCTGCTGCAGTCGGTTCTGCGCGGGCGCGCGCCAGATGTGGCAGATGGCGAGAGCGAGGGCGTCGGCGGCGTCGGCGGGCTTCGGCGGCGCGTCGAGGCGCAGCAGCCGGGTCACCATGGCTCCGACCTGGGCCTTGTCGGCGCGTCCTGATCCGGTGACGGCTGCCTTGACCTCGCTGGGGGTGTGCAGGGCGACGGGGATGCCGCGGCGTGAGGCGCAGAGCATGGCGACGGCGCTGGCCTGCGCGGTGCCCATCACCGTGCGGACGTTGTGCTGGCTGAACACCCGCTCCACGGCGACGAATTCGGGCCGGTGCTCGTCGAGCCACTGCTCGATGCCCCGCTCGATGGCGACGAGCCGGTGGCCCAGCTCCGCGTCGGGCGGGGTCCGCACGACGCCGACGCCGACCATGGTGAGCGGCCGGCCGGCGACTCCCTCGACGACTCCGACGCCGCACCGGGTCAGCCCCGGGTCCACACCCAACACCCGCATGAATGCGCACCCTCCGCCGCTCGGTCATCTGTTCCCGCAGGCTATCGGCTGCCGCTGACAGTGCGACGGGCCGACGGGGTGTGTCCCGTCGGCCCGTCGGCGTGCCACGTGCCACCGCCTCAGGCGTCGACCTTCTCCATGACCTCGTCGGAGACGTCGAAGTTGGCGAAGACGTTCTGCACGTCGTCGCTGTCCTCCAGCGCGTCGATCAGCTTGAAGATCTTGCGCGCGCCCTCTTCCTCGAGCTCGACCTGCATCGTCGGGACGAAGTTGGCCTCGGCCGAGTCGTAGTCGATGCCCGCGTCCTGGAGTGCGGTGCGGACCGCGACCATGTCGGTGGCCTCGCTGAGCACCTCGAAGGTGTCACCGAGGTCGTTGACCTCCTCGGCGCCCGCGTCGAGCACCGCGCCGAGGACGTCGTCCTCGGACAGCTCGCCCTTGGGGACGATCACGACGCCCTTGCGGTTGAACAGGTACGAGACCGAGCCCGGGTCCGCCATCGAACCGCCGTTGCGGGTCATGGCGACCCGGACGTCGGACGCGGCACGGTTGCGGTTGTCGGTGAGGCACTCGATGAGCACCGCGACGCCGTTCGGGCCGTAGCCCTCGTACATGATCGTCTCGTAGTCGGCGCCACCGGCTTCGAGACCGGCACCGCGCTTGACCGCCGAGTCGATGTTCTTGTTCGGGACCGAGCTCTTCTTGGCCTTCTGGATGGCGTCGAAGAGGGTCGGGTTACCCGACACGTCGGCGCCGCCCGTGCGGGCCGCGACCTCGATGTTCTTGATCATCTTCGCGAAGAGCTTGCCGCGCTTGGCGTCGATCACGGCCTTCTTGTGCTTCGTCGTAGCCCATTTAGAGTGGCCGGACATCTGCCTTCTCCTTCGCGTCACCAAAATCGATCCGAACCCGAGAGATCCTACCGGGATCGGATCAGCCCACGGCGCGCACCATGTCGGTGAAGAGTGCGTGCACACGGTGGTCGCCGGTCAGCTCCGGGTGGAACGACGTGGCCAAGGCGTTTCCCTGGCGTACGGCCACGATATGGCCGCCGTGCACCGCTAGGACCTCGGCCCGCGCGCCGACCGACTCCACCCAGGGGGCCCGGATGAAGACGCCGTCGACGGGTCCGCCGGGCACACCGTCGAAATCGACGGCGGCCTCGAAGGACTCGTTCTGCCGCCCGAAAGCGTTACGGCGCACGATCATGTCGATGCCTCCGACCGTCTCCTGGCCCGAGCGGGGGTCGAGGATCTTGTCGGCGAGCAGGATCATGCCGGCGCAGGTGCCGTAGACCGGCATCCCGGCGGCCACCCGCTCGCGCAGCGGTTCGAGCATGCCGAAGAGGACGGCCAGCTTGGACATGGTGGTGGACTCGCCGCCGGGTATGACGAGCCCGTCGACCCCGGCGAGCTCCTCGGGCCGCCGGACCGGCCTGGCCACGGCGTCCGCCGTGGCCAGGGCGATCAGGTGTTCCCGTACGTCGCCCTGGAGAGCCAGGACTCCGATGACAGGGGTGTCGGTCATCGGTGCCTACCAGCCGCGGTTGGCGTAGCGCTCGCCCTCGGGGAGCGTGTCGCAGTTGATGCCGACCATGGCCTCGCCCAGGTTGCGGGAGGCGTCCGCGATGATCTTCGGGTCGTCGTAGAAGGTGGTGGCCTTCACGATGGCGGCGGCACGCTTGGCCGGGTCACCCGACTTGAAGATGCCGGAGCCGACGAATACGCCCTCGGCGCCGAGCTGACGCATCAGGGCCGCGTCCGCGGGGGTGGCGACGCCGCCGGCGGAGAACAGGACGACGGGCAGCCGGCCGAGCTCGGAGACCTCCTTGACCAGCTCGTAGGGGGCGCGGAGCTCCTTGGCGGCGGCGTACAGCTCGTTGTTGTCGTAGCCGCGCAGACGGGCGATCTCGTTCTTGATCTGGCGCAGGTGCCGGACGGCCTCGACGACGTTGCCCGTGCCCGCCTCACCCTTCGAGCGGATCATCGCGGCACCCTCGGCGATGCGGCGCAGGGCCTCGCCCAGGTTGGTGGCGCCGCAGACGAAGGGCGTGGTGAAGGCGAACTTGTCGCTGTGGTTGACCTCGTCGGCCGGGGTGAGGACCTCGGACTCGTCGATGTAGTCGACGCCGAGGGACTGGAGCACCTGGGCCTCGACGAAGTGGCCGATGCGGGACTTGGCCATGACGGGGATGGAGACGGCCTCGATGATCTCCTCGATCATGTTGGGGTCCGACATCCGGGCCACGCCGCCGTCCTTGCGGATGTCGGCCGGCACCCGCTCCAGGGCCATGACGGCCACGGCGCCCGCGTCCTCGGCGATCTTCGCCTGCTCGGCGTTGACGACGTCCATGATCACGCCGCCCTTGAGCTGCTCGGCCATGCCGCGCTTGACGCGGGCGGTGCCGGTGGCCGGGGTCTCGGCGGACTGCGGGGTGCTGGGGAGCATGGACACGGATCGACCTCACTGGGGTGGAAAGACGCTGGACACTGCAGCACCGAGCAAACGCTCCGGAAGCAGTCCACAGCAAGGGCCAATGGACACCCTGTGGATCGTTTCCGTACGTCCGCGGGCCGCCGCGCCCATGAGCCCTCAGCTGCCGGGGCGGTCCGCCAGGGCGACCGGGGGCGCGTCGTCCATCTCGAACGCGAGCGGGAACGGGGCGTGGCCGGCGAGCCGGAACAGCCGGACCGTCCGGTGCCTGCGCAGCGCGCGGGCGGCGCGCACCGAGTCGTTGTGGAAGCGGCGCGCCATCGGTACGCGGCGCACGGCGGCGGCCAGCTCGCTCGCCGCGTCCTCGCCGCCCGGGAACTCCTTCACCGCCTCGACCTGCGCCCCCTCGCCGAACACGGCCCGCAGAGCGGTGCTGAGCTCGCTCTCGGCGACCTCGCGCTGCTCCTCCTCGGCCTGCCGCGCCGCGTGCGCCGCCTCGTAGAGCACGATCGACGCGGCGGGGTCGAGGACCCCGGACGTGGCCAGTTCCTGGGTGACCGAGGCGCGACGCAGCAACTGGGCGTCCAGTGCCGCCCGGGCCGCGTCGATACGGGCGTGGAGCCGGTCGAGACGGCCGGCGGTCCAGCTGAGGTACAGGCCGATCGCGCACAGCGCGACGACGGTCCAGATGAGGATTTCGATCACGGGCGGAAAGGCTACCGCCGGCGGGCACCCCGGCTCCCGCCGGTGTCCGCCTCACTGCGTCACGGCGCGCTCAGTCCCTGGCGAGGCCGAAGCGTGCGCGGAACCCCGTGCGTTCGTCGGTGTCGACCGCCGCCGCCCCGTCCGTCACCGTCTCGTACACCGACAGGACGTCCGCGCCGACCGTCGTCCAGTCGAAGCGGCGCACATGGGCGCTGCCGCGCTCCCGCAGCCCCGCACGCCGCTCCGGGTCACCCAGCAGCCGGATCGCGGCCGAGGCCAGCGCGTCCGCGTCCTCGTTGGAGAACAGGTCGCCGGCCGCTCCCTGGTCGAGCACCTGCGCGAACGCGTCCAGGTCGCTGGCGAGTACGGGCGCTCCGGCCGACAGGGCCTCGACCAGGATGATGCCGAAGCTCTCGCCGCCCGTGTTCGGTGCGACGTAGACATCGACGCTGCGCAGCAGCCGTGCCTTGTCCTCGTCGCTGACCATGCCGAGGAACTCGACGCGCGAGCGCATCTCCGTCGGCAGCGAGGCGACCGCCTCCTCCTCGTCCCCGCGCCCTGCGACCAGCAGCCGGGTCTCCGGGCGGGCGGCGAGGATCGCGGGGAGCGCCTTCATCAGGACGGGCAGTCCCTTGCGCGGCTCGTCGATGCGCCCTATGAAGCCGAGAGTGCCGCCCTGCCACTCGGCCTTGGGCTCGGCCCGGGCGAAGAAGTCCACGTCGACGCCGTTGGGGATGACCACCGCGTCACCGCCGAGGTGCTCGACCAGGGTCCGACGCGCGTACTCGCTGACCGCGATCCGCGCACTGATCTTCTCCAGCGCCGGCTGGAGGATCGGGTACGCCGCGATCATGGCCCTGGACCGTGGATTGGACGTGTGGAAGGTGGCCACGATCGGCCCCTGCGCCGCCCAGCAGGTGAGCAGTCCCAGCGAGGGAGCGGTGGGCTCGTGGATGTGGATGACGTCGAAGGTGCCGTCGTTCAGCCAGCGCCGGACGCGCGCCGCGGACAGGAACCCGAAGTTCAGCCGGGCCACCGAGCCGTTGTACCGGACGGGCACGGCCCGGCCCGCGGACACGACGTACGGCGGGAGCGGAGTCTCGTCGTCGGCGGGGGCGAGCACCGAGACGTCGTGGCCGAGGCGGATCAGATGCTCGGCCAGGTCACGGATGTGGAACTGCACCCCGCCCGGAACGTCCCAGGAGTACGGGCAGACGATGCCGATCTTCACGGTGCTTCCCCCTGGGGGTCCAGATCGGAGATCCAGAGCCGCTGGAGCATGTGCCAGTCCTCCGGATGCTCGGCGATCCCGGCGGCGAAGGCATCGGCCAGCGCCTGTGTCATGGAGGACGTCTTCTCGGTGCGGGTGCCTGTCTCCGGTACGCCGACGGGCGGATGGACCCGCGCCCCCATCACGGGCGTGCCGTCGTACCAGAGGGTGACGGGCAGCAGCAGCGCACCGGTCTGCTGCGCCAGCAGGGCCGGACCGGCGGGCATCCGCGCGGTGTCCCCGAAGAAGTCCACCTCGACGCCGGAGGCCGACAGATCGCGGTCGGCCACCAGGCAGACGAGACCGCCCGCGCGCAGCCGTCGGGCCAGGGTCCCGAACGCGGCCCCTCCGCTGTGCGGCAGGACCTCCATGCCCAGGCCCTGGCGGTAGGCCACGAACCGGTCGTAGAGGGTTTCCGGCTTGAGCCGCTCGGCGACCGTCGTGAACGGCACCTTCAGATCCGTGGTGACCCACGCACCCGCCAGGTCCCAGTTCCCCAGGTGCGGCAGGGCGACGACGACCCCTCGGCCCGCTTCCAGCCCTTCGGTGAGCCGGTGGACGTCACGTACGTCGATGGACGCCTTGATCCGCTCCGGACTCCAGGTCGGCAGCCGGAAGGACTCCAACCAGTAGCGCATGTACGAGCGCATGCCGGCCTTCGACAGCTCCGCGAGCCGGGCTGCGTCCGCGCCGGGCACCACCCGGGCGAGGTTCGACTCCAGCCGCAGCACGGACTTCCCGCGCCGCTTCCACACCTGATCGGCCAGGGTGCGGAAGAGCGCTGCCGCGGCCGGCTCGGGAAGCTTCTTGACGGCGCCCCAGCCGAGGCCGTAGAGCCCGTCCGTCAGCCGGCCCCTCAGATCGGATGCGGTCCCGCTCACTGCGCGGCCCCGCTCCCCTGCTCCGCAGCCCCGCCCTCGGCGGCTGCCGCGGCGGCGTCGGCCTCGGCCGACTCCCTGCGCACGGTGACCACCCGTTGGATCAGCGTCACCAGGCTGCCGACGGCGACGATCCACAGCGCGATCGGCAGCAGGATCTGGATGCCGGGCACCCCGAAGCCGTGCAGCCCCGCGAGACCTGCCGCGACCAGCGAGATCACGAGCCGCTCGGCACGCTCCACCAGCCCGTTCACGGCGACCGGCAGGCCGATCGACTCACCCCGTGCCTTCGTGTACGAGACCACCTGGCCGCTGGCCAGACAGAAGATCGCGACTGCGCACAGCGCGTTGTCGTCGCCGCTGCCCGCGTACCAGAGCGCGAACCCGGCGAAGATCGCCCCGTCCGCCACCCGGTCGAGGGTCGAGTCCAGGAACGCGCCCCACCGGCTGGAGATCCCGGCCTGCCGGGCCATGTTGCCGTCGACGAGGTCCGAGAAGACGAAGACCGTGATCACGATCGTGCCCCAGAAGAACTCCCCCATCGGGAAGAAGACCAGCGCACCTGCCATCACTCCGGCCGTACCGACGAGAGTGACCGCGTCGGGACTGACCCCGAGACGGAGCAGCAGAGCGGCGAACGGTGTGAGGACACGCGTAAAAAATGCACGCGCGTACTTGTTCAGCATGGCCTTCCCGAGGTTCGGTGGGCGCCGTGCGGCCACTTCGGCCACCGGCTGGCCCATCGTAGTCACGAGCCGTACCGGGCAACGGCGGGGCACCCCGTCCCGCGGGGTGTCCGGGAAGTCACGCTTCGCCGCACGCGACGTATGGACGGCGTCCGGTACGGGTGCAAAGCTCGAATGACCGCGGGCGTCGCAGAAGCCGCCGCGGCGGCTCCCGCCCTGCCCGTGCATCCACTTCCCCAGCTCCTGCGGCACCGCGCCGCCGACCGGGAGGCACACATCATGGGCGACAGGACACATACGCACACCGGAGCCGCGGGCAGGGCGGCGACGGCCGGCCGGCCCGCTTCCGTACGGAACGTGGTGCTGGTCGGCCACAGCGGCTCGGGCAAGACCACGCTGGTCGAGGCACTCGCGCTGACCGCCGGAGCCCTGAACCGGGCGGGCCGGGTCGAGGACGGTGCCACGGTCTCCGACCACGACGAGATCGAACAGCGCCGAAGGCGTTCCGTGCAGCTCTCGCTGGTCCCCGTCGAATGGGACGGCTACAAGATCAATCTGCTGGACACCCCCGGCTACGCGGACTTCGTCGGGGAGCTCAGGGCCGGTCTGCGCGCGGCGGACGCGGCCCTCTTCGTCGTCTCGGCCGCCCAGGAGGCCGACGCCGTGGCGGACACCGCCCGCGCCGTCTGGGAGGAGTGCGCGGCCGTCGGAATGCCCCGGGCCATCGTCGTCACACATCTGGACACCGCCCGTACGCCCTTCGACGAGATGACCCGGGTCTGCGGCCGGATCTTCGGGCACGACGACCCCGATGCCGTGCTCCCCCTCCATCTGCCGGTGCAGGGGCCCGAAGGCCCGGACGGGCATGCCCCGCTCACCGGGCTCACCGGACTCCTCACCCAGCGGGTCTTCGACTACTCGTCGGGGGAACGGCGCGAGGCGCGGCCCGCCGGTGACGAACGGGGCCGGCTTCAGGAGGCCCGCGGCCGGCTCATCGAGGGGATCATCGCCGAGAGCGAGGACGAGACCCTGATGGACCGCTACCTGCGGGGCGACGAGATCGACGTCACGACCCTCGTCGACGACCTGGAACGCGCCGTCGCACGTGGCTCCTTCCACCCCGTCCTGGCCGCCGCGCCCGCCGCCGAGGGGGCCCGCCAGGGCATCGGCACCGTGGAGCTCCTCGACCTGGTCACCCGCGGCTTCCCCTCCCCCGGGGAACGCGCGCTGCCCGCAGTCACCGCCCCGGACGGCGCCCCGCGCCCCGCGCCGGTCTGCGATCCGGCGGCGCCCCTGGTCGCCGAGGTCGTGAAGACCTCGTCCGACCCGTACGTCGGACGGGTCTCGCTGGTCCGCGTCTTCGCCGGCACCCTGCGCCCCGACGACACCGTGCACGTGTGCGGCCACGGACTCACCGACCCCGGCGGCGGGACAGGCGTCTGCCACGAGAGCGACGTGCGCGTCGGCGCGCTCTCCGCCCCCTTCGGCAAACAGCAGCGCCCCGTGGACAGCTGCGTCGCGGGAGACCTGGCCAGCGTCTCCAAGCTCAACGGGGCGGAGACCGGGGACACCCTCTCGGGCGGCGGGGAACCACTGCTGATGGAGCCCTGGACCATGCCCGACCCGCTGCTCCCGCTGGCGGTCCGCGCCCACGGCAAGGCCGACGAGGACAAGCTCTCGCAGGGCCTTGCACGTCTGGTCGCCGAGGATCCCACCATGCGTCTGGAGCAGAACCAGGACACCCGCCAGGTCGTGCTGTGGTGCATGGGTGAGGCGCACACGGACGTCGCGCTGGAACATCTGCGCAGCCGGTACGGCGTGCAGGTCGACGCCGAACCCCATCGCGTGCCGCTGCGCGAGACGTTCGCCTCCCGTGCCGTCGGGCGGGGCCGGCACGTCAAGCAGTCAGGCGGCCACGGGCAGTACGCGATCTGTGAGATCGAGGTGGAGCCGCTGCCGCCCGGTGCCGGCCTCGAGTTCGTCGACAAGGTGGCCGGCGGCTCGGTGCCGCGGCAGTTCATCGCTTCGGTGGAGAAGGGCGTACGCGCCCAGGCGGCCCGCGGAATCGCGGCCGGGCACCCCCTCGTCGACGTGCGCGTCACCCTGGTCGACGGGAAGTCGCACTCGGTCGACTCCTCCGACGCCGCCTTCCAGACCGCGGGCGCGCTGGCGCTGCGCGAGGCCGCGGCCGACAGCCGCGTCCAGCTCCTCGAACCCGTCGCGGAGGTCGGCGTCCTGGTGCCCGACGACTACGTGGGGGCGGTGATGAGCGACCTCGCGGGGCGGCGTGGCCGGGTGGTCGGCACCGAACAGGCGGCTGACGAGCGCACACTCGTGCGTGCCGAGGTGCCGGAGATCGAGATCGGCAGGTACACCGTCGATCTCCGCTCGCTGACGCACGGCACCGGACGGTTCGACCGGGCGTACGCCCGGCACGAACCGATGCCCCCGCAACTCGCCGAACGCATCCGCGAAGCGACGGAAAACAGCACATATGTCGGCTAGTTGACTGGATTCGGCCCCTCGCGCCCGCTCCCGGACTCATCGGCGGGCGGGCGACCGGCCCGGACGATACGCTGTGGGCCCAGCTCAGAAGGTGTGCGAAGTACGGTAGTTGGGAACAGCCGCAGGAGCAGACCGTGCGGGCGAGTGGGGGCGACAGTGGCCAACGACGGATTCGATTTCTCTCCCGGAGCGCAGATCCCGCTCCAGGGTTCGGGAGGGCAGGCGGTGGCGACCAGCGCCCTCGCCTCCGCCGCGTACCGCGACAGCGATGTGACGGAGATCCTCAAGGCCAACTCCGAGTGGCACAAGTCCGAGGTGAAGCCGGGCGAGTCCAAGCTGTTCAAGTCCGACTACTTCAAGCCGAATCTGGGCGAGGCGTTCTCCCGTGCGGTGCAGGAACGCATGCTGGGCGGCGACCGGAAAGCACTCATCCAGTCCTTCGGTACCGACCCGCGGACCGTCGTGGAGCACTGCCTGTCCGCGACCAACCTGCGCAAGGCGCGTGACACCAAGCTCACCCTGGTCACCGCCGTCTTCGGCTTCGCCTTCCTGCCCGGACTGGTCCTGTGGGTCCTCGCCTTCCGGCTGCGCGACGTCCTCAACAAGTCCAAGGACAAGTTCTTCCAGGCTCTGGGCGGCGTCCTGCTCGTCGTGCTCGGCTGCGCCGCCGCGTTCTTCCTGATCACCATGCCGCTCACCGGATTCGCGGGCCTCTACCTGCGCGCCGCGGCCATCGCCCCGCTGATCGGCTGGCTGCTCGCCAAACGGATCGCGGAAGCCTCGGTCAAGGACCTGAGGGCCCGCTGGGACGGGCTCCTCTCCGGCACCGGCGTCAGCGCGAAGATCCCCGAGGCCGTACCCAAGAACCCCAACGAGACGGCCCGCGAGGCCCTGCGCCAGGGACTGGAGAAGCTCTCCGCCGAGCAGCAGTCCAACGCCGTCTTCTACGCGGGCCCCAAGGGCATCCTCGGCATGGGCACCCGCTGGGGCAGCTGGCAGCTCGCGGAGGAACTCACGCCGGAGGACCCCGCGAAGGAGATCCACCAGTTCCGCAGCTGGGACGTCGTACGGGCCATCCACGACCAGCTGAAGATGCTGGAGCGCGGCCCGCTGAACACCGGCGGCTTCCCCACGCCGTCCGTCAAGCACTGGATCGTCTCCCCCGTCGGCGAGAACGCGGACTCCGTCTCCCGCCCCGAGGGCGAGGACGTGGCCACCTTCCAGATCAAGCCCCACGAGATACAGCGCATCTGCAACCACCAGCAGTTCGGCAGCGGCAACCGCCACTACCTGGGCGTGCAGTTCACCCTCTGGGACGGCCAGCTGGTGATCACGATGCTGATCACCGTCACCGTGCTCCACGAGACCCTGCGGATCGAGGTGACCGGGCACGCCCTGGGCCCCGTCCACTCCCTCTTCCTGAGCAAGCCGGAGGCGCCGACCAAGACGGTGAAGAAGGCGGTCCGCTTCTGGGAGACCCGCAAGATCACGCTCCCCGTCGTCAAGGCGAGCGAGGTCGTCAGGCTCTCCCTGCGTGCCCCCTTCACCTGGTATCCGCCGCTGCTCGACTACCTGGGCGGCAAGATCGTCCTGCCCGAGCCCTTCGGCCTGCGTCACGCCTGGGCGGCCAAGCCGTGGGGCCACCGCTTCATGGCGGACGACGCCATGCGGACGGCCACCCCGGTCCTGCGCGTCGTCCACTCCGCGACGATGCGGGTCCTGAAGGAGCACGGTGCCGACATCGAGCGCTTCGACAACCGCTCGATGATCCTCAGCGGCCTGGTCCAGGACCCCGCCCCGCGGAAGGCCGACGTCTACGACGCGTGAGCCCGCCGGGGGCGGCCGGGACGCGCGAGCCCGCCGGGGGCGGCCCGGCTCAGACCGACGGGAGCACGGCCGGCCACACACCGGCCAGCATCGTGCGGGTGTCCCCCAGCAGCTGCGGGAGCACCTTCGTGTGTCCCACGACCGGCATGAAGTTGGTGTCCCCGCCCCAGCGCGGCACCACATGCTGGTGGAGGTGGGCGGCGATGCCGGCGCCGGCCTCCGCGCCCTGGTTCATCCCGATGTTGAAGCCGTGGGCTCCGGACGCGGCCCGCAGCGCGACCATGGCCCGCTTGGTGAAGTCGGCCAGCTCAGCGGTCTCCGGGGCGTCGAGCTCCGTGTAGTCGGCCACGTGCCGGTACGGCACCACCATCAGATGTCCGCCGTTGTACGGATAGAGATTGAGCACCGCGTAGACCTTCTCGCCGCGCGCGATGATCAGACCGTCCTCGTCCGACTTCGACGGGATCTCGCAGAACGGACAGCCGTCCCCGGCTCCCGGGCCGCTCGGCTTGCTCTCACCCTGGATGTAGGCCATCCGGTGGGGCGTCCACAGGCGCTGGAACGCGTCGGGCGTCCCCACTCCGATCTGCTGCTCCGGCTCACTCGTCATGCCCGTCAGCATATTGCGTCGCTCCCGCCGCGCGTGTCGCCGGGGCCGACCCCGCCGGTGCAGCGCGATGCTGACGCCATGAGCGACCGCCCCACGGCCCCCGACCCCGACCGGCTGAAGGACTGGGAGCAGCGCACCGAGGTGCCGCTCTTCGCCGCGGCCCTGGTCTTCCTCACCGGTTACACGGTCCGGGTCCTCGCCCCCGCCGGCGCCCAGCCCTGGCGCGACATCGCACTCGCCCTCGTCGCAGCGACCTGGCTGCTCTTCGCCGTGGACTACGGGGTACGGCTCCGGCTCAGCGGCCAGGGCCGGCACTTCGTGCGCGCCCACCGGCTGGACACGGTCGTCCTGCTCCTGCCGCTGCTGCGCCCGCTGCGCGTGGTCAAGCTCTACACGGCGGTCCAGCAGCGCCGGGAACAGCCCCGGATGAGCCTCTACGCCCGGGTGATGACGTATGCGGGCATCACGACCGTGCTCCTCGGTTTCTCCGCCGCGCTCGCGGTGTACCAGCAGGAGAGGGGGGCGCCGGGCTCCACGATCCGCACGTTCGGGGACGCGGTGTGGTGGGCGTGCGCGACGCTCACGACGGTCGGCTACGGGGACGCCGTGCCGGTCACACCGGGCGGCCGGGTCGTCGCGGCGGGGCTGATGGCCTGCGGGCTGGCGCTGCTGGGAGCGGTGACGGGGTCGTTCTCGTCGTGGCTGCTGCAGGTGTTCACCCGGGAGGACGAGAAGAGGCCCCCGGAGAGCGTGTAGCTCTCCGGGGGCCTCTCCCTGGGCAGGGATCACACCTGTACGCGACGCTCCACCACGTCGACCAGCTTGGCGATCGCCTCGTCACGGGCGATGCCGTTCTCCTGCGAACCGTCGCGGTGGCGGAAGGACACCGTTCCCGCGTTCATGTCGTCGTCACCGACGATGATCATGAACGGCACCTTGGCCTTCTGGTGGTTACGGATCTTCTTCTGCATCCGGTCGGAGGAGGCGTCCACCTCGACCCGCAGCCCCTTCTTGCGCGCCTCGGCGGCGAACTCCTGGAGGTACGGGATGTGGGTGTCACCGATCGGGATACCGACCGCCTGGACCGGGGCCAGCCAGACCGGGAACGCGCCCGCGTAGTGCTCGAGCAACACCGCGAAGAACCGCTCGATGGAGCCGAACAGCGCGCGGTGGATCATGACCGGGCGCTGCTTGGTGCCGTCCGGGCCGGTGTACTCCAGGTCGAAGCGCTCCGGGAGGTTGAAGTCGAGCTGCACGGTCGACATCTGCCAGGTGCGCCCGATGGCGTCCTTGCACTGCACCGAGATCTTCGGACCGTAGAACGCGGCGCCGCCCGGGTCCGGGACCAGCGGCAGGTTCTGCTTCTCGGCGACCTGGCGCAGCGTCTCGGTGGCCTCTTCCCAGGTCTCGTCGGAGCCGACGTACTTCTCCGGGTCCTTGGTGGACAGTTCCAGGTAGAAGTCGGTCAGACCGTAGTCGCGGAGCAGGTTCAGGACGAACGTGAGTGTCCGGTCGAGCTCCTGTGCCATCTGCTCCTTGGTGCAGTAGATGTGCGCGTCGTCCTGGGTGAAGCCGCGCGAGCGGGTCAGCCCATGGACCACACCCGACTTCTCGTAGCGGTACACCGTGCCGAACTCGAAGAGGCGGAGCGGCAGTTCGCGGTACGAGCGGCCGCGAGCGTCGAAGATCAGGTTGTGCATCGGGCAGTTCATCGGCTTGAGGTAGTAGTCCACCCCGTCGTCGAGCTGCATGGGCGGGTACATGCCGTCGGCGTACCAGTCCAGGTGGCCGGACTTCTCGAAGAGCTTGCCCTTGGTGGCGTGGGGACTGTAGACGAACTCGTAGCCCTCCTCCTCGTGGCGGCGCCGCGAGTAGTCCTCCATGGCCCGGCGGACGACGCCGCCCTTGGGGTGGAAGACCGCGAGACCGGGGCCGATCTCGTCGGGGAAGGAGAACAGGTCCAGCTCGTTGCCGAGGCGGCGGTGGTCGCGCTTGGCGGCCTCCTCCAGGAACTCCAGGTGCGCCTTGAGCTCGTCCTTGCTGGGCCACGCGGTCCCGTAGATGCGCTGGAGCATCGGGTTCTTCTCGCTGCCCCGCCAGTATGCCGCCGCGTTCCGCATCAGTTTGAACGCGGGGATGAAGCGGGTGGTGGGCAGGTGCGGGCCCCGGCAGAGGTCCTTCCAGCACAGGTCGCCGGTCTTCGGGTCGAGGTTGTCGTAGATGGTCAGCTCGCCGCCGCCCACCTCGACGTCCGCGCCGTCGCCGGCGCTCGCGACGGAGTCGGAGCCCTTGATGCCGATGAGCTCCAGCTTGTACGGCTCGTCGGCGAGCTCCTCGCGGGCGGCATCGTCGGAGACCACCCGGCGGGAGAACTTCTGTCCCCGCTTCTGGATCTCCTGCATCTTCTTCTCGATGGCCTTGAGGTCCTCGGGCGTGAACGGCTTCTCGACGTCGAAGTCGTAGTAGAAGCCGTCCTTGACCGGCGGGCCGATGCCCAGCTTGGCCTCGGGGTGCAGCTCCTGCACCGCCTGCGCCATCACGTGCGCGGTGGAGTGCCGCAGGATGTTCAGGCCGTCCTCGGACGAGATCTCGACGGGCTCGACGACCTCGCCGTCCCGGAGCTCGTACGCGAGGTCGCGCAGCTCGCCCTCGACCCGTGCGGCAACGACGGTGCGCTGCCCGGGGAAGAGCTCGGCGGCCGTCGTACCCGTCGTCACCACGCGCTCTTCCCGCTCGGAATCGCGTTGGATGATCACACGGACGTCTGACACCGGTCTCTCCTGACTGAGGGGGTGCGTCGCATTTCTCCTGCGCGCGCAAGAGGAATCGTACCGAGCCGGAGGCCCCGGACGCGAAAGGGATACCGCAGGGGTACCCCGGGGCTATCCCTCCTCCCCCGTACAGGCCTCCTCGAAGAAGTCGACGTTCTCTTGGAGCGACTTCATCAGGCGGTCCCGCTCCGCCTCGTCCACCTGGACCGGAGCGACCTGTGAGGCGCCGCTGAGCCTCCGGAAGCCGCCCCGGTTCTCCAGCCTGCCCTCCACGCGCAGCGGGAGTCCGACCAGATGCGCGTGGCCGGCGATCCGGTAGGCCTCCTCGTCGAGCTCGATCCGCACGTGCCCGACCTCCGCACCCGCCAGCACCCGCAGCCGTACGACGCCGGGGCCGCGCGGCCCGGAACGGCGCAGCCGTACGACGGCGCCGGTGATCCTGACGGCGACGGCTGGTTCGTCCCGCAGGTAGCGGGCTCCCGCCAGTCTGAGTGCGGGCAGGTCGCCGGGCGAGAACTCCACGGGCTCGGGGCTCGCGGGGCACCCTTCGGGTGTCCCGGCCGCGGGCGCCCAGGCCAGGGTGATCCTGGTGCCTTCCGAGCCCCGGACGAGGGCGACGACCGCCTCGGTCAGTTCCCGGCTGACCCCGGCGGCGACCGCGGCGTCGAAAGCCTCCATGCCGCCGGTGGCGCGCTGGTAGTCGACGGCCTCCCGGGCCGCGTGCAGTGCCGCGTAGAGCTGTACGGCGACGGCTCGTCCCGCGGTGACCGGGACGAAGGCGGTGAGGCCGCGGCCGTCGTCCGCGGGCCCGACGAGGGTGCCGTCCAGGGCGTTCCGGGCCTTTCTCCGGTGCCGCGCCCCGTGGTGGCCGGCCCGGCCCCGGGCGGCGAGGGATCCGGCGAGGAGTATCTGCCGGGCCGCCGTGCGCAGCTGGTCGGCGCCGGTCCAGTCGGCGGCTCCCGAGGCGCCTTCGGGGACGTCGCGCCACCAGCGGATCTCGTCGCTGGGCACGGTGAGGGCGACGAGGATGTCGCGGGCCGAGGGAACGGCGCTGCGGGTGAGCGCGGCGAGCGCTTCGGCGACCAGGTCCTCGCTGTCGGGGAAGGCGGTGGTGTCCGGCACGAGCAGGCTGGTGGCCGACGCGAGCGGGCCGGGCGGGACCCAGCGGCTGTAGCGCCCCCGCGCACCTCCGCGCCGGTGCCAGCCGTGCCGCCGCAGCAGAGCCCCGAGCACCGCGGGGTCGACGCCGGCGGGGTCGGGGCCCGGTCCGGGGTCCGGGCCGTCGGCGTACGGGTGCGTGCGGCCGCCCGCCGGGACCGTCCCTCCGGTGGGCTCCTCCGTCGACCGGTGCATCAGGGTCTCCCTCCCGCCCCGACTCGGGCCATGATGTCGCAGAGTGCGCGGTCGTCGAAGATCCGCGAGGTCGGGACCCGCACGGTGGTCCGGTGTCTGCCGGTCACCGGGTGGCCGGCCAGATTCGTCCAGTAACAGCAGTGGCGCAGGTCCAGCCCGTCGTGTCCGGCCCGCAGCCAGTCGTCCTGGCTGCGGGGCACGAGCATCACGACCAGGATCTTGTGCACCGACACGGGGGTTCTCGCGAGCTTCACCAGATGGGCGTTGTCCAGGGTGAAGGAGAAGGAGGCGCCGGGTGGGTGCGGGGGGATCTGGTAGGTGCATTTGAGCTGCACCTTGACGGTCACCTCGTCGTCGACGGTGTGGTCGGGGGCACCGTGGCTGACGTGCCAGTCGATGCCGTTGTCGGGAAAGGGCTGCGACAGTGAGCAGCCCGCTGCGGCTGCCACCGCGTGGAGGTACCCCACCTGGAGGGTCTCCATGCAGGCGGTGGTGGCGAGTGTGCCGCGCAGCGGTGGTGTGTTCCGCTGCTGCGGTGGCTTTCCCCCGTGGTCCTCGGTGCGGGCGGGACTCCCTGGGGTCGGCTGCGCGAGCGCCATGGCTCCGTGCCTTCCGGGCTGTGCCGACCGGTTGCCCGTCTCCGCTTGCGGGCTGGTCAACTTCCTTGCCCGTCACCTGTGTTGTCACCGCAGGAGCCGGGCCGTAAACGGCGTATCCGGCATAGGGTGCGGGTATCACCGAACCGGGCAGGGGAATCCGGCCATCTGCCGTGCAGGCGCGAGGAGTTCGGGGATGACACATTGGTTCGAGGGGCCGTTGGCGGCTTTTGACACCGAGACGACGGGCGTGGACGTCGAGGAGGACCGGATCGTGTCGGCCGCTCTCGTCGTCCAGGACATGGCGGGCGGACGGCTCCGCGTCACCCGCTGGCTGGTCAATCCGGGGATTCCGGTGCCTCCGGGCGCCACCGGGATCCACGGTCTGACCGACGACCATCTGCAGCGCAACGGCCGGTGGCCCGCACCGGTCGTCGAGGAGATAGCCCGGGCGCTGGCGGAGCAGTGCGCGACGGGGCGGCCCCTGGTCGTGATGAACGCGCCGTTCGACCTGACGCTGCTGGACAGGGAACTCAGGCGCCACCGCGCGTCGTCACTCTCCGGCTGTCTGGGGAGCAAACCGCTGTGTGTGCTGGATCCGCGGGTGCTGGACAAGCACCTGGACCGCTACCGCAAGGGCCGCCGCACCCTGACGGACCTGTGCGAGCTGTACGGGGTGACGCTCGACGGCGCGCACGACGCCGCGGCCGACGCGGCGGCCTCACTGGAGCTGGTGCGGGCGGTGGGCAGGCGGTTCTCCGCCCGGCTGGAGCGGCTGTCACCTGCTCAGGTGCACTCGCTGCAGGCGGTCTGGCACGCGGCCCAGGCGCGCGGGCTGCAGGCGTGGTTCGACAAGAACGGCGCACCGGAGGCGGTCGATCCGGCGTGGCCGCTGCGTCCGGAGCTGCCCGCGGTGGCCTAGCTACGGCCGGATACGCGAAAGCCGGCCCGTCGATGACGCTGACGGACCGGCCTTTCCCGGGTGGGCGATACTGGTTTCGAACCAGTGACCTCTTCGGTGTGAACGAAGCGCTCTCCCACTGAGCTAATCGCCCNNCGGCGCGCATCATCAGGGCGTGGTTGGCCCGGAAGACGAGACGCCCGGGTACGGCGAGCCGGCGCAGCAGCGCCCTGCGTACGTCGGATTCCTGCTCGTACACGATCCTGCTGCCGCCGTGGTGCGCGGCGACGGTCCAGCGCGCCCACCCTTCGAGGTCGCCGCTCATCACCGCTTCGAGTGTCCGTGCGGCGGGGTCGCTGTGCCGCTGCCGCAGTGTCAGGACGAGGTCGTACGGGAGGAACGAGCGGATGCGCGTCGTGGCGGCCGTGTCGTCGATGCGGTTTACCCCCCGTACCTGGGGCCACCAGCGCGGGTAGTCCTCGGCGCGCTCCAGGGCGGCGTACACGGTGTCGGGCGGCGCGGGCAGCTCCCACACGGTCCTGAAGCGAAAGTGATTCCAGTCCATGGATCCAGTCTGCGCGCAGGGACCTACTCAGCCGCGGATCTGAGTATCCGGACGCATGCACGAGGGTGTGGCCGCCGCCACACTCC